>JBAYVV010000074.1:0-18414 GCA_041674465.1 Sterolibacterium sp.
GCGCTGAAATCCTCGACGACAATGGCGCCGGCTTGGCGTACCACCGATTCGAACAGGGTATAGTCGCCGGCGATCGAGGCGGTGTGGCCCATCACGCCATTGACGCCGGGCACGCTGCGCCCTGACTTGTAGACCACGACCTGCTTGCCGTTGAGCAGCGCTTTGCGCGCGGCTTTGGCGAAGTCCAGACCATCGCCATCCTTGAAGCCTTCGACGTAAATGCCGATGGTCTCGATTTCGGGGCGCTCGGCAAAGAAGCTCAGCAGATCGCCGTGGGTCAGATCGGTCTGGTTGCCCAGGGCCATCATGTAGAGTGGGTCGAGCCAGGGGTTTTGCGACAGGCGCGAGATCATGAAGGCACCGCTCTGGCTGATCAGGACCGAGTTGCGCTCGGGCTTCTTTTGCGGCTTGGGCAGTCTCTCGAGCGGGATGAACCAGGAGTCGTAGCCGCCTGGATGCGACACCACGCCCAGGCAGTTGGCGCCGATGAAAATCGGCCCGCCGTCGGCAATGCTGCCATGTGCGGCATTGATGCGCGCCACCATGGCGGAAGCGGGTTCGCGGCTCTTGCGCGTTTCGCCGAGGCTGCCCGGGGTCAGTATCACCGATTCGACAGAGTTCGTCGCAATGATCTCGTCGACCAGGCCATACACGACATTGGCGGCCACCGCGACGATCAGGAGGTCAAGCTTTTGCTCCAACGCCTTGAGGTTGGGCACGCACCTGATGCCGTCGATTTCGCTTTCGTCGGGACGGATGATGAGCAGTTGCTCCTTGGGGTAGCCACTGCCCATGAGGTTGCGCAAAATTATGCGGCCGAAGTTCATGCCGCTGCCGGACACGCCGATAATGCCGATGGACTTGGGGTGCAACAGCTTGTCGATCTTGGGAATGGGCCGTGCGAGACGCCTGGCCGGCGGCGCACCAAACTCGCAGCGGGCATCGCGGACGGACAGTTGCCCGGCACATTCCACCGGATTGAGTTCCAGGCTTTGAAGGACAAATTTTTCTGTCGGATTGGGGTTTGAATCATGTCTGCCCAGTTCTATCAGGCGACCGAAACAATCCTCGAGTTGTGCATCGGGCTTCACCTGGCCATGGCGCCGGGAAAGCGCGCAGAGTTTCTGATAAACCAGGGTGCGCCGGAACAAGGCGAGAAAATCGGCCGCGTCAGTGAGTTCGACCGCGGCATGGACTGTGGCCCGGTCTTTCCTGAAATTGGTTTCGTCGAGCTCGCCATCGACACCGCCGAAGCCGGCACTCAACACCATGCCAAACTCCCGGGTCCGGTTCAGACTGATACGCAGGTCGGCGATGCCCCCGACGGCCGCTTGTGCAGGTTGCGCAACGCCAAAGTTCGACTGGATGCCCGTGTGTGCCAGCAGCCGCTCAAGCTCCGGGCGATTCAGAACGCTACGGCCCGAACCCGCGGCCTGGTCAAAGATGGCGCTGATTGCTGCGGCATTGCCCTGGGGCCGCATCGCGAGTTGGGCGGATTGTGCGGATTGTGCAGTTTGTCCTGGGATCATGGGGTCGAAGGCCTGATTCGAGAATGGATACAACTTTATACCAATAATCTGCCAAAAGTGTATCGCTTGATCTATTGACCTGCGTCAACATCGGCCGATTATTCGACCTTGTTGCAAGGACCTCGCTAGGCTATTATTTTGATACAAAATGATGTTATGCCAGTCAAAATTCTGTATCATAAGCTCGGCTGTATCGGAGGAGACGATGAGTCCAATAAAACACGCCGAAACCATTCATCCGGACGCGGACAGGTGCTGCGTCAAGGCCGACACTGCATCAGTTGGCGTCTGCAAGACGGGAGCAAAGGAATGAGGGCCCCCACGCTTACTTCGTGCGCTGCCCCCCGAGGGGGCGCAGTCCTCTTTCGGGGCGGCCCATCAGGAGGACTGAGATGACCCGCTACATCATGACTGCCGACCTGCGCCGCTGCGTCGGCTGCCAGACCTGCACCGCCTCCTGCCGTCAAGTCAATGCGACGCCGGTGAACGTGCAGTGGCGCAATGTGCTCGACATCGAATCGGGCGAGTATCCCGACGTGCGCCGCAGCTTCGTGCCGGTCGGCTGCCAGCACTGTGCCAATCCACCCTGCATGCATGTGTGCCCGACCACCGCCACCTACCAGCGCAACGACGGCCTGGTCGAAATCGACTACGACATCTGTATCGGCTGCGGCTACTGCGCCGTCGCCTGTCCCTACCAAGCACGCTACATCACCAACCGCAGCGAGTTCGCCTATGCCGGCCAGGAGATGGCATCGGAGCATGCGCGCTACGACGAAAAGCGTATGTCGGTGGCAACCAAATGCACTTTCTGCATGGACCGGGTCGATATTGCCAAGGAAAAGGGACTCACGCCCGGCGTCGATGCCGAAGTGACGCCGGCCTGTGTCAACGCCTGCATTGCGGGTGTGCTGGCGTTCGGCGACAAGGACGATCCGAACAGCAATGTCTCCAAACTGCTCGACGAGACGGCGCACTTCCGCATGCACGAAGAACTGGGCACCGACCCGGGCTTCTATTACATCTGGGATAAAAAATGAGTGCCGTCCGCCGAGCCGCCTCCAGGGCGGCACAGACAGCATGTGGAGCCGCGCAGCGGCGAACGACAATCACTCCCTTCCGCGGGGAGGGAGTTGGAGGGATGGTATGAAAGTGACGCCCTGGCATCAGACCAACTGGGACGCGCGTGCCGCGGCCAACTTCATGTGCGGCGGCTCCGGCACCGGGCTGCTGTTTGTCGCCACGCTGGCGGCGCAAGACAGCTACCGGATCACGGCGCTGATCGCCATGGCTCTGGTGGCGCTCGGCCTCACTTGCGTCTGGCTCGAGATTGGCCGGCCGTGGCGGGCACTCAACGTGTTCCTGCATCCGCAGACTTCCTGGATGACGCGCGAAGGCATGGCTGCACCCCTGATGTTCGCCCCCGGCGCGGTCGCGGTGTGGCAGGGCGGCGGCACTTTCGCCTGGGTCGCCGCTTTCTTCGGGCTGGTGTTCCTCTATTGCCAGGGGCGTATCCTGCTGGCGTCCAAGGGGATTCCGGCCTGGCGAGAGCCCAAGATCATGCCGCTCATCATCAGCACCGGCTTGGTCGAAGGCGTGGGTCTCGCGTCACTGCTAGCCGTAATTATTCCCGGCAATCCTGCACCGGGCTGGTTCGCCGGCACGCTGTTGGCTGCTCTGGCAATGCGCCGCCTCAGCTGGCGCTGGTATTTCGGTGCACTCGAAACCCAGGGTGCACCGAAGCAAGCCCTGCAGGTCCTGCGCAGTTTCGGCGGACGTTTCGAACTGCTGTCGCAGACCATGCCGGAGATGATGCTGGTGGCCGTGATCTTTATCTTCCATGACATGACCTGGCTGTTGCCGCTGGCTGGCCTGCTCGCCACTGCTGGTGGGTGGGGAATGAAGTTCACCATCGTCGCCCGCGCTGCCTTCAATCAGGGCTTTGCATTGCCGGTACTGCCGGTGCGCGGACAAGGCGCAGTCATGCCCGGGGTCAAGCCTGGCTGGACGAAATAACTCGACACCGCGCTGGCTTATTGGCCTGGTTCGGTGCGGTTCGCACAAACCCGGCATCGCGTGTAATATCCGCCCCGCTTGGCGCTGCATGCCTATTGGGATTCTATGACCATCAACTCAACTGATGCCGAGGTTTTGGGAACTGCGCTTTCCTGGCTGCAGGAAGGGCAGCGTGTCGCTCTGGTGACCGTGGTGGAAACCTGGGGCTCATCGCCCCGTCCGGTCGGATCGCTGCTGGCCGTGCGCGAGGATGGACGCTTCTTCGGCTCGGTCTCGGGTGGCTGTATCGAAGAGCACCTGGTAGCCCGCATCGATCAGGATTTTCCAGATCTGCCTTACCTGACAGGCTATGGCGTCACCGCCGACGAAGCACGTCGCTTCGGCCTACCCTGCGGTGGCAATCTGCGTCTGGTGGTAGAACCGATCCAGGACGTGGCCGGCATCGCCCAGGTGGTCGCGGAGATCGGCCAGCGCCGCCGCGCCGTGCGTAGCCTGGATCTTGCCAGCGGCACAGCGACTGTCGCCCCGGCCGGTGCAGACGCGCAATTCTGCTTTGACGGCAAACTGCTGGCGAATGTGCATGGTCCGCGCTGGCGCCTGGTGCTGGTCGGTGCCAGCCATCTGGCGCGCTATCTCGCACAGATGGGGCAGATGCTCGACTTCAGCGTGTTCGTCACCGATCCGCGCGAGGAATACCGGGTGCAGTGGGATGTCGACGGCGCCAGTCTGCTCGACGGCATGCCCGATGATGCGATCAAGGACCTCGGCGTCGATGCGCATACCGCCATCGTCACTACCGCGCATGATCCGAAAGTCGACGACATGGCACTGCTCGAGGCCCTGAAATCGCCGGCTTTCTACATCGGCGCACTCGGCTCGAAAAAAACCAACGCTTCGCGCCGGGTGCGCCTCGCCCTGTTCGACCTGACACCGGAACAGATTGCCCGTTTGCGAGCCCCGGCCGGCATTCCGATCGGCAGCCACACGCCGCCGGAAATCGCCTTGTCGATGATTGCCGAGGTGATCGCCGCACGCAACGGCGCACTTATTGACAGCAGTGGAGTAAACAAATGACCCAGAACAAACTGCGCCTCGGCATCCCCAAGGGCAGTCTGCAGGAAACCACGCAGAAGCTGTTCGTGCGCGCCGGTTACGACCTGCGCATTTCCGGACGTTCCTACTACCCGGACATCGATGACCCTGAAATCGAATGCATCCTGATCCGTCCGCAGGAGATGTCACGCTATGTCGGTCAGGGTATCCTCGACTGCGCCATTACCGGGCTCGACTGGATCAGGGAGAACGGCGAAGACGTCGCCGAACTCGCCGACCTCAAGGCGCCCTGGCCGAATTATGGTGTGGTGCGCTGGGTCATGGCGGCAAAGGAGGATTCGCCTTTCCGCACGGTGCAGGATCTGGAAGGACGCCGCATCGCCACCGAGGCAGTGGGCATGACCCGGCGCTTTCTGGCGCAGCACAAGATCAACGCCCAAGTGGAATTTTCCTGGGGCGCCACCGAAGTCAAGCCGCCCATCCTGGCCGATGCGATCGTCGATGTCTCGGAAACCGGGTCATCATTGCGTGCCAACCACCTCAAGGTCATGCATGTAGTGCTGGAAAGCACGCCACGCTTCATCGCCTGCCACGAAGCGCTCAAACAAAACTGGAAAGCCGCCAAGATCGAGCGCCTGTTGATGATGCTGAAAGGCGCCATTGCCGCCGCAACACGCGTGCTGCTCTCGATGAATGTGCCCCAGGCGCGGGTCGGGGAAGTGCTCAGGATTTTGCCGGCACTGGCGACGCCGACAGTGTCGACGCTGGCCGATCAGGACTGGGTGGAACTGAGTACCGTGGTTGAGGAAAAACTCGTGCGCGAATTGATCCCGCGCCTTTATGAAGTCGGTGCGCGCGGCATCATAGAACTACCGATCAACAAAATCGTCGATTGAGTTTCAATGGTAGCCCTCGGCTACCGCCAGCATCTTGTCGTTGCGCTTCTTGCGCGCTTGCTCCGGAGTCAGCCCCACCAGCGATTCGGGCGGCAGCAATACATCCCAATGCTGCTGGAACAGGTCGATCGCTTCGCCCGTGTCCAGATGCGCCCGGTAGATCTTGTTTTGATAGGAAGGTGCATTGGGCAGAGCGACAAGCTCCACCGACTCGATAATCATTTTTTGCTCCGAAATATGGGACTGGTTCAGATGAGGTGCTGACCAAAATACTGAGCTTGTTTCGACTGTCGCATTGTCCGGAACAAAGCCGGAAATCCCCGTTTAGTCTATTTTTACCCTGGAACTCCTCCTATACTGGCGGTAATTGGATTCGGAAAGCAAACTTCAGGGGGTCACATGAGCACGGCGAAAAAGGGCGCGAAACCTGCCCCGCAGCACGTAGCAAGGAAGAACGTGGCAAAAAAAACCGGCACGCGCAGCGCATTGGCGAAGAAGCCGGCGCAAGCAACCGGCCAGGTATTGACCGAACTCAAGTCTCTGGCCAAGGAATTGAACAAGGCCGCCAAGGGCTTGGGCAAGAACACGGCGGGCAACCCCAAGGAAGTTTCGGCGATTCTGGGCAGTGTCGAGCGCATGACGGCGGATGCCGCCAACAAGTCCCTGCTCGAAGCCGAAAGCGCCAAGCAGCTGGTGGTCGCCGCGCGCGACACCCTGGGCAAGGACTGGAACCGCAAGGAGCTTGACGAAGCCTTGCGCGACATCAGCGGTCACCTGACCAATATCATTGTCGCCCAGGAATTCCAGGACCTTGCCGGCCAGGCCCTACGCAAAGCGATGAAAGCCCTGGTTGGCGCCATCATCGTGGTCGAGGGCGGCGGACCAACCGAAGAGCAACGCATGTCGCAAAAGGAAGTCGATGGACTGCTCAAGGATTTGATGGCCTGAGCCGCAGGCCGAGTTGCAGCTTGTAGCTTCAGGCGATCCGGTACAGGTGGCGCGGAACGTCTTCCCGTTTCTGCAGCGTGTAGCGGGTCAAATTCACGTAAAAGGCTTTCCAGATCGACTGGCTGGCACCGCAGCGCGGACAGGACCAGGATTTCAGCGCGTCCTGACAGGCTTGGCAGACGATGCTGGGTTGCCCCATGCCGCTGCCGAGATACCAGTGATTGTCGCCGCAACGGCAAGCCAGCTCAAAAAGACTTTCTGACTTGCACCTTGAGCAGACAAACTTGCTGTTCAGGACATCGAAACCGCTGTTGTCGGGGTACCAGTAGGCCAGGTTGTTGCCGAGCTTAAGCCATTCATCCGGTGGTTTTTTTGCCAAGGGAGTCTTCCGAGAGTTGTCCGGCAAATTGTCCAGCGAATCGTCCAACTGAGCGGCCGGGTGGCGGCAATGGCTGACCGCGTTGAAACAGCGTCGCGATCAATGCCGCAAAGCCTTTATGCCTTGGTATTGATCCTCTGGCCGATCATTTGCCCTTGGGCATTGACGACGGGCTGGGGCTGTTGGGTGGGCGCAGCCGCTTCTTTGGGCTGCGCGTGCTTTGCCTGGGCAACGGGTTGAGCCTGATTCGGTTGCTGTTGCGAGCGGGTCAATTGGGTAGCTGCGCCAGCACTGGTGGACACTGCATTGATCGCCATGGTTTATTCTCCCTCTGCAAATTTCGAGCATTGCCCTCTGCGTACGGCAACATCTTACGCCTATTGAAATCCGTTTGCTCGTTCAAACCGCCGAATCCGCATTCCATCCTGGGTCGCTTGCCGGCCGCCATGGGGAAGCATAGGCTAGTACCCTAGAAACAGAAGCGGGCACTGGCACCCTAGAAACAGAAGCGGGCACTTGTCAATGTGATAATTCTCGCCATGGATACGGATAAGACATGTTTGCAGCCCTGAGCAGTTTTCTGCATCGCACGCCCTGGTGGGCGCTGATCCTGGTCGGCCTGACCGCCCTGGCGCTGCTTGGCTTGTTCACCACGCCGTTCAAGGTCATACAGTTGCAGGGCAGCGGGGACACGCCGGAGCAAAAACGCGCAATCCAGCGCGAGATCGATTCTTCATTCGGCAAGAGCGTGCTGGGAGTGGCCGAAGAAGCGGTGACAGCGATCCACCAGCGCAGCCAGGACCCCGCCCACAAAGCCGAACTGGATCGGGCGATTCGCGAGATTGCCCGGGCGCGCAAGGAAATTGATAACGAACTCGGCGGCGCTGACTCGCCGCAACGTGAGGCGCTCCGCGAAGCCCGCCGCGCCCTCCGCGAAGCCGCCCGCGAGGCGGCCCAGGAAGCCTACGACGCGGCCGTTGAAGCACGCGAGAAGATCGAGGAAAAACAGCAGGAAGTCAGGCAGGCGCTGAAAGATGCCAAGGTTCCCGTGGAAGAATGGCCAGACTCGCTCGATCAAGCGCTCAAGTCCGCCAGAAATGCCGAGGAAAAAGCCAAGAAAAAGCGCGACCAGGCTCTGGCAAAACTCAAGGATGGCGACATCCCGATCGACATCATTCCCAGCAAGGATCAACCGTCAGCCGATGCTGCGGGGAACGTCAAGCCGCAATCATCGCAGCGGCCACCGCCATCGCCTGCTCAGTTGCCAGAAGAATTGCGAAAGGACATTCACAACAAGGTAGCCAGCGACCTGGTGCACATCGGCATCGGCGCCTCGCTGATTCTGCTGTTCGTACCCTTGTTCATGATGGCCCTGGTAGCCAAGTTCTTCATCGATCGGGCGCGAAGCTCGCAAGACCTGGCGGAGGTCAAGAAGATCGAAGCCGAACACCACAACGTCAATCGGCAAATCACCGAAGCCAAACTGCAAGCCCTGCAGGCCCAGGTCGAACCGCATTTTCTCTACAACACGCTGGCCAATGTCCAGGCATTGACCGAAGTGGACCCGGTCGCCGCCCATGCCATGGTTGGACACCTGATTCAGTATCTGCGTGCAGCCTTGCCCAAGATGCGTGAAAACGTTTCAACCGTTGGGCAGGAAGTGGAATTGGTCCAGGCTTACCTGAACATCCTCAAGATGCGCATGGGAGAACGGCTCAGTTTCACGGTAGCGGTCGACGCGGCGGCCAAGACGCTGGCCTTCCCGCCGCTGATGCTGCCTTCGCTGGTGGAGAACGCGATTAAGCACGGCCTGGAGCCTCAGCGCGAAGGCGGACAGATCGACATCATCGCCAGCGTGAAGGACGGCAGACTATCAGTGAGCGTCAAGGATACCGGGCGCGGTTTCAAACAAGGCGAGGAGGTATTGGGCGGCGGCGTCGGCCTGACGAATTTGCGCGAGCGGCTCGCGGCTTTGTATGGCACCACGGCAAGCTTCAGCATCTCGGACAACCCGCCGCGCGGCGTAGTGGCCACAATAGAAATACCGGCAACCGCAATACTGCCTTCGTCGTCCGAAGCCTTACCGTCGGCAGAGCAACAGGATCTGGCAACGCCACCTGCCGCACCAAGGAGGGGCGCAAAGCTCTGGTCGGTCCTGGCCAGAACGCATGCGGTCTGGGGCAAGATCATCTCATCCACATTCATCGCGCTCATGGTGCTGCTGGCTGTTGCATTCGGGATAGCGCTTGCAGCCATATTCGCAGGCGCAGTTCCCATTCAGCTCGGCAACCTGGAGCTTCATGGGATCGAAGGCATGGCGCTCAGTTCGCTGGGGCTACTGGCAGTATTTGCTGCCGTCGCCCTGATGCTGTTTGGCATCGTGGCGCTGATTTACGGCCTCGGGGTTTTGTTCGCGGGATTGCTGATATTCATCCCGATGGTGATCCTAATTTCCATTTTCCCGGCCTTGGCGCCACTGATCCTGCTGGGCTTGCTGGTCTATTGGGTCGTTCGCAAGCGCAAAACTCGCAACATGGAAAAGACGGGCAACTCTGCGGGAAACAATGATGAAGCACACTGAAGCTCAAGCCGTGTCGGCGGTGATCGCCGAAGATGAACCCATCCTTCGCGCGCAACTCAAGGCCAAACTCGGCAAGCTTTGGCCCGATCTGCAGATTCAGGCCGAAGCCGCCGATGGGGAAACCGCTCTGGCGGCAATTCTGGCGTATCGCCCGACGCTGGCCTTCCTCGATATTCAGATGCCGGAAATGAGCGGCGTTGAAGTGGCCCGGCAGGTGGCGCGCGAGCACGACTTGCCCTGCCACATCGTGTTTGTGACCGCCTTCGACCAATACGCCATCGAGGCCTTCGAGACCGGTGCCATCGACTACGTGCTCAAGCCCTATAGCGACGAACGCCTGGCGGCAACCATCACGCGCGTTCAGGAACGCCTGGCCAAGGCCGCGGCAAGCCCGCCCGTCGCGAATCTCGAAGCACTCCTGGCGCAACTCGCCGCGAAACTGGATCCGCCGCGGGAACGTTTGAAGTGGATCAAGGCCAGCATCGGCAGCAATTTGCGTCTGATCCCGGTGGATGAGGTGCTGTTTTTTCAATCCGACGAAAAATACACGCTGGTGGCGACAAAGGAACTCGATGCCCTGATCCGGACGCCGATCAAGGAATTGATCGTTGGGCTCGATCCGGAAAAATTCTGGCAGATCCACCGTTCAACCGTGGTGAATGCCCTCGCGATAGATACGGTGACACGCGACATGCATGGACAGGCCAGCGTCAAGGTCAGGGGCCGCAAGGAAAACCTCATCGTCAGCCGGCCGTTTTCGCATTTGTTCAAACAGATGTAAGACGCTGCCTCAAGCTTCCCCGCGTAACTGCCGTAAACCCCAATCAGCAGGCGCTCTTGGCAGCATCGACATAGTTGTCCGGCAGGTGTAGCTGTTTCGCGGCACGAACGGAGCGAGATATGGCGATCGACTCGGCAATTTCCAGCATGGGTGTGTTGAAGGTCAGCTTGCGGCAAGACGACAAGGCCAAGCAGGGTAAGGCCCATCAGAAAAACAAGAAAAAACGCACCCAGGGTGATGCCCCCGAAAGGCAACCCGTCCTCTACCAGCGAGGGCAGACGATGGGCATCGTCATCGACATCAACGTCTAGTGCCCGAAGTTGATTTTAGGGTGCTAGCACCCCAGAAACAGGGGCGGGCACCAGTGCCCGCAGTTGATGCCAGGGTAGTAGGCCGGTTGCATAGGCGTTCTGCCAGTCTCATTCCTTTATCGGGGTCGATCCTGTAATATCGGCGGCCTGTCGATAGGGTTCCGCTCCATGCGCATCAGCACACTTTGGCCGACCACGGGAAGGCGCAGGGCCAAAAAAACTGCCGCTCTGGTCCTCGCATCTGCCCTGCTCGGAATCCTGGCCGTATGGTCAATCACGGCTTTTCTGGTTCTGGACAAGCGCCAAGCTCTTGTCGAGGAGAGACGGCAGGTACTCGACAGAGTCAACAACGTGGTCTCCCTGCAAGTGCAGAACTATTTCAAGGTCATCGAGGTTTTCCTCGGCAATGCCGACCAGTGGAGCAGCAAGAATCCCGAAAGCGACTTGCGCTTTGATGAAGATTTTTCGCACATGCTGGCTGCATTCCGCGAGAAGACCAAACAGCAGATCGATATTCGTCTCTACGATGAAAATGGCGGCATCTATTTCCCCCAGTCTAAATCCGATGCGCCCCTGGGCAATGTGGCGCAAAACGATTTCTTCCTTGCGGCAAGCACCCAGAAGGAAGGGAAGGTTTTCATCGGCGCGCCTTTTCTGACGCCAGTGCTCAAGCGCTGGGTCGTCCCGATCTCCCTCCCGCTTCGCAGCAAGCCGCATGGCATGTCCGTGATCGCCGGGATTGTTTCACTGCATACCTTTGGCGAGTTATTCGAGAGCACCCGCGACAAGCCCAATGGTACGATCACCTTGCTCCGTCAAGATGGCACCCTGATGGCCAGGGCCCCCTTGCTGGAAAACATGATCGGCAAATCAATCCCGACAGGTGCGCTGATCAGTACCCTGATCAAGGAAAAGCCGCGTGGCGACATCATCAAGGCCGGGGATGCCGAGGGCGGTGAAAGTTTGCTCAGTTATGCGGCTATCCAGGATTATCCCCTGGTCACCGTGGTCGCCGCCGACATGGAGGACATGCTCTTGCCCTCCCGCGAATATGCGACTTATGCATGTCTGGTGGCATTGACCCTGACGCTGTTCATGATGGTCGTCGCCATGCAGGCTCTGGCTTATTTCCGGCTTGTCGAAGAAAACCATTTGAAACTTATCAGCGAGGCGCCCGCCGATGCCCTCACCAATGTGGCCAATCGCCGCAGTCTGCTGCACTTTGCCACCAGCGAAGTGCTGCGTGCGCAACGCTATGACCGTCCCTTGTCGCTGCTGATGCTGGACCTGGACCGCTTCAGGGAAATCAATGACCAGTTCGGATCTCAATGGGGAGACGAGGTCCTCAAGCAGGTTGCCCAGGCAACACAGAGCGTCCTGCGCGGCACCGACTTCTTCGGCAGATATGGCGGCGAAGAATTCGCCGTCATCATGCCGGAAACATCAACCGCTGAAGCTGCCAGCCTGGCGCAGAGAATCCGGGAGAGCGTGGGCCAGATTTTGCTCGACACCGGCAATGATAAAATCAGCATCAAGGTAAGCATAGGCATCGCAACACTGGCGCCTGAAGACGCGGATGCACTAGCTCTGGTTAGTCGCTCCGAGGCTGCAGTCTATTCGGCGAAGAGAGCGGGTAGAAATTGCGTGGTGTGTGCTCCCGATCCGCGTCCCACGGGACAATATGATCTGATTTGATCCGGCAGTTCTTGCGAGGGAGGTACCAGGCAGCATGAGTGAAACGCAGGCAACAGCGGCAATCTCAGATACAACGGCACGGCGTCTGGTGGATCTGGGTGCCTGCATCGACCATCTGGAAGCAACGGGCAATCTGCTGCGCGTCAAAACCGAAGTGGATCCGCAGCATGAGCTGGCGGGTATCGCCAAGCGTTTCGAAGGCTCGCGCTGCGTGCTCTTCGAACGCGTCAGGGGCAGCGCCCACCCGGTCCTGGTTGGCTTGTTGTGGAATCGCGCAATTGTCGGATCGCTCTTCGGCATGGCGCCGCAGCAAGTGCCTTTCGTCATCGCCGATGCGATTGGCGCCTGGCAAAACGACAAGCTGGCTCTGCAGTCGCCTCTGCTGAAGCACGGGCCGGCCAACCAGGTTGTAGAGCAGACGGTGAATCTGGCCCAGCTGCCGATACCCGTCCATGCCCTGAAGGATGGTGGCAAGTATATTGACTCATCACTGGTGATTGCGCGCAATCCCGCCACCGGCCAGCCGAATGTGTCGATTCACCGCCTGATGGTGACCCGGCACGACCGCTTCTCCTTCCTCATCGATCCCGGTCGTCACCTGGGTGAATATGTCGAGATCGCCGAACAGCGCGGAGAGGTTCTTCCCGTGACCATCAACAACGGGCTCGGCCTGGCACCCTGGTTCGTTTCCTGCCTGCCCCGGCTCGGCGACGGCAAGGGATCGATTGCCCATCATCTGATCGGCCGCCCGATCGACATGATGCAGGCGCAGAGTGTTGATGTACCCGCATACGCCGATGCCCAATGGGTCATCGAAGCGGAAATCCTTCCCGGCGTTCGCGAAGACGAGGCGCCATTCGGCGAGGTCACGGGTTATTACGGCGAGCGTGCCAGGCGCTGGGTAATGCGGGTCAAGGCCATCACGCGCCGCGAAAAACCGGTATTTCATACCCTGCTGTCCGGGCAGGAAGTCTGGAATGCCGTCGGCTTTACTGCCGAGGCGGCAATTTTTCGCGCCGTCAACGGCCAGATCCCCGAAGTGCGGGCGGTGTTCCTGCCGCCGGGTGGCTGCGGCTTCTACGAGGCGGTGGTGCAGGTGGAGAACACCCGTACCGGTCTCGGCCAGGAAGTCATCCGTGCAACGTTCAAAGCTTTCAAATCCTTGCAACGCGTGGTCGTGGTCGATACCGACGTGAATATTTTCGATCCGATCGATGTTGACTGGGCCCTGACGACCCGTTTTAATGCCGATGCCGACCTGCTCATCCTGCCGAGGGAAGAAGGGCACATCCTGAATCCGATGGTGAACCTCAATGTGGATGGCAAAGGCGGCACCATCACCAAGATCGGCATGGATGCCCTGGTTCCTTTCCATGAACGCAACAGTGGGCGGTTTGAGCGCGTCAGTTTCAAACAGGTCGATCTCGGCAATTACGATATCGAAGAATGCAGGAAATAGGGATCAGGCTGTAATGATTTGCATGAAAGATTCAATTCACTTCAGGAGGAAAGCATGAAAAAACAGTTACTGTGGCTCGCGTTACTGGGAGCCTTGACCTTGCCGGCCCAGGCGGCCGACAAAATTAAAATCGGCTTCATCAGCACCCTGTCGGGCCCAGGTGGCGTACTGGGCGCCGCGATTCGCGACGGCTTCAACCTGGCGCTCGAACATACCGGCGGCAAGGTGGGTGGCCTGCCGGTCGAGTTGATCGTCGAGGACGACCAGCAGAAACCGGATGTCGCAAAGCAGCTGGCTGACAAGATGACCAAGCGCGACAAGGTCGATTTCGTCACTGGCGTCGTCTTCCAGAACATCATGCAGGCCATCGAACAGCCGGTGTTCCAGGCGCAGACCTATCTCATCAGCACCAATACCGGACCATCGGACCTGGCCGGCGAACGATGCAATCCGTTGTTTTTTGCCGCGGCCTGGGTCAGCGACAGCTACTCCGAGGCGACCGGCAAAAACATGAACGACAAGGGTTATAAGAATGTCTTCGTGATTGCGCCGAATTATCCCGGCGGCAAGGACGTGGTGAATGGCTTCAAGCGCTTCTACAAGGGCGGTTATGCCGGCGAGGTCTACACCAAGCTCGGTCAGCTTGATTACGCAGTGGAGCTTTCTCAGTTGCGCGCAGCCAAGCCTGATGCGGTGTTCTTCTTCCTGCCCGGCGGCATGGGCGTGAATTTCATCAAACAGTACCACCAGGCCGGTCTAAACAAGGAATTCCCGTTGTTCGGCACCGGTTGGTCCTTTGACCAGGACACGCTGGCCGCAGTGGGTGAACCCACCCTCGGCGCCCTCAATGCCGCCCACTGGAACCTCGACATCGACAATCCTCAGAACAAGAAATTCGTCGCCGATTTTGAAAAGAAATACAACCGCCTGCCCAACGAGTTCGCCTCCCAGGGCTATGACGCACTGATGCTGATCGATGCCGCCGTGCGCGACGTGAAGGGCAAGGTCGAGGACAAGGAAGCCCTGCGCAAGGCGCTCGAGGCAGCCAACTTCAAGTCGGTGCGCGGCCCCTTCAAGTTCAACAAGAACCACTTCCCGATACAGAACTACTACCTGCGCCAGGTGGTCAAGGACGACAAGGGGCGTTTCGTCAACAAGACCGTCGCCACGATCTTTACCGATCATCCCGATGCCTACGTATCGGCCTGCAAGATGTAACTGTCTCCCGCCCGGCGCCGTCGCGCCGGGCTATTGACTGACGTATTGATGAGCGGGCTCTTATTCGCCGAGCAGTGCCTGAACGGTCTGCAATTCGGTCTGATGCTGTTTTTGCTGGCGGCCGGGCTGACCCTGGTGTTCGGCATCATGGACCTCATCAACCTGGCGCATGGGTCGCTTTACATGCTCGGCGCCTATCTGGCAGCCACGCTGACCCAAGCCACTGACTCGTTCCTTTCCGGCGTCGCACTCGCCTTGTGTGCCACTGCCCTGATCGGCATGCTGCTCGAATTGACTGTACTGCGCCATCTCTACCGACGCGACCATCTGAGTCAGGTGCTTGCCACCTTCGCCCTGATCCTCATCGCCAACGAAGCCACACGCGCCATCTGGGGCGTGCAGCCGTTAAGCTTCAATGTGCCGGCCGCCTTGTCGGGCTCGGTACAACTCCTGCCAGGATTGTCCTATTCGGCGTTTCGCCTGGCCATCATCGCAGTCGGCCTGCTGGTGGCCGCACTCCTCTATCTGTTGATCGGACGAACCCGGATCGGCATGCTGGTGCGTGCCGGCGCCTCCAACCGCGCCATGGCCACGGCCATGGGTACCAATATCCAGCGCTTGTTCACAGCCCTCTTCGGCGTCGGCGCCGCGCTCTGTGCGCTTGCTGGCGCCATGCTTGGTCCCCTGCTGGCAGTGCAAGTCGGCATGGGCGAGAACATCCTGATCCTGGCCTTCGTGGTGGTGGTGATCGGCGGCATCGGCTCGGTGCGCGGCGCCTTCGTCGGCGCTTTGCTGGTCGGTGTCGTGGATACCTTCGGTCGCGCCTTCGTGCCGCTCACGCTGCGCCAGTTCCTGCCACCTGCCCTGGCGGACGCCGCCGGTCCTTCGCTGGCGGCCATCTCGATATACATCCTGATGATCCTGGTGCTGCTGTGGAAGCCGCAGGGGCTTTTCCCGTCCCGCGCATGACCATGCCAGCCCAATATTCCCGCTGGTTCGCCTACTGGCCGCTGGCCTTGCTTGCGGCAGCGCTGCTGCTGCCGCAACTACTCGGATGGTTCGGCTTCGACTTTTATGTGAGCTTTGCGACCCGCATCATGATCATGGCCTTGCTCGCCTCCAGCCTGAACCTGCTGGTCGGCACGGGCGGCATGGTGAGCCTGGGGCATGCGGCCTTTTTTGGCGCCGGCGCCTATACCGTCGCCATCCTTGCCCGTGAATGGGGCGGCACGCCGGCCGAAAGCGCATTGCTGAGCTGGCCACTGGCGATGCTCGTCGGCGCCTTGCTGGCAGCGTTCATCGGGGCAATCTGCCTGCGCACCAAGGGCGTGTATTTCATCATGAGCACGCTGGCCTTTGCCCAGATGCTGTTCTACGTGTTTCTTTCGCTGAAGAGTTACGGCGGCGACGACGGCATGTCTCTGACGAAGCGATCGACTCTGCCGGGGATCGATCTCGGCGCAGATGTGGTTTTCTACTATGTGGTGCTGGCCTTGTTTGCCGTGGCCTTGCTGCTGCTCGGCCGGCTCGACCGGGCGCGCTTCGGCAAGGTGCTGCGCGGCATCAAGGATAACGAGCTGCGCATGGAATCGCTTGGCTTCGCGGTATTCCGCTTCAAGCTGGTCGCCTTCATCCTGGCTGGCGCGATGGCCGGGCTGGCGGGTGCGCTGATGGGCAACCTCAACAATTTCGTCAGCCCCAACATGATGCACTGGGAACAGTCCGGCGTAGTGCTGGTGATGGTCATCCTGGGCGGGCTTGGCCGGCTCTGGGGCGGGCTGGCTGGCGCTGCGGCCCTGCTGCTGCTGGAAGAGATCCTGCCAAACTTTCTTCCGCACTGGCAAATCTTGCTGGGCGTCATCCTGCTGGCCGTGGTGTTCTTTGCCCCACGCGGTCTGGCAGGCATTTTCAGGGCATGAGCATGCTGGAAATATCCGGCCTGAAAAAACTCTTCGGCGGCCTGGTGGTCACCGACAACGTCGATCTATCGGTGACGGCGGGAGAATTGCACGCCCTGATCGGCCCCAACGGCGCCGGCAAGACCACCCTGATCGCGCAGATCAGCGGCAGTCTCGCTCCCGATGATGGCCGCATCGTCTTTGCCGGCCACGACATCACGCGCTGGCCTGCCTATCGGCGCGCGCAAATCGGTTTGTCGCGCTCTTTCCAGATCACCAGCATCTTTCCTGCATTCACGGTTCTGGACAATGTGGCCATGGCGATCCAGGCCCGCAGCGGTTCGAGTTTTCGCTTTTGGCACCCTGTCAAAGCGGAATCGTCGCTGTATGCGTCTGCCCTGGAGATTCTCGCCCGGACCGGTCTGGATGCGCATGGCGAAAGCCCCGCGGCAACGCTTGGCCACGGCGAGCACCGCCAGCTGGAACTGGCGCTGGCCCTGGCGACACAGCCGAAACTCTTGCTGCTCGACGAACCGATGGCGGGTTTGGGGGCGGAGGATTCTCAACGCATGGTGGAATTGATCGAGAGCATCAAAGCGCAATACGCCATACTGCTTGTTGAGCATGACATGGACGCGGTGTTCCGTCTTGCCGATCGCATCTCCGTGCTGATGTCGGGGCGCATCATTGCCAGCGGATCGGTTGATTCAATCCGCAACAATGCCGAAGTCAAACTGGCCTACCTCGGCGAGGAGGAAATCGCTTGAGTAGCGTGCTCGAAATCGAGGGACTGGAAGCCTGCTACGGCAGGAGCCAGGCACTGTTCGGAGTGGACCTGAAGATCAAGTCCGGAGAAATGGTGACGCTGCTCGGCCGCAATGGCATGGGCAAGACCACCACGGTCCGCTCAATTGTTGGGCTGCTGCCCGCCTCGCGCGGCGACGTGAAATTCTTCGGCAAGTCGATCCTCGGCCAGGGTGCGGATCGCATCGGCCGGGCCGGCATCGGCCTGGTGCCCGAAGGCCGCCAGATATTTCCCAACCTGACGGTTCGGGAAAACCTCCAGGCCTGGGCCTCGAACCGCAGCGCCAACCCGAATCCGTGGGTGCTGGAGCGGGTGTTTGAATTTTTCCCGAGTCTGCAGCAGCGTCAGCACAACATGGGCAACCAGCTCTCCGGCGGCGAGCAACAGATGCTGGCCATCGGCCGGGTGCTCATGACCAACCCGTATTTGATGATACTTGACGAGGCCACCGAAGGTCTGGCGCCGCTGGTGCGGCAGGAAATCTGGCGTTGCCTGGTCGCACTCAACCAGGCCGGCCTGGCGCTGCTGGTAATCGACAAATACGTCAAAGCCCTGGTCGAAATAGCCGACCGGCATTACATCATCGAGCGTGGACGCATTCAGTGGCAGGGAGATTCGGCTCAATTGACCGCCCAGCCGGAACTCTGGCACCGCTACCTGGGAGTGTAGAACGCAAGCTGCAATACGCGCTTGCATCGGATATAAAAGCTCCCTATAATGCTCGGCTTTCGTGACCGGCTGGAACAACATTCATGGCAAACAGTGCACAAGCGCGTAAGCGCGCCCGTCAGGCGATCAAGCAGCGTTCCCATAACATGAGTCTGCGTTCGTCCCTGCGCACTGCA
>JBAYVV010000075.1:0-18061 GCA_041674465.1 Sterolibacterium sp.
CGCCAGCATCTCATCACGCGAGGGGGTGGGGGTCATTGTTGATCGCTCCGGGATGAGGAGAGAGCGGCGCGTATGATCGTCAAATACGGTTCAGCGCTTGCCCAACCGGATAGCCATTCTTCAGCGGCCTCCAGCGCCTTCACCAGATCGGGCGCGGCGGCGATCAGGCGGGCGTTGGCCTCGACCTCTTCGGGCGAACGAACGTTGCTGATGACCGCAGCGACAACCGCCCGCTCGTGCCCGCAGTGGATGTTGTAGTCGCCAAATTGATCTGGCCCTTCGGCTGACCACGGCCCCGTTGTATGCGCCGTCCGCCCCACATCTGCTTTTGCCTGGGTCATGGTGCGAAGCTCAGCTTTTCGAGTTTCGCAATTTGCTTCTTGAGTGAGGCGATGCGCTTTGTGCGCATATCCTCAGCCTTCGCTAAGGCTGCGTCTCGCGTTAGGTGCCACTCTGATGGGCCATAAAAATGACGACGTTCATCCCACGCCCCATCCCACGGCCCAGACTTGGATAGATAGCCATTTTCTGGCTCATCGCACCCGCTAAGAGACATGACGCCGTTAGTGAGAGCAAATTTGGTGATCCAGTAAATAGTCGTCACGCGCTCGCTCCTATTTCCTTTACGCGGGCAGGGAGATGGCGGTTGTCCAACTCCTGCCCGCTGTTCATTGAATCAATCCGCAACACGACGGGCCTGCTCCGCGAAGGGGTCGAACTCGCGCGAGATTCGGTGGCGATATATAATGTCTGCGCCGAGAGAGATTTCGTCATGCGGAACAGCCGCGTCTTGCCGCAAGGCTGTTGCGTTCTTCACTATCGAATAAAAGATTTGCATCCCGGCTGGGACGTTGTCGGTACGCTCCAACAGTTCTGCATCGCAGGCTGGGATGTAGTGGTGATGGCCAGACTCAGAGTGGCTGATGACCAATTTCCCGCCAATCGGATCGACTTTGCGTAACGTCGCCCCATCAGGAATCTTCGCTACGATGTCCGTTGTGATCTCGCCTTGCGCGCAAATTTTCTTAAACGTCTTCATTTCGGTATCCTTTCTGCTTCTGGAATCTTTACGAACTCGCCTGTTTGAGGCCTGTTCTTTGGCTGAAATCCAACGACAATTTGATGGCTCATAGTTTCCATCGTTGTCGATGCGATCTATTGAGAGGCGTGGTTGGTATCCATTTTCGAGTGCCCATGTTCGGAATGCTTCAAAATCGCTTGACCATCCAGCGCATACGGAAATTCCCCGCGCGCCATAGAATTTGTAGCTATCAACTCTAGGGTTAGAGGTTCGAGCGATCATTGCGCGCCAGACCGCATTAAGAGGCTCGCGGCTGTATCCATGCTTTGTTATGGCGCGAGCTTGCCGCCCGATCTTTAAACACCCACAACTTGTTGTTACGCCGCGCCGCAGTTCAGAGCCGCGCGCTATGCGGATTTGGCCGCAGTCGCAGAGGCATTCCCAAACTGAGTTCTGCCTGGCATCAAGGCCAGCAAACGACATAACAACTAGCGAACCGTAGCGGTCACCCTTGGCCATAGTTATTCTGGCGCGGCTCATGTGCGCACCTCAGGATGTTCGTATTCAGACGTCGGGTCACCGACGCGCCACGCTTGTGCGGCAATGGCCGTGTCAATCGGTAGTCCGTCGATGTCGCTAGTGCGCGGGACACCCTCGACAATGATTCCGTTACGCGGACACTTTGCTTGAAGAAACCGGCCCGGCTCGTTGAGGCCCGGAAGCGTCAACTCAATCAGCGCGCCCATATCGGTGTTGGGGTCGCCGTCTATGATTTTTCGCTTCAGTTTGGTGACCATCTTCGGCCAGCCAATAATTGCCGCGCCAGCGGCGCGCTGTTCGACATTCTCTGCTTTCAGCACTTCTACCGGGTCAAGATTTGAGCGGTCCTCAATCCAGTGAGCCGGAACGCGGACGCCGTGCCAGTGATAAAGCGACCAGCCGTCGCGCCAGCGGTGAGACGGACCAGTTTCGCAGTGAGGTAGATTCTGCTCATCCTTCAGGATGACTTCTGGAAAATCGCTTACGAGGCAAAACTCCTCGTGTATGACACGGAATCCGCCATGGATCGCGGCTTGCTCCCAATGCGCGTAAGCCTCGTGTTCGCGGAGTTCTAGCCCGATAATGTCACGACACGCTGTGAGATAGCAGTCATAGCCCGCCCACATGTTCCCGCCATGATAGTTATCATACCAGCGCTTTGCGCATTCGAGGCCAAGTGGCCCGGCGAGATCGGCGCACGCTGTTGCCGCGGAGCTTTCGGCGATGTCCGTGGCGCTGAGCGTGGCGCTGTCCGTGGCTCTGTCCGTGGCGATGCGCGTGGCGCTGTCCGTGGCGTTGAGCGTGGCGCTGCGCGTGGCGATGCGCGTGGCTCTGTC
Organism: Sterolibacterium sp.; assembly: GCA_041674465.1. Lineage (GTDB taxonomy): Bacteria > Pseudomonadota > Gammaproteobacteria > Burkholderiales > Rhodocyclaceae > JACRAR01. Next base: position 2,398 of record JBAYVV010000075.1, read on the forward strand.
CGTGGCGCTGTCCGTGGCTCTGTCCGTGGCGCTGTCCGTGGCGATGCGCGCGGCGATGCGCGTGGCGCTGCGCGTGGCGATGCGCGTGGCTCTGTCCGTGGCGCTGTCCGTGGCGATGCGCGTGGCGATGCGCGTGGCGCTGTCCGTGGCGTTGCGCGTGGCGATGAGCGTGGCGTTGCGCGTGGCGTTGTCCGTGGCGTTGCGCGTGGCTCTGTCCGTGGCGCTGTCCGTGGCGATGAGCGTGGCGTTGCGCGTGGCGTTGTCCGTGGCGTTGCGCGTGGCGATGTCCGTAGCGCTGTGCGTGGCGTTGCGCGTGGCGCTGAGCGTAGCGCTGTCCGTGGCGCTGTCCGTGGCGCTGTGCGTGGCGATTTCCGTGGCGATGTCCGTAGCGATGTGCGTGGCGCTGTCCGTGGCGTTGCGCGCGGCGATGAGCGTGGCGTTGCGCGTGGCGCTGTACGCTGGGTTCTTCCTTGCGTGCCATATCGCGGCAGCCGCGCCATACGCAAAAGCCATCACCAGCGGCGAAGGGACGATAACAACGCGCGGCTTCTTAAGCCCGGCGGCTTGATACAAACCCTCAATCGCTGGGACGATCTTGCTCGGTTCAATCGGCTCGGTTCGCATCGCCCTGGAAATCCAGAGTTTGGCATGTTCGTCCATCAGCGCCTTTTCGCGCTCGGTGATACCGCCATGAGCTTTTGATTTTGTGCGAATGATTCTGTTCATGTGCGATGCTCCAAGGCGCAAAAATACATCGCACGCCATGCGGCATAGACCACTCCCGTCGTATCGTTCCGGAGTCGCTGTGCGAGTGCCGAAGAACGCGGCAGCGGCGCTGGACCTTGTATCGGACCGAACCAATCAAAAACATCGCTTGTCATGCTGTGACCTCCGGGGCGAGATAAATACGTGGCGTCTCGCGCTCAGCAACGACGGCATCGTTGGCGCGCAGTTTGGCGAGGCGCGTGATCTTGTCGGCTTGGGCTCGCTGAACGACGGCTCGGAACGTCTCGTCAGCGCGATCAATCTCAGCGCAATGTCCAGGTGAATGCTGTCCGTACTTGTCAGCAGCCACGCCGCAGATCAGATCGTGAATGGCCTGTGCGCCGCGAATCTTGAGCCAATATTCGTCATCAACGAGCTTGCGCAGGAATGCGTCATGGCGCTCGGCTTCTTCTTCCGCCTCAAGATCATCAATGCTGATGTCTGATTTGTCATAGTGGGGATTGCGGGCGTAATGGCCGGACATCACTTTGCCCCCTTGGCTGCTGCAAGGGCGGCGCGGGCGATAGCTTGCATCGCTCTGATGGTGTGACGCAGGCTGTCGGAATCGTTGACCATCGAGAATGGCATCGATTCGATTTCCTCCAAACGCGCGATCATCGTAGGTAGTTCAGCAATCTGCTGCGCGTTGGCTATTTGTTCGCGACGATGGATGGTGCCGGATTTGCCGCAGTCCGCCACGGTCTGACCGTCGATACCGATCACATAAACACCGTCCGTGCTCCACGGGCCCGGCGTGTGCGCCGTCCGCCCCGCATCTGCTGTGCTGTGTGCTGCTGACATCACGCACCACCAATGCGCGAGGTGAGGGCCTCGAACTCCGGTCGCGTCATGGGCTTGGCGAGGAGCCCCAGCTTCTCAGCCGCGTCGTAGCATTGCAGTGTTTTTGAGATGAGCGCCGAAGCTTCGCGCAAATAGGAGAAGTCGTAAGGCTGGAGGGCTCGGCAGTAATCAATCCCTATGATCTTCCCCGACTCTTGGATCAGGTCCGATCCGCGACTGGCGCAAATCGTCAGAAGGAAATTCAGGGGCAGAAACTCTGGATTTCCGCGCTTCTCTGCTGCCTTCGCCATTTCCTATCCCCGTGGTTCGTTCGATGGGGAGTATCATATCCAAGGAATTTGGAATTACAAGTCCGAATATCAAAATAATTTGGAAATCGCCGGATTTTATTTAAATGGGACTTTACGCCTAGTCATAGGTATGCCATCCTATGTTCTCTAAATGTTCTTGGTGGTAATCAAGTACTAGGGGGCTGGGAATGTCTGGGAATGACAACTGGCGACGCCGACACGCCATTCAGATCGCCGCGCAGCTGCCGGAAGACAGCAAGGACGCGCTAAGGGTGCTGGAATTGGCTAGGGAGCTTGTGGAGGGGTTTTTAGAGGGTGGTCAGGAGCGCGCGGCCTTAGCCGAGGTGGTGGACTTCCCGACTGGCGCAACGGCCCTCAAGGCGTCGTGAAGCTCCTGCAAGCGGGCGCGCGTTAGCCCGTCCTCCCGCCCCAGGAAAAGCCAGTCGGTTGTGAGTCCCGGCACCTTTTGGACAAGGTGGATCGCCACATCCTTGGATACCGGCGATCCGCGCTCGAAATTGTTCCAGCGCTTTACTTCAATCCCGATCTTCTTGGCAAAGAGGGTCTGGTTATCGCCTGCCACCATATACCGCACGGCCTTCATGCGAAGGGCGGAATCCATCTCAGATGGTTTAACAGAGGTGGCCATTGCACTGCACATTGGCCCCTTCCAAATTATTTCGCCAAGAAAACTTCTTGGGGGTTGCGTTTCCAAAATTCTTGGAATAAGTTGGGTTCATGCTCGAACTCAACACCACATCCGAAGTCTTGGACGCGCTGGGCGGTAACGCTGGCGTAGCCGAGCTAACCGGCAGCAAGCCAAAGGCTGTCTGGAACTGGCGATCCTTCGATAAATTCCCGGCAAATACATACGCGGTCATGATCGCTGCCTTGCAGGAGCGCGGCAAAACTGCGCCAGCTTCGCTTTGGGGCATGAAGGCTACCGAACAGGTGGCGTCATGAGCTACGAATCCCGCCTTAACGCGCTTGGCTCAATCTATCTGGGCTCCGGGCTCGGTACCCATCAAGTAAGCGGAGACACACGCCGCAAGCGCGCGTCGATTCTCGATCTTAAGGCCGTGAGAATGTTCAAGCAGGCGGCTCGCAAGGCCCGTCAACTTGTCCTCGAACTCCTTGGCTGGGGCGAGGTCGTGGTAAACCTCGATCAGCAGAAGACTAATAACCGCAGCAGCATCGTCGATATTTATGCTCCGGTTCGTAAGATTTTCCCGATCTGTGAAATCAATCATGACGGCTCCCTGAAAATCACTCTTCTGAGGATTGATGATCGAGGATGCCTTCACCGCATCAATTTGTCGAATCTTGGCGGTGATAAATGAACGCCGTCAGCAACCGGGGGAAATTGCTGACGGCGCTCGGTCATGCACCGGGGGCACAGTGCAATCTCATTCCATCTTCCGGGGCGGATAGGACCGCCTATGCGAGCCTGTTAGCGCGGCGACGGGCGAAGAAATGCCGCGCGCTCTATCTCAATCCGCGTAGAAACCAGTCTGCGAAAAAGTACAGCGCCATCAGCATGATTGCGCCTCCGATGATCCACCACATTGGTTCTCTCGATTTTGGAGGGAGCTATGAATAGACGGAGAATTTTTATCACGGGGACTCTTACGCCAGAGATTCTGCGTAGCTGGCTCTCTTACGACTCCGAAACGGGCGAGTTTCGTTGGGCGAGAAAGCCAAATGGTGGCCCCCGCAAGAAGGGCGTTATAGCTGGCCACACTAAGGGCTGCGGCTATGTGACTATTGGACTTCTGGGTAAAAATTATAAGGCCCATCGCTTGGCGTGGTTTTACGTCCACGGCAATTGGCCGAGACATTTTATCGATCATATTGATGGCAATCGCGGCAATAACGCCATCAGAAATCTGCGTGAAGCGTCCGATATCGACAATGCGAGAAACGCTGTCGCGCGAGGCTATATCGTTGATAGGAAGCGCTGCCCAAACCGGCCTTACCACGCAAAGATCAGAGTTCTGAACCGCGCTATTGGTCTTGGGTATTACGCGACCGCCGAAGAAGCGCGCGCCGCCTATCTGGCGGGGACGAAGAAATACTTCGGTGAATTTAGCGCGGCTCATAGCCGTGCCTTGTCTTCCGAGAAATCCAATCATTTAAGTCCACTACGTTCGATGGGTTCAACATTGAACGGATGCTCTGCTGAAGCTCTGGGCTCGCAACCCATCGCTTCGGATCGAGAAGGGGTCTGAGGTCAACTGTCTCTCTGCTCATGGTCGCAACAAACCATGGGTGAATTACATGCCGACGCAAAAGACGGACGTGGGAACGAAAAGCATGACTACCGCAGTCGATTGGAAAACGCAGATCGAGGACATTGCTGGCCCTTATGACGGCAACCGCAAGGGTTGGCTGTCGTGCGCGGCCCGTCGCGCCTCGGTCACGTACCGGCAGATTGCTGGCCTCTACTACGACCAGGTCAAAGACCCAAAATTCAGTGTGGCGTCGAGCGTACTGAGCGCAGCAGAGCGTGCGCGAATAGAGGCAACGCGGAAAGAGGCGGCAGTCCTCGCGTCACGCTTCGCAGTCACAGCCGAGGGACTCAATGCTAAAGACCCGGATTTTTTTAGCGCAGAGATTAATTCGCTTAAGTACGCGGCTGATCTTTTGCGCCAGATGGCTCGCACCTGAACTGTGGGGGAATGGCAATGCTTAGAGCAATCAAATCTCTCGCCCATGACATTCTAGCCGGTCTTACGATTATCGCACTCGCGTGCGCGGTCGCTTCCGGCATCGTGTTTTCTCTCGTTGTCTTGTTCGGCTCGGTAGTGGGGTTGATATGAGTATTGAAGCATCATTGAGGCAAGCCCACAAAGAGCGCATCGCGCGTATCAATGGAAAGGCCTACGTGTCTTCGCCAGTTCTTCTATCGCCAGCGCCAGAGCGTAAGGCGCGAGCGCCATGGTTGGCCGCCATCGGAGATACCGTTCCGACAATCCATGCGGTGCAGGAAGTGGTTGCTGATTTCTATGGCACATCGACCGCACTGTTGCGCGCAAGGCGTCACACGGCGGACCTAACCCGTATGCGACACATCGCGACGTTTCTGGCCTTCGAATTGACGGGCGGGAATGTATCAATGATTGCGCGCCATTTTGGTGATCGCGATAGATCGACAATACACAATGCGATAAGGCGCGTGAATCAAGCGCTTGCGACTAACAAGCCGCTGGCAGACGAGTTGACGGAACTTGCTCATCGCATCGGAGCAAGATCAGCATGACCCGTCAGCGCCTTCCCAATCGCCGCGAGTGCGAGACTTACGAGTTCGAGCGCGATGGCTTGACCTATACGGTCAGTCTTGGCCGCGCGCACGCCAATGCCCCGATCCAGGAGCTATTCATCAACGCAGGGAAGTCCGGCGCGAACATCGAATCTATGATGTGCGATGCTTCTACGGCTATCAGTATTGCCTTACAGCGCAAGGCAACGCCAGAAGAGCTTGCGCATTCGATCACGCGCAATCCTGATGGATCGCCAGCATCGCCTATCGGCCAGATTCTCGATGACATGGTGACGGGATGAGCGACTACCCAAAAGCAAAGCTGGCTTACCTCACTGAACCTACGCCCGGGCAGGCTGTCATCAACGTGCAGATTGAGAGCGGTGATCTTGTGCGCGTCATCATCAATCACGACCAGCTTAAGAAGATTATCTATGACGGCGCGCGCATCGAGTACGGCTATGTGGAGGGGCGGGTGTGACAGACTATTTCGATATGTCATCCGAAATGGGTCCGTGCATCCTTGGCATCGACCCCGGCCTGACCGGCGCGCTTGGCTTCTATTTCCCGGCAGTTGGCCGCGTAGCGATGGAAGACTTGCCGGTTGCCGATGGCGAGATCAATTCACCCGCGCTCGCCAATCGTATTCGCGCGTTCAAGCCGTCGATGGTGATCCTGGAGCGCGTCCATTCGATGCCAAAGCAGGGCGTGTCCTCTACGTTCAAGTTTGGAATGTCGTTCGGTGAAGTGCGCGGCGTAATCGGCGCTATAGGCATACCGCTTTATCTCGTCACCCCACAGAAATGGAAGAAGCATTACCGGCTTTCAGCTGACAAGGAAGAATCGCGCGCCATGGCGATCCGCCTATTTCCGAACAACGCCGACCGTCTTCAGCGCAAGAAAGACAATGGCAGGGCCGAGGCGGCGCTGTTGGCGAAGTACGGCGCTGAATCTCTTTTCGATTGGAAGGCTTACGCGGCATGAAACTCGAACGCCATTCCCCATCATCGCTCAATCTGTTCTGCGCTAGTCCGGCCATGTTTGTCCTTGAGCGTATCATGAAGCAACGCCAGCCAGTCGGCGCGCCCGCTCATCGCGGCACGGCGGTTGAAGATGGCGTAACGCTCGGGCTGATGAACCCAGACGCTCCGGTCAACGATTGCGTGGAGGCGGCTTACAAAACCTACGACCGCGTTACGGCTCTGACCCGCGACACGCGGCGGGAAGATTACCGCGCCACGATCCCCGACATGGTGAAGCTGGCGCTTGAAGAACTGCGCCCCTATGGAGTGCCGTCACAGTGTCAGGGGTTCATCGAGTGGAAGCCGGATGGCCTGGAAATGCCCATCGTTGGCTATTTCGACTACCATTGGACTGACCACAATATCACGGTCGATCTGAAGACGACCGAGAAACTTCCGTCAGCCGTCAAGGTGCCTCACGCGCGCCAGGTTGCTCTCTATGTAACGAGCAACAACGCGGATGCTCGCGCGACCTACATCACGCCGAAAAAGAAGGCGACGTACCAGATCGAAAACATCGACGCGCACCGCACGGCGCTGCATCAAATCGCGATGCGGGTGGAGAAGTTCTTGTCGCTGTCTGATGACCCGGCCTTCTTCACCAAGATCATCGCGCCTGATTACGAGTCCTTCTATTGGGGCGGTCCTGCGCGTGATGTCGGGTTTCAGACTTGGGGTTTCTAGAAATTCCCGCAAGGAATTGGCACCGTCGCTGGCCTTACAGCGGCTTCGTTGAAGATGGAGAACCCACATGGGTCTCGGATTGTCTACAGGTGGCACAGGCGACGACATCAAGCCGTATGTGAAGTACGACGCAAAAGCTGGCCGGCTGTTTCGCGCCGACCGCAATCAGCTTTCGGACGGCTCGTTTGCTTCCGAAAGCGTTGAGATTACCAACATCGCTCAGATGGTAATCGACCTCGCCAACATTCGCGTGGGCTGGATCAACTACACGACACAGGGGCCGATTCGTCGCCTTGTCGTTCTCGGCAAGGAGCCTATCCCGCTGCGTCCTGACGAAAAGAACGCGGACGGTAAGTTGGCATTCAAGCAGGGGTTCGAGGTCGATCTTCTGTTGAATAAGGAGGGCGGCGGCGGTCCGGCGCGCGTGCTTGGCTCCGGCGCTGGCTGCGTGATCGAGGCTATGGACGCCCTGCACGACGCCTACACCGCCGCGCCTGAGAGCAAGGCTGGCAAGTTGCCCGTCGTGAAAATCTCCGGCGTCACGCCTGTCAAGTCCGGCCAGTCCACAAACTACAAGCCGACGTTCGCTATCGTGAACTGGATCGACCGCCCGGCGGCGCTTCCCGCGCCGACTGCAACGGCTCCTGCCGCTCAGGGTGCACCTTCGACCGGCTCGACCATCGTTGCTCCTCCAGCAGCCACGCCGCTGCCGACTAACACGATGGTACCGCAACCGGCCCAGATGGCTGACGCTTCCGACTTTGGTTGATCGCCACTCGGAGAACAACAACGTGACCGGACCAGTTGCGGCCCGGTCATACTACCCCGAAGCATCACAGGCAGGAACTTAAAACCTTGGGGCAGGGCATGACGGCTGTGGTCAAGGCGATGTACGAGCCTGACCAGATTGCAATGAGGCAGCACGTCGAACACTTGTTCGGCGGGTGCCTTGACGGCTGTCAGGACGGCAAGATCGAACTGGCATGGACCGACACGCGTCCGGATACCACAGGACGCTACCGCCTCAAGAACGCGCGTCTTTATGGCACAGACGAGATAGAAGCCCTTGTTGAAGAAGCCGCGCGCCTCAATGGCTTTAATAATTGTAACGTCTATATCGGGGCCGCACTTCGCAAGCCTGACGCAGCGCCTTTTGGTCGCGCGCAGGATTCGGACGCGATGGCGCTGACATGCGCCTACGTTGACCTGGACGATCCTGGGGCTGCCGGGGCTGCCAAAGACATCTATGGTCTCGACAAGCCAACCTTCATTGTTCTAACTGGCCGCGCGCCGCACGTCCGCGCCCAGATGTGGTGGCGGCTGGAAGAGCCTACCCAGAACACTAAATGGTGGCCCGGCCTACTGCGCGGGATCGCTGCCAAGATGGGCGGCGATAGCACCGTCACCAATCCGTCGCGCGTCATGCGACTTGCCGGCAGCATCGCGTGGCCAGTGAAGCCTGGCCGCACCGTCGAACTGACTTCTATTGCCCCGCTGCGCGAACCAGGGCCGTCTGTGTACGCGCTCGATCATCTGGCCATGACATTCCCGCCAGTTGGTGAAAGCACGGCCACGGCCATCCCTGCGAGCGTCACGCATACAACAAACGGCCTCGGGCTTGCCGACAAGATTATGGATGGCCGCGAAGCCTACATGCGCGACACCATCACCGCCTGTCTGGTCGAGATTATCGGCACGACTGGTGCTGCGCCATCGCCGCAGGAACTTTTCAATACCGCATGGCCGCAGTATGAGCGGAAAGTTGACCTCGGACGCCCCGGACGCGGTGCCGAGGAGTTTGCCGAGAAATGCGAATACACTATTCGACGATTTGAGCGTGGCGAGATTCGCGGTGTGGAAACGCTTGACGCCGCCGTGGCATCGTATGCGCGGAAGGAGAGGGCGAAAGCTGAGGCTGGAATATCTCCGCAGCAGATTGTCGGACCTGTAGCAACACCTCAGCCCGGACGCTTTAAGTTCGAGACCGTCAGCGACTTGCGTACGCTTCCTGAAACTGCATGGTTGGCCAAGGATTGGGTTCCAGCCGGTGGAACAGGAATCTTCTATGGCAAGTGGGCTGCTGGCAAATCCTTTATCGGGTTCGACTTCGCACTGCACCTTGCCTATGGCTTTAAGGATTGGCATGGAGTCGATCTTCCGGGCGAAGAAACTTACGTGTTGGTTATCGCGCGCGAAGGTCATCACGGGTTCGTCAAACGCATCGACGCCTTCAAGAAGCACCACGGCATTACCGACGATACGACCCGCATTGTATTCATGCGCGCCTCCGTCTCGTTCATGCGTGAAGATGACTTTAACGGATTGCTCGCTGCCATTGCCGCCCTAGGCATCAGGTTCAAGCTGGTATTAGTCGATACCGTGGCGCGCGTATTGCCCGGCGTTGACATGAACGAGCAACAGACAATCACGCTCTTTATGGAGCGCATCTCCGTCCTTGGTGCCGTGACCGACGCCGCTACGATTGGCGTTCACCACCAGAACAAGAGTGGTGGAATGATGGGTTCGACCTTCTTCGAGGCGAACGCGGATTTTGTTTTCGAAATCAGCCGTATTGGCGATGACGAAGGACCGCTTAGCGCGGGAGAAATTCTATGCACCAAAATGAAGGACGGCGAGGACCGCTGGAAGCGGTCGGTCAAATATAAAAAGGTCGAACTGTCGATCGTGCCGGAAGGGCCGACAAGCCTGGTTGTGGAGTCGATTCATGCGGGCCAGCGAGCGCAAGCCGCAGACATTTGGCCGGATCGTGATGTGTGCCAGCGGGTGCTTAATATGATCCACGAGGAATGGTGCAAGGGCACGCCGCTATCGGTAGCGAGGAACGTCAAGGACACCGGACGCTATGCACCGGCAGTCATCGCTCGCAATTTTGAGATCAAGGAAAAGGTCGCGTTGTGGATGGTGAGGCAGTGGCTTCAGGTCAGGCCGGAACCAGTTTTAAGGATCGAAATGGTTGACAAAAAAACCAAGCAAATGGGTCTGCAAATGGTCGGTTCAATCCGTGATTAGGCGGCGGAAGTTCGGCGGAAGTGGCGGAAGTAGACCACCTAAGTCATTGAAATCATTAGGCGGAAGTATTGGCGGAAGTGCGGAAGTGAAGGGGTTAAGTCATTGAAAACACTCATGGCGGAAGCGGAAGTATTTCCCTTACTACGTAAAGCTGCCGCCGCTTGCAGCGGCGCAGCGACTTCGTGGTGGCGGTGATGGCGAAACAGTCCAAGGCCATCATCGCTGGTGACGTGGCGGTACGACCGATGGCGGACGCCAGGTCATGGGCAAGACAGAACGGGACGTACATCGCCGGACGAGCGTACCTGGATGAGGCGGACCAGACCGCCGCTGAGATGGAAGCGAAGTGGGGCGCGGATCGGTTGCGTTTGCTAGTGACGTCAGAGCTTCGTGAGAAGTTCGACCGCCAGCGCTATCTGTTCAACCAGGCAATCTGGCACGGTGAGCTTGAAGCAGTGCGCCGTGAAAGTATGCGGATGGTCAAGGCGTGGCTGGCGCTGGACGCGGCTGCCGTAGCCGCTGGTAAGCAAAAGCTGGACGCGCTGGTCTGGGAGATCGCACTGGAAGACGGAAGCGTGGCGGCCATTGTGCCGAGCTACGAACATGCGAAGCATGTTGTTGCCGATGGGCGGCTGTTGCGGGTGTTTACGCTCGAAGAGATTGCGCGATTGTTGTCGGCTTATCCAGAGATTGCGAAAGCCAAGGCGGTGTTTCCTGGGGCGACGGTGACTGCGGTTAAGCGCGACATCGACGATCCGCTCAATGCAATCCACGACACGCACGACAAGCTGGACGATCCGCTGCCGGATCGTCTCTGAATAATCCATCACATCGGGGCAAAACGATATGGCAAGAGCTGGCAGGAAGCGAAAGACCAACGTCATTCGTGACGAGAGCGGGAAATCTCGCGGGGAAATATTCGATCCGTCCGCGATCTACCAACAGCCACACAGGCGCGACCTTGCAGAACCAGGTCGAACCGAGGCGGGGTATCCGCTTGGGCGCTTGCGGTTGAACGGACAGATCACGCCAGCGCAGTTGCGTGCAGGCAACGCATACGCCCATTCGGTTTATGCATATGCGCGCACGATGGGGATTCCGATGGGGTCACCGCGCTCGGGATCGATGTCGGAATGTGTTTCGACTGGCTTCTACGCATGGGAGGGTGATCACGTTGAGATTGATCATGACGAGGCCAGGAAGCGAGTTCAGCGCGTAAAAGAGCAATATACCCAGACACATGAGGCTCTATGGGAGCTTGGTCGGCATCACAATCGCGGGAATAAAATCCTCGTTGTTTTACGTGAAATCTGTGTTGCAGAGCAAGATGAGCGCGATCTATGGGCGGATTCGCAAAAGTTGGGCGACTTGAGGCTAGGGCTGAACGCTGTGGAAAAAATCCTTGCAAATAGGAATAAGGGCTTGACCTAGGACTGAAACCATGGCATGGATTAATTCGAGAATGACTAATTGCGCCTCGTCGGGAGAAATCCTTGCGGGGCGTTTTGCGTTCGAGCGGCGGCGCTTCTCTTGCCGACGCGGTCAACAAGCATTGATCTCCCCTGACGCTATGACCCTTGGTCGTTGCTTTCGAGGGGTGCCGCTGCTCGGAGCTAATTGTTTCAGAGAAGATCGCACAAAGTGGAAATCCCGAATAGCCGGGAGGCCGCGTAGTGAGACTACTCCATCAATGGAAAGGAAAATCCATGAAGCCCACGATAGGAAGAATCGTAAGTTACCGTGTTTCTGCGCAGGACGCTGCGGCGATCAACAATCGTCGAAAGGATGCGAAGGATAAAATGCCTTGGCATCATGCCATTCGCTCGGGCGCACAGGTTCACGTCGGAAACGACATGAAAGAGGGCGATGTTTACCCGCTGATCATCACTCGGATGTGGGGCGATACGGAGGCAGCAGCATTCAACGGCCAATTGATGCTTGATGGGACGGATACATTCTGGGTCACATCTACCACTCTCGGGGACGGCCCCGCTAAGTGCTTTTGGCCCACTCGCGAGGCATAGGCGCAAACTCAGTCTCGTAGCTATCGTTGACGCGAGATGATCGCTTTCTGCGATTTTCACTGAACATCATCGGCCAGAACATCGGCCAAAGGGACTGAGTTCAGCAAAGGGGGATTGATATGGACTACGGGACAAACGCGGTGAATGCTTATAGCGGTCAGCTCGGTGCCAACGTTAAACGGCCAGAGACGGCGCTAGAGAGCGTAATCAGCCGCCTCGGCACTATTTCGTCTCGCATCAAATCGAATGCTAATCGTGCGGACGATGTGGCGAACACTGTGGCCGGTTTTGTCGGTGAGGCCTCTGCCGGTGGGCAGGCGATGCCTGCGGCTGTGCCCACCAGCATGATGGACTATCTCGGGGAGATAGAGGGCGCGCTGAGCAGGCTCGAATACAATCTAGGACGGATCACTCAGTAATCATCTCTCGTTGTCCGCATTGCCTGCTTTCTGGGAGTCTTGTCTGAACCATGACCCTCCATCGTGAAGGCGAATACATCACGGTAACGATTAACGGCCAATCAGAGACCATGCACATAGGCGAATGGTCAAAGATCATATCGAAGCCGGGAAAGATCGAGAGATTCACCTTTGCTCGCGGAACACCGGATCATTTCTCAACAGATGAACAGATTGAGCCTCCCTGTGCGTGAGCAGCCTAACTCCAAATGGACCTATCAGATTGATTGCACGGGCCGTTGGGTGAGTTGCAGTCATTGGGGTCTTTTTCGGACAAGCGGGACTTCATTAAGTGGCTAAGACACCAGCCGATATTCGATCTTTGGCGCGCTCTCATACAGACTCAGCGCTGAGAACATTAGCTAACATCATGGTCAACGATGAAGCACCGCCTGCTGCCCGCGTGTCGGCTGCACAGGCGCTATTGGACCGTGGCTGGGGCAAGGCAGCCCAAACCGTTGATATGACCGTCAAGCGCGCTACGGCGAAAGAATTGCCAGACGATGAACTTGCCAATATCGCGGCAGGAGGCAGCGAAGACACTGCTTCAGCGCCGCTCGATCCGGCGCTCCTTAATTGAATGGTGCCGTCTCTGCGGGTTTGAGCCTGCGGAACATCACAAGCTACTGATCAGCGCGCTAGAGGCTGTTGCTCGAAAGGAGTGCCCGAGGCTTGCGGTGTTCATGCCGCCGGGTTCTGCGAAGTCCACTTACGGTAGCGTTCTGTTCCCGCCATGGCTGATGCAGCGCGTATCGACCAGCGTTCTTGCGGCTTCGCATACGACAGAGCTTGCCGAGAAGTGGGGCAGGCGGGTTCGTAATCTGGTCAACGAGCATACGCACGAGCTTGGTATTTCGGTCGCACCTGACAACATGGCGGCGGGCCGCTGGGCGCTAACGAACGGCGCGGAATACTATGCGGCAGGCGTTGGTACGGGCATCGCAGGCTTTCGCGCTGGCCTTGGTCTTATTGATGATCCGATCCGTTCGCGGCAGGATGCTGATTCAGAGCTTATTCGTGATCGTATTTGGGATTGGTATATTAACGATTTTCGCACGCGCCTCGTTCCCGGTGCGGCGCAAGTCCTGATCCAGACGCGCTGGCATGAAGATGATCTAGCTGGCCGCGCGCTTCAGCACTCCGACTGGCATGTGATTTCATTACCGGCAGAAGCCGAGCCTGACGACCCGCTGGGCCGCAAGACCGGCGAATGGCTCTGGTCGGACGGCACATACGGCTACGGCGAACAGCTCTCCGAGCTGAAGAAGAACACGCCAGCAAGAACATGGTCCGCGCTATATCAGCAACGACCGGCTCCGGAAGAGGGCGACTACTTCAAGGCAGAATGGCTGAAGCCCTACACCAAGGCCCCGGCCAAAGAGACCATGCGAATCTACGGCGGCTCCGACTATGCCGTGACTGCTGACGGCGGGGACTTCACTGTTCACGCTGTTGTCGGGCTTGATCCCGAGGGGCGGATGTACCTCCTCGATCTATGGCGCAAGCAGGCCGCCTCTGATGAATGGGTCGAGTCGTTCTGCGATCTTGTCCTTGAATGGAGGCCGATGGCTTGGGCCGAGGAGCAGGGCCAGATTAAATCAGGCGTTGGCCCGTTTCTTGAGCGGCGTATGCGCGAGCGCAGGGCGTACACGGTTCGGGAGCAGTTTCCGACGCGCGGCGATAAGGCAATTAGAGCGCAGTCTATCCGGTCCAGCATGGCGATGAACGGGCTGTATGTCCCGATTAGCGCACCTTGGTATGCGGACTTGCGGAGCGAGCTGTTGAGCTTTCCCGCCGGAAAGTTCGATGACCAGGTGGACGCGCTAGGCCTCGTTGGTCAGTTGCTCGATCAAATGATGAGCGGCGCGAAGCCGAGGGCGGCCAAACCACAAATCCGCGACCGATGGGATCGCGTTGAAGAAAGCTCCGCAGATTGGAAAACGGCTTGATGCTCGAACAACCGCAGGCAAAGGAGGGCGAAACCGATTTACTCGACGTACGCGCACTCTGCCGCATGTTCGAGGAGAGCGAGGACGCGACCTATGAGGCGCGGTCTCTTTCCGAACGCGACCGGGATTACGTTGACAACAAGCAGCTCACAGAAGAGGAGTTGTCGGCGCTCAAGAAGCGCGGCCAGCCGCCTGTCATAGACAATCGGATCAAAACCAAGGTTGACTATCTCGTTGGCCTTGAGAAGCAGCAGCGTATTAACCCGAAGGCATTGCCCCGCACGCCAAAGCACGAGGCTGACGCTGACGGCGCGACTGAGGGGCTGCGCTACGTTGCCGAGAGCGAGGACTACGACTCGAAGCGCTCTGGTGTATGGCGCAACATGCTTGTGGAAGGATCGGGCGGTATTTCCGTCTCTGTCGTGCCGGGCAGTTATTCCAAGCCTGATCTGATGGCGACAACGGCTATGACGCAGCCGGAAGTCCAGATTCAGCTTCGCAAGGTCGCATGGGATCGGATGTTCTTCGACCCTCATTCGTCGGAGTCCGATTTCTCGGACGCTGGCTATCTGGGTGAGGTGCTGTGGCGTGATTACGACGATGCGCTGGCGCTTTACGCCGATAATCCGGACGCCAAGGATATTCTCGACACGACGCTGAGCAACGCACCGAGCCAAACCTACGACGACAAACCAAAGTTTAGCCTGTGGGCCGATAAGGCGCGCAAGCGCGTTCGTATCTGTCACATCTGGGTCAAGCGCGACAACGAGTGGCATTTCGCTGAATACACCAAGGGCGGCATTCTGAAGGCCGGGCCGTCCCCGTATCAGACCGACAAGGGCGAGAGCGATTGCGAACTGATTTTCCAATCGGCCTATGTTGATCGCGACAACAACCGATACGGCCTTGTGCGCGAGATGATCACGCTGCAAGACGAGGTGAACAAGCGCAGGTCGAAGTCTCTGCATCTGCTCAATTCCAATCAGACCCTCTACGAAGAGGGCGCTATTGAGGATGTTGAGTTGTTCCGGCGCGAGAAGGCGCGGCCTGACGGCACGATGAAGACCGCCCCGGGTGCGCTGACGAACAACAAGGTCCAGACCATCAGCGGGGCAGAGCTGGCGCAGTCGCACTTTGCCCTGTTGCAGGAAGCCAAGAACGCCATCGACCTCAAGGGTCCGAACGCCACCGAAATGGGCGACAAGACACAGGGGTCAAGCGCAGCATCCGGTCGAGCAATCGTTGCTAGCCAGCAGGGTGGCATGATCCAGATTGGCGATCTGATGGACGGATTGCGCCATCTGGACAAGCGCGTATTCCGCGCGATCTGGAATCGTATTCGGCAGTATTGGACAGCCGAGAAATGGATTCGCGTCACTGAC
>JBAYVV010000076.1:0-17891 GCA_041674465.1 Sterolibacterium sp.
TCAGCGTACAAGCCATGGCAGGAATCTTCGGCGGGCTGCAATCACTGCATACCGATGCGTATGACGAGGCCATCAGCTGCCCGACTGAGGCCGGCGCGCGCATCGCCGTCGCCACCCAGAACATCCTCAAGGAAGAGGCCCGCCTCACGGACGTCATTGATCCGCTCGGCGGCTCTTACTACATCGAGACGCTGACCAACGACATGGAAGAGCGCATCGAGGCGGTCATGGCCCGCATTGACGCAGCCGGCGGGATGTATCAGGCGGTCGAGGCCGGGCTGGTGCAACGCATGATCGGCGAATCGGCGCTGCGCTTTCAGCAGACTATCGAGAGCGGCGAGCAGACTGTCGTCGGCGTCAACAAATACCAGGTCGGCGGCGAATCGTCACAGCCGGCGCAGCCCCGTCCCGACGCCAAGAGCATGGCCGCGTTGATCGAAGATTTTCGCCGCTTCAAGAGTCAGCGTTCGGCAGGCGAGGTCAGCCGGACTCTGGATGATCTGGCAAGGGCCGCACATGACCCATCGATCAACCTCTTCGGCCGGGTCATCGACGCTGCGGAAGCGGGCGTGACGCACGGCGAAATTTGCACCTGCCTGCGCCGCGAAATGGGTTTCGGCCAGCCGCTGGTGGCGGTATGACCTTTGCCAGCGTGCGGCAGCTCGCCAACGCGGTGCAGGCACGCGACGCGGCTGCGATTGCGCGCGCCCTGACCATCGTCGAGAACCAGTTGCAGGGTTGCACGGAACTCCTTGCCGCCTTGCAGCAAGCTTCGCAATCGGCACCCACAACAGCTCATCGAATCGGCATCACCGGCGCTCCGGGCGCAGGCAAATCGAGCTTCATCGGCGCCCTCCTCACTGAACTTGTGCCGCAAGGCAAGGCAATCGCTGTTCTGGCCATCGATCCTTCCAGCCCCCTGAGCGGTGGTGCGGTGCTTGGCGACCGGTTGCGCTTCGGCCCTGCTGCCGCATCGGACCATGTCTTCGTGCGCTCGATGGCGGCGCGCACCTCGCTCGGCGGATTGAATGCGGCAATCAATGACGCGCTGACGGTGCTTGATGCGGCCGGCTTCGATCTGATCCTGATCGAAACCGTCGGTGCCGGCCAGTCGGAGGTCGAGATCATGCGCGTCGCGCACACCGTGCTGGTGCTTTGCCCGCCCGGACTCGGCGACGAAATCCAGGCGCTCAAGGCCGGCATCCTCGAGATCGCGCACATCCTGGTGGTCAGCAAGGGCGACCTGCCCGCCGCCGCGACGCTGGCCCACGATCTTGCCGACAGTCTCAAGCTGCGCAGGAAAGCCGCCTGGCCCGTTCCCGTACTGACAGTCAGCAGTCTGCAGCGCCAGGGCATTGTCGAAGTCGTGCAGAGCATGGCGCAACACCGCGATTTCATCCGGCAGGCGGCATGACATGAACAGCGACCCAAGAGAGGAGGTGCGAACATGGCCGTGATGGAAAGCCGCATCGACACGCGCTCGGCGCAATTTCTCGCGAACCGGCAGCACTACCAGGGGCTGCTCGACACCCTGCGGGCAAGGCAGGCGCAGGCTGTCAATGGCGGACGCGACCCGCAGATCGCACGCCATCGCGAACGCGGCAAGCTGCTGGTGCGCGAGCGCATCGACTTCCTCATTGACGATCAGAGCGCCTTTCTCGAACTCTCGCCGCTGGCAGCCTGGGGGCAGTACGACAACGAGGTACCGGCGGCGGGCATCATCACCGGCATCGGCATGGTTGCACGCCAGCCCTGCATGATCATCGCCAACGACGCCACAGTGAAAGGCGGTTCGTTTTTTCACGAGACCGTCAAGAAACATGTGCGCGCCCAGGAAATCGCCGAGGAAAACCGCCTGCCCTGCCTCTATCTCGTCGACTGCGGCGGCGCCTATCTGCCCGAACAGGACCGCGTGTTTCCCGACAAGGACCATTTCGGCAATACCTTCTATCGCCAGTGCCGCATGTCGCAAAGCGGCCTGCCGCAGATCTCCGCGGTATTCGGCGGCTGCACCGCGGGCGGCGCCTACATCCCGGCGCTCTCCGACGAAGTGGTGATGGTGCGCGGCAATGCACGCATCCACCTGGGCGGGCCGTCCATCGTCAAGGTGGCGATCAACGAGGACGTGGATGGCGAAACCCTGGGCGGTGCCGAAATGCACAGCCGCGTCTCGGGTGTCTCCGACTACCTGGCCGAGAACGAACCGCAGGCCTTGGCCTACCTGCGCGAGATCGTCGCCAAGTTCCCCCAGGCTGCCCCTATGGCACCGCCTCGAGCACCCATTGCACCGCGTTACGACCCGGAGGAAATCACCGGCATCGTCAGCCAGGATCCAAAGCAGCCCTACGATGCGCGTGAGATCATCATGCGCCTGGTCGATGACAGCGACTTCCAGGAATTCAAGCCGCTCTGGGGCGAGACGCTGGTGTGCGGCTTCGCCCATCTGCACGGTTATCCCATCGGCATCATCGCCAACAATGGCGCTTTGTTCTCGGAATCCTCGCAGAAAGGCGCGCACTTCATTGCGCTTGCCAACCAGCGCGGCATCCCCCTGCTGTTCCTGCAGAACATCGCCGGGTACATGGTCGGCAGCGAAGCCGAACGCGGCGGCATCGCCAAGAACAGCGCCAAGATGGTCTACGCCCAGGCTTGTGCACGAGTGCCGCGTTTTACAGTGGTTGTCGGCGGCTCCTTCGGCGCCGGCAACTATGGCATGTGCGGACGCGGTTTCCAGCCGCGCCTGATGTTCGCCTGGCCAAGTGCCTGCGTCGCGACCATGAGCGCCGACATCGCCAGCAACGTGATGCTCGAACTCGGACGCGCCAGCCTCAAGGGCGAAGCCGACCCAGAGCGACTCGCCGAGATCGAGCAGCGCACACGCAGCCAGTACGCCCGCCAGAGCGACCCGTATTACGCGACTTCACGCCTCTGGGACGACGGCCTGATCGAACCGGGTCAGACCCGGGCCATGCTCGGGCTCGGCCTGGCACTGGCTGCACGCGCCACGTCACCCGCCACGTCCACCCCCGTCTATCGAATGTGATCCCACCATGACTGTCCCAAGCTACCAAACCCTCGGCCTCAGTGTCGACCCACGCGGCATCGCCAGTCTTACGCTGAACCGGCCGCAAGTGCATAACGCCATGGACGCGCAGATGATCGCCGAATTGCAGCAGGCAGCGGCGTGGCTGGCAGCGCAAACAGAAGTGCGCGGCGTGGTGCTGAGCGGCACCGGCAAGACCTTCTGTGCCGGCGGCGATCTGGGCTGGATGCGCGCCAACATGGACAAGACCCGCGGCCAGCGCGTGGCGGAAAGCAGCGAACTGGCACGCATGCTGCGCGCCCTGAACGAACTGCCGCAACCGCTGATCGGGCGCATCAACGGTCCCGCGTATGGCGGCGGGGTCGGCATGATGTCGGTTTGCGACATCACCATCGGTGCAGCGACAGCGAGTTTCTCCCTGACTGAAACACGCCTCGGTCTGCTGCCCGCCAACATTGCCCCCTACGTGATCGCCCGCATCGGCATCACCAATGCGCGGCGCTGCATGCTCACGGCACGCCGCATCACGGCGGCCGAGGCCAAGGACTATGGCCTGTTGAATGAAGTGGTCGACCCGGCTGATCTGGATGCCGCGATCGAGCGCGAAATCACCGACCTGCTGCAATGCGCGCCCGGCGCGGTGGCAGCCACCAAGCGACTCATCGCTTATGTTGGCAGCCACGATCTGACGACGAACATGCAGTACACGGCAGATCGACTGGCCGATGCCTGGGAAACCGCCGAAGGGCAGGAGGGCGTCACCAGCTTTTTCGACAAGAAGACACCGGTCTGGCGGAAAAGCTGACACGCCATGTTCAAGACACTACTGATCGCCAACCGCGGAGAAATTGCCGTGCGCATCATGCGCACCTGCCGGCGGCTGGGCGTGCGCACGGTGGCGGTGTATTCGGAAGTCGACCGGCACGCGCAACACGTCGCGCAGGCGGACTCGGCGTGCCTGATCGGCCCGGCGGAAGCGGCACAGAGCTATCTCAATGCCGAGGCCATCGTTGCCGCGGCACGCCGTTGCGGTGCCGATGCAGTTCATCCCGGTTACGGATTCCTCTCCGAGAGCCTCGCGCTCATCGATGCCTGCGAACGCGCGGGACTGGTTTTTGTCGGACCGTCGCGTGAAGCGATCCGACTGATGGGATCGAAGATCGAAGCCAAGCAGATCGCTCACGCGGCCGGCGTGCCCACCGTGCCGGGCTACCAGGGCGAGGACCAGTCGCTCGCTGCACTCAGCGCTGCAGCGGAACTCGTCGGTTATCCCCTGCTGATCAAGGCCTCCGCCGGCGGTGGTGGCAAGGGCATGCGTGTGGTTCGCTCCGCAGCCGAGTTTGCCGCAAGCCTCGAAGTCGTTCAGCGCGAGGCGCAATCAGCCTTTGGCAATGGCGATGTGCTGCTGGAACGCTATCTGAGTGAACCGCGCCACATCGAGGTGCAGTTGCTCGGCGATCAACACGGTCATCTGCTGCACCTGTTCGAGCGTGAATGCTCGATCCAGCGCAATCACCAGAAAGTCATCGAAGAAGCGCCCGCGGCCCACCTCACGGATGAGCAGCGCGAGATACTGTATCGCCATGCCCTCGTGGTGGCTGAGGCGATCCGCTATGACTCGACCGGCACGGCCGAGTTCATGCTCGATCGCGACAGCGGTGCCATTTATTTTCTCGAAATGAACACCCGCCTGCAGGTTGAGCATACGGTCACGGAAATGATCAGCGGTCTCGATCTGGTGGAATGGCAACTGCGCATCGCTGCGGGAGATTCTCTGCCGTTCGCTCAAAGTGACATCGTCCGCGCTGGTTGGGCGATCGAAGCTCGGGTCTGCGCCGAAAATCCGGCAGCGGATTTCTCCCCGGAAACCGGCTCGGTGCTGCTCTACCGCGAACCTGATGAGGCTGGCGTCCGTGTCGACTCGGGCATCGGAGCGGGCAGCAAGGTCACGCCCTACTATGACTCGCTGCTGGCCAAGGTGATTTTCCATGCCGCCGAGCGCGCCACCGCTGCGCGCCGCCTGGCGAGCGCGCTGGACCAGTTTGCCATTGTCGGCGTCGGCACCAACCTCGCCTTCCTGGCGGATATCCTGCGCCGGCCGGAGTTTGCCGAACCCTTGTCGACGCATTTCCTGGAACGCGTCTTCCCTGGCGGCTGGCACATGGCCATGGATGAAAGCGACATCGACATCGCTGCCGCGGCAGTTGCCTGTCTGCTCGACTCGGCCCGGTTGGATGCAGCCCATCACTCGCCATGGCAATCCCTGGGTGCATGGCGTGTGCTGGGACATGCCGGCCACCCAGGCAAAACTGCGTTGCTGCTCATAGACGAGAAGGGCAAGGAACACCCGATCTCAGTGTCCGGGATATCGGGCCAGTATCTCGTCGAGCTTTCCGGCCGCCCGATGCATGTCTATGCCGCCAGCATCGATGACGGCATCCTGTTCCTGGAAATCGCCGGTGCCGCATGCCGCTACCAGGTGGTTGTCAGCCCGGATCAGATCACGCTCGGCAGTGCCGGACGCCGCCGGACGTGGCGCCGTGCATCGCGGTGGACGCGAGCGCTGGCCGCCGGCACGGCTGCTGCGGCAGGCAACCAGATCATCGCCAGCATGCCCGGCACGGTGACCGCGGTGCAGGCAGCGCCGGGCGATTTGGTGCAGGCCGGCGAGGTTCTGGTGCTGATCGAATCGATGAAGATCGTGCAGAGCCTGGTCGCTCCAGTTACCGGACGGATCAGGACACTGCGTTGCCGGGCCGGGGACACGGTCAACAAGGGCGATATTTTGGTGGATATAGAAGCAGGGGATGCTGCATGAACGAATCGATTTATTTCAGCGAAGAGCATCTGCTGTTTCGCGACAACCTGCGCCGCTTCGTAGACACTGAAGTGGTGCCGCAAGCGGAGGCCTGGGAGACCGCAGGCATGGTGCCGCGTGCAGTGCTGGCCAAGCTCGGCGAACTGGGTTATCTGGGCATCCGTTATCCGGCGCAATACGGAGGGGCCGCGCTCGACACGGTGTATAGCGCAATACTTGCCGAGGAACTGGGCCGCTCGAGCTTCGGTGGTTTTGCCGTGACGGTGATGGTGCATACCGACATGGCTTCGCCTCATCTGGCCAATTTCGGCAACCCCGAGCAGTTGTCGCGTTACCTGCCAAAAGTGATCAAGGGACAAATGATCACCGCAGTGGCCGTCACCGAAGCCGATGCCGGCTCGGATGTGGCCGGCATCCGCACCAGCGCCGTACGCGACGTCGACAGCTACGTCATCAATGGCAGCAAGATGTTCATCACCAACGGTGTGCATGGCGACCTGTATTTCGTTGCCGCCAAGACCGACTCCAGGGCCAAGGGCTCGCGCGGCATTTCGATGTTCATCGTCGAGAAGGGCACGCCGGGTTTCAGCGTCGGCCGCAGTCTGGCCAAGATGGGCTGGCTTTCATCGGATACCGCCGAGCTCATTTTCGACAATTGCCGCGTTCCTGCAACCAGTATGCTGGGCAAGGAAAACCAGGGCTTCTACTCGATCATGCGCAATTTCCAGAACGAGCGTATCGTGCTCGGCGCCCAGGCCATGGGCGAGGCGCAGCGCGGACTGGAAATCGCCCTGGCTTACGTTCGCGAGCGCAAGGCTTTTGGCGGCGTGCTGTGGGACAAGCAGGCGATCCGGCAGAAGCTGGCCATGCTGGCAGCCAAGGTGACAGCCGGACGCCAGTTGGTCTATCACGCGGCCTGGCTCGATGCGCAAGGCAAGGATTGCGTCAAGGAAGTCTCGATGGTCAAGGCTTATTGCGGCGAACTGGTAAATGAAGTGATGTACGCTTGCCAGCAATTCCACGGCGGCTTCGGCTACATGCACGGCACGGCGATAGAACGCATGGTGCGCGATGCGCGCATCCAGGCCATCGGCGGCGGCGCCACGGAAGTGATGTTGGAGGAGGTCGCAAAAAGAATTTGATGCTTTCAGCAAACGTAACGATTTTTTACTACTGATAAGGAAACAAGCATGACAATCAAGAAGGCAGGAATCATAGGGGCAGGCACCATGGGCAATGGCATTGCCCAGGCATGCGCGGTGACGGGCATTCCCGTGGTGATGGTGGACATCAATGACGCCGCGGTAGCGCGTGGCATCGCCACCGTCAGCGGCAGCCTCGACCGTCTGGTCAAGAAGGAAAAGATGACGGCCGAGCAGAAGGCCAAGGCGATGGCCCTGATCCAGGGAAGTACCCAGCAGAGCGATTTGAAGAACTGCGACATCGTTATCGAGGCCGCCACCGAAAACCTCGAACTGAAACTCAAGCTGCTCAAGGATGTCGAGGCCCTGCTCGGACCGGACGTGATCCTGGCCACCAACACGTCGTCGATTTCCATCACCAAGCTTGCTGCCGCCAGTGGCCGCGCCGACAAGTTCATCGGCATGCATTTCTTCAATCCGGTGCCGATGATGGCGCTGGTCGAACTGATCCGCGGCCTGCAGACCAGCGACGACACCCACACGCAGGTCGAGGCCCTGGCGAAACAACTGGGCAAGACCCCGATCACGGTCAAGAACAATCCCGGCTTCGTGGTCAACCGCATTCTCTGTCCGATGATCAACGAAGCCATCTTCGTACTGGCCGAAGGCCTCGCCACGGCCGAGGACATCGATGCCGGCATGAAGCTGGGCTGCAACCATCCGCTCGGCCCGCTGGCCCTGGCCGACATGATCGGTCTCGACACGATGCTGGCCGTAATGGAAGTGTTCTACGACGGCTTCAACGATTCCAAGTACCGCCCGGCACCGCTGCTCAAGGAAATGGTTGCCGCCGGGTATCTGGGACGGAAAAGCGGACGGGGCTTCTACAACTATTCCTAGTGCGCGTCCGCGAACGAACAGTCTCGCGGTATGGTGCGAGATTGTTTGTTCTCTTGGGGAGAGCAGGCCTCAATCTGTTCACTCTTCGGTGCATCGTTGATCCTATTCCATGTCTTTCGATTTCTTGCGCTCATAGTGGACTGCTTGCAGGCGGTGCGCAGCCATAACTGCAATAGCTCATGCGGTTCCCTGTTATGCCACTGCCAATAGCGCGCGCGCCGAATCACGTACCACGCTGGCAATCAGGTCGGTGTCGGTTTCAGGCAACAGATCTTTGGGCGCGCCGCGACGCCCGGTCGGAACAGTAATGAGTTTGCCGCCCTGGCTCTCGGTAGCGTACTCGCCGGTGCAACTGCGGCAATAGACATGCTCGCCAGCCTTCAGGTCACGGCGCAAAACCAGCGTCGGCCCGCACATCACACATTCGTGCAACGGAATTCCCTCGTCGCTGTGACCAACGATGTGGTCCAGTATGCCTGCACGCCCCATTGTCACAAGGCGCTGACCAAATTCGCGGCTAAACTGACGATCGAGGTTGTCCTCAATGATGATCAGTGCCTTCTCGACAGGCATGCCGCGCCGATAGGGACGCGTACTGGTCATAGCGTCGAAGGCGTCGCAGATGCCAACGATGCGTGCATCCAGGGGAATAGCCTCGCCGGCGAGTCCACGCGGATAGCCGTGGCCGTCCGGCATTTCGTGGTGGGCACGAACCGCCGCCTCGGCAAGTTGCGCCAGCGGATGTCCGGCCAGCATTCGCCAACCGGCTTCCGGATGAGTCTTGATGACCTCATACTCCTCGTCAGATAAGCGATCCTTCTTACCGAGAATGTGGTCGGGCACGCTTACCTTACCCAGATCGTGCAAGAACCCTCCTACACTAATGCGCGCCACGTCGGCCTCGGACAATCCGGCATCCTGCGCCAGCAGTCGCGAAAAGCGCGAAACCCGCCAAAGGTGACCCCCAGTATACGGGTCGCGCGCCTCCACTATCCAAGCCATGATCAGCAGGCTGGTCAGCAGGTCTTCCCGGAACCGCGCTTCTGTCTCCTCGTCAGCGCTGCCCAGTAGCCGGGTAATGTCTTTCAGCAGACTCATGCCGCTTCTCCTTGCGTGGGTTTGGATCGCCTCATGCAGCAACGGATGATCAGACGATCCGGAAATTGATCGATGCCGTCTCTTGCCAGTTGATCGACACTACCCAATCTTCTCTTCGACTAGCTTGCGCGCGAACCAACGCCTATGTCCGATGTAACCTGCAAGCCTTCCAGCAGCTTGTTGAAACCGCTGAACAGATCAACCACGGCCATGAGCTCAACGAGTTCCGCGTCACCAACTCCCATGGCCTTCAGCGCAGCGGTATGCGCATTGACGCAGTAATCGCAGCCATTGGTGGCAGACACCGCAACTGCGATCATTTCCTTGGTTTTCCGTTCGATCAATCCGGGTCCCATGATGATCTTGACCCGCTCCCAGTTGGCCTTCAGGTAAGCCGGGTTGTACGCCATAACCTTGAAGAGGTTGGGCACGAAAGACATCCCGAAAGCCCTGCGAATATCCGCAAACACCTCTCCTACCTCTGCGCTCACCTGGCTTTCATCTGGCACTCTGATCGTCGTCATAATAGGTTTCCCCTTTCCTGAGTTGATATTGGCATGGCCAATGGTTGGAAATTTCTAACGGGCACGCATTCACTCCACTTTATAGGCAGCAAACGGGTCATCGACAACGGTCTGGAACAGATGATTGGTGTAATTCGAGAGCGCCTTCACCGCCGTTGCGAGAATGATCTGCAATGCCGTGGTTTCCGTATAACCCGCCGACAGAAACGCAGCGGCTACGGCTTGGCTGGGCTTGCCGCTGGTTTTGACCAGTTCCTGCGCAAAACTGTAAAGCGCTTGCAACCTGGTATCAGGGATCGGCTGGTTGGAACGGATCGCCGCCAGCACCGGCGCGGGTACGCCAGACACCTTGTCGGCGATCATGCTGTGCGCTGCCATGCAGTAGGTGCAGTCGTTCTGCTGACTGATCGCCAGGAACACAACTTCCTGCTCGGCCGGAGACAAGCCGGACTGTTGGCGAAAGGCGGTATAGCCGTGCAGGTAAGTCGTCAGTACTCCGGGTACGTTGGCCATGTTGGCGTACATATTGGGAATGAAGCCAACCTGCTTCAGCGCCGTCTCCAGTACCTCTTTTTGTGCAGGGTTGGCCTTGTCGAGGCGAATGGCGTTCAGGGTCTTGGCGACAAAATGTTGCGTCATGTTATTTCTCCTTGAGTGATTCGAATAAGCGGCTGCATCGCGTTTTCATCGATGCAAAAACGTGGAGACCAGATGCTAATGGCAGGAAACTTTGTTCAGGTTACTATTCGCACCTATTCCATAACCATTCGCACATCGAATTGAATTCCACGGATAACATCTCACGCCTGCTCGAACATGTTGGACTGCGCGCCAGGACGTTTTATGCCGGACCGCTGTGTGGCCTGCATGGTTTCGCCGCCGCAGAGGGGGTTGGTCATCTACACGTCATACGCAGCGGTAAAGTGCTCGCCGTGCAAGCCGGTCACGCCAAGATTGCGGTGCGCGAACCCACGCTGCTGTTCTACCCCAGACCCATTGATCATCGGCTGGATGTAGAGGAGCAGATGGACGCAGATGTTCTTTGCGCCAGCGTTCACTACGACTCCGGTATGGACAATGCCATCACCCAAGCGTTTCCGGGCGTAATGGCTATCCCTTTCAGCGCCCACCCCGGTATCGAGCAGACGCTATCTATGCTGTTCAACGAGGCGGCAGAGACACAGTCTGGGCGCCAAGTGATGCTCGACCGGCTTTGTGACGTTCTGCTGATCCAGATCGTGCGCCATGCGATTGAAAAAAAACTAGTGGTGCGTGGCGTACTTGCTGGCTTGGCGCATCCGCGTCTTGGCCGCGTCCTGGTCGAGTTGCTGGAGGCCCCCGGGCAACCTTGGACACTCGATTCCATGGCTTCACGCATGCACCAGTCGCGCAACGCGTTCGCGCGGCAGTTTCGTGATGTGATTGGCAATACCCCTACCGCCTTCTTAACCCAGATGCGAATTACGCTGGCGCAACGCCTGTTGCGTAAAGGGAAGCCAGTCGCACTGGTTGCAGAAGATGTTGGTTACGGTAGCCAGCCGGCTTTCTCGCGGGCTTTCATGCGCGAACTGGGTATCAGCCCCTCAGCCTGGGTCAGCGAAAACAAGCCGCAAAGGTAAAAGCGGACGGGGCTTCTACAACTATTCGTAGCAGTCAGCACCCTGGACCCAAAGGCGGGTATTAGCTGCCGAAGCGCCTTAAACCTTGAAGGTCGAGTATGGTGACGCCGCCATACTCGACGCGCAGAAAACCGGAATCCTCGAGCAGTTTCAGCGAGCGGTTCACGCGCTGCCGCGAAATCCCGGCCAGGTAACCGACCTCCGCCTGGGAAATCGCCAGACGATCGCCCAGATTGGGGTACAGCACTGGGTGGAACAATGAGGTCAGGCAATGGGCGACGCGCGTATCGGGATCGTGCAGCCGTTCCGACTCAAGCATGCCGATGAACAGGCCGAGGCGTTCGTTCAACTGCACCAGCAGGAAACGGTTGAATACCAGGCTGTGATCCAGCAGCCACTGGAAAGTCTCGCGCCGCATGCAGGCTACGCGTGAGTCGCGCAAGGCGATGACATCATAGCGGCGTGGCTCGGATTTCAGCATCGAGCCTTCGCCGAACCAGCCGCCGCTGGGAATGCCGGTCAGCGTCGCTGTTTTGCCAGTCACCCGGTCGCTCGACATCTTGACCAGGCCCTCGATAATCCCGAACCAGTAATCGCAAGGTTCGCCCTTGCGACAAACCGAGTGTCCTTCTGCAACCTGACGCTCGAAGACGCCTGCCTCGACGCGCGCAAGCTCTGCTGCGCTGAGACTGGCAGTCCATTGCGATGCCCGCAGCATGCCGGCCAGGGTCTGGGTGGGATGGGATGAATTGTCTGCCACGCGACAATTATAGTAGCGGCGCCCGCTGGCGGGAGGATGGCATAGTTCTCGGCAAGCGCTGCGCTGTGGCGCCTACCAGGCAGGAAGGTAAACACGATCGATTCTCTGTTCAGACAAGGCCAACTTCATTAATGGAGCACGATTGGTGGTCGATGGGGGCATTGTGGCCGCTAACAATTCACCGCTGACTCTCTAGTACTCCAGAACCAGATTCGGGCACTAGTGTCTGCCTCTCCACAGTTGGCATGCTCCAGTCTTTCAAGGAGTTGCTCCTAACTGTTCTGCAGATAGAAAGTCGAAACCAGGAATGGAGTCAGTTTCGCGTTGATGCCTTCAAGGCGGGCGACAGCGACATCTTCAGTTTCCCGAGGACGCCAAGTTAAAGCTGGCCATGGCATACTTCTATGCGGGGCAGAAGGACAAGTCGGTGCAGGCATTCAAGTCGATTACCGGGACGGATGGTACCGCGGAGCTGGCAAAGTTGTGGGTGATTCGGATCAATCAGGGGTAAACTTAACCCTAAATTTAGGAGAAAACATCTTGGACAAAATCCTGCGTGTCGATTTGACAACCCTTACCATTGCCGAAGAGCCGTTTCCGGAAGAATGGACATTTCTCGGTGGCCGCGCTCTGTCGGCCAAGATATTATTGCAGGAGGTTGACG
Source organism: Sterolibacterium sp. (assembly GCA_041674465.1). Lineage (GTDB taxonomy): Bacteria > Pseudomonadota > Gammaproteobacteria > Burkholderiales > Rhodocyclaceae > JACRAR01. The sequence continues at coordinate 12,569 of JBAYVV010000076.1, forward strand.
CAAAGTGCGACCCGCTCGGCCCAGATAACAAACTGATCTTCGCGCCTGGCGTCCTCTCGGGATCGGTCGTACCGACCTCCGGCCGTATGAGTGTGGGCGGCAAGAGTCCGCTTACCGGAGGTATCAAGGAGGCTAACAGCGGCGGACAAGCAGGCCAGAAGCTTATGCGTCTGGGCTTCCGCGTCCTCATTGTTCAGGGTAAGGCACAGGATGCAACCAAACGCTACCTCCTCAATATCAACAAAGATAGTGTCGAACTGCGCGAATGCCCAGAACTTAAGGGTCTTCGCACCTACGCCGCATCCGAGCAGCTCGCACAGCAATACTCGGGACGCGCTGCTTTCATCATCTGCGGTCCGGCTGGTGAACTGCAACTCAGCGGTGCTAGCGTCGCCTTCACAGATCAAGAACAACGCCATCCGTCCCGGCACGCCGCACGCGGCGGCTTGGGTGCAGTTATGGGCGCCAAGGGCTTGAAGGCTGTAGTGGTCGACGACGAGGGCAAGCAAGCGCGTCCGGCCAAGGATGCGGCCGCCTTCAAGGAACTCATCGGCCATTTTACTAAGGACTACCTGGCCGGCCCCCAGCAGATGCAGTATGGCACTGCAGTCTTCACCTTAGTGGCCAACGAGTTGAACACCCTGCCAACGCGCAATCGCCGGCAGATGCAATTCGATGGTGCCGAAACGCTTGACGGGAAGAATATCCTGGCGAATTACGCCAGCCGCGGCGGCAGCCATCATCACTGCATGACAGGCTGTATTGTCAAGTGCTCGTGCACCGTCAACGACACCGACGGCAAGTATGTCACCTCGGCACTGGAGTTCGAAACCATCGCCTTATGTGGCGCTAATTGCGCCATCAGCGACCTTGACAAGGTGGCCCGCATCGACCGTCTATGTGACGAACTGGGTTTGGACACCATTGAAACCGGCGGCGCCATTGGCCTGGCCATGGAATGCGGCGCTTTGCCATTCGGCGATGCCGACGCTGTGATCGCTCTGCTCGATAGTGTTGACCATGGCAACAACTTGGCCACTACGATAGGCAATGGCGTCATGGCGGTGGCGAGGCACTTCAATACTCAGCGGATTCCGGCCATACGAGGCCAGGGCATCCCCGCTTGGGAGCCGCGCACGCTTAACGCAACCGGCATCACCTACGCCACCACCGCAATGGGCGGCGATCACACGGCTGGCCTAATCCTGCAACCCAATGCCGATCCGGCCAGACATTCGCAAGAGATGCAAATTGTCAATGCGCTCTGCGACTCCAGCGGCTTCTGCATGTTCCAAGGACCAAGCATCGACATCACGCGTACTTTTTACAACGCGGCCTATGGGGAATCACTGAGCTTCGAAGACATGGCGAACATAGGTTGGCAATGTCTGGTTGACGAGTGGGAGTTCAACCGCCGAGCCGGCTTTAAGTTGGAGGACTACGATCTTCCCGAATGGCTGCGCAGCGAAGCTGTGCCATCCAACGCTGCCGTCTTTGCAGTACCGGTAGAAGAAATTCGACGCGTCTTTCAACGCATGCCTATTTCGGATGAACTTAGGAAGATGACGCCGCTCGGATAGTTTGTCTCTGGCAGCGATCCCAACTCCGAGTTGCTACCCAGTGGCCACTGGAGAAGATGCGCGTGATGCCCACCATGCGTGTTAATCGGTGACCGCAGCTGGAGGTAATGCTGCCCCTCAAAATCCCAAGCTCAATGACGGCTCAATGGCGATAGCCAGCGAGCATCTCACATTCACTGCCGAATACCTGCCGTTCAATTTCTGTCGAAACGGCGCTAATCACTCACATGGAATGGTGATACGGTGATTCATCTGGCGGCGGTTGCTTCTGCCGTGCCCGCCTCATTCCCCACGTCGGCCAAAGGCAAAGCGGCGATGCGCCGGTCAAGCACGAAGCGGTCGAGGCCGGCATGAACCACATAGAGTCCGTCGAGATGCAGGTGCTCCAATGCCGAATGCATGGAGGGCGTCGCGCGCGGCGTGTCGGTGAACTTGAACTCGAAGCCGAGCCGGCGTCCGCCGCTGTGCACGAACAGATCGAGCTCGGCCCCGGAATGGAGCTTCCAGTAGTGACAGGCGTCCCATCCGACATTCATGCGTCGCACTACCTGATGCAAGGCAAAGCACTCCCAGGAGGCACCGATTTTCGGGTGATTTCCGAGTTCTTGCGGATTGGCGATCTCGAGCAGGCTGTGGAGGATGCCGCTGTCGGCCAGGTAGATCTTGGGGGCCTTCACCTGGCGCTTGCCTAAATTCTCGTGCCAGGGAGGAAGGATGCGTACCATGAATGTGGCGGCGAGTATGTCCAGGTAGTGACGCACCGTGCGCTCGGTGACGCCGAAGACGCGTGCGAGTTCGGAACCGTTCCAGGTCTGGCCGTGGTAATGGGCGAGCATGCTCCAGAAGCGGCGCAGGGTCGCCGGCGGCAGCCGGAAGCCGAGGGCCGGGATGTCCCGCTCCAGGTAACTGCGGATGAACTCTTTGCGCCAGCGCAGGCTGGCCGGGTCGCTGGCGGCGAGGAAGGATTTCGGGAAGCCGCCGCGCTGCCAAAGAGAATCCATGCTTGCGGCGCCTGTCTCGGCAAGGTCGAGCCCCGGCAGTTCGTGGTAAACGATGCGTCCCGCCAAGCTCTCGGCCGAGTGCTGCATCAGGTCGGGCGAGGCGGAACCGAGGATAAGGAAACGCGCGGGTGTTCCTGGACGATCCGCCAGCACCCGCAGGACGGGGAACAGTTCGGGGTGGCGCTGAATCTCGTCGAGCACGACCAGGCCGGTCAGATTTTCCAGTGCCAGCATGGGCGAAGCGAAGCGGGCTTCGGTGCGCGGATCTTCGAGGTCGAAATGGTGGACCGGACGGGTTTGGCTAGCGGCGATGGCGCGCGCAAGCGTGGTTTTACCGACCTGGCGAGCCCCGATCAGGGCCACGACCGGGAACTCGTCGAGCAGGCGGGATGCTTCGGCCAGGTGCTGGAGACGTTCGATCATGGCGAATTTATACCACGATAATTGAGAGACAGACTATCAATTATCGTGGTATTTCGAGTGTTGCCGGAAGCAATGGAGCTGCATGCCACAGCCGCCGAATCGGCACAAACCTTCCCGATGGGGTGTCTGCCGGAGTTGGCGAAGAATGGGATGAATTGTCTGCCACGCGACAATTATAGGATTGCGAGGCCGGTATGATGCGCCCCATCGGATTTGCGTACCCGGGATTTCCAGATAGAATCGGAACCATCCAGACCCATTAAAAATGAAGGCCGCGACCGGCGGGGTCAGCAGAGATTGCACCCTCGCCGAAGCCGGTGGGCTGGGATTCCGTGGTCAGCAGTCACGTACGAGCTGTATTGGGAGGAGCAGGGATGTCTGCAGTAAATGAAGCGGCCCGGTCTGATCGGGAGCGCCTCGATACTTTTCCGCATTTGATGCTGCACCATGCCCGTGTACGCGGAGCACATCCCGCAACACGCGAGAAAGACATGGGCATCTGGCAGACCTGGACCTGGCACCAGGTTGCCGCGGAAACGCGCGCCATGGCCTGCGGGCTGTCCCTGCTCGGCTTCAAGCGTGGCGACAATCTGGCCATCATCGGCGACAATCGTCCGCGTCTGTATTGGGCAATGTGCGCCGCGCAGATGCTGGGCGGTGTGCCGGTGCCGATGTATCAGGATGCGGTAGCACAGGAAATGTCCTTCGTGCTGGAAAATGCCGAGATCCGTTTTGCCATCGTCGAAGATCAGGAACAGGTCGACAAGCTGCTCGAGATCAAGGACAGCTGCCCGCAGTTGGCCCACATCCTCTACGACGACCCGCGCGGCATGCGCCACTACACCCAGACCTTCATCCAGAGTCTGGACGAAGTCATGGAAATGGGACGCATCCATGACCAGAAACAGCCGGACCTTCTCGACACGGAAATTCACCAGGGCGGTTCCGAAGACATCAGCGTGATGCTCTACACTTCGGGGACAACCGGCAAACCCAAGGGGGTCTGCGTCACGCACGCCGCCTTTATCGCGGCTGCCCGCACCGGGTGCGAGTTCGATCATCTCAGCGACGCCGAGGAAGTGCTGTCTTATCTGCCGATGGCCTGGGTCGGCGACCATTTGTTTTCGTACGGCCAGGCGCTGGTGGCAGGGTTCACCATCAACTGTCCCGAATCGGGCGACACGGTCATGACCGACCTGCGCGAAATCGGCCCGACCTATTATTTCGCCCCGCCGCGAGTCTTCGAAAACCTGCTGACGCAGGTGATGATCCGCATGGAAGATGCCAGCAACATCAAGCGCAAGCTCTTCGACTATTTCATGCGCGTCGCCAAGCGCTGCGGCGCCGAGATCCTCGACGGCAAGCCCGGTGTGCCATTTTCCGACCGGCTCAGTTACGCCTTAGGCAATCTGCTGGTGTATGGCCCGCTGCGCAACGTGCTGGGCATGAGCCGGATCAGGGTAGCCTACACCGCCGGCGCAGCGATTGGCCCGGATCTCTTCCGCTTCTATCGCTCGATCGGCATCAACCTCAAGCAGCTCTACGGCTCGACCGAGACCTGCGCTGCCGTCTGCCTGCAGCCCGATGGCGAGATCAAGTTCGACAGTGTCGGCAAGCCGGTGCCCGGCGTCGAAGTGAAGATCGCTGCCAGCGGTGAGGTGCTGGTGCGCAGCAAGGCGATGCTGAAAGGTTATTACAAGCGGCCTGACGCCACCGCCGAATCGATCGACGGAGAAGGCTACTTCCACACCGGCGATGCCGGCTTTTTTGACGAGGACGGCCACCTCAAGATCATCGACCGCGCCAAGGACGTCGGCAAGCTGGCGAATGGCGCGATGTTTGCCCCCAACTACATCGAGAACAAGCTCAAGTTCTTCCAGTTCATCAAGGAGGCGGTGGCCTTCGGTCATGACCGCAACATGGTCTGCGCCTTCATCAACATCGACATGGGTGCGGTGGGCAACTGGGCCGAGCGGCGCAACATCGCCTATTCCGGCTATACCGACCTGGCGGCCAAGGCAGAAGTCGGACAACTGGTGCTCGAATGTGTCGAGCAGGTCAATGCCGAACTGGTGCATGACGGCATGCTGGCCGATTCCCAGGTGCATCGTTTCCTGGTGCTGCACAAGGAACTCGATCCCGACGACGACGAACTCACGCGCACGCGCAAAGTCCGGCGCGGATTCGTTTCCGAAAAATACGCGGTCCTGATCGACGCGCTGTATTCCGGCAAGGCATCGCAGTACATCGAGACCCAGGTCAAGTTCGAGGACGGCCGCACCGGCATGGTCGCCGCCGACCTCAAAGTGTATGAAGCCA
>JBAYVV010000077.1:0-17842 GCA_041674465.1 Sterolibacterium sp.
CAGAAGATGCATTTCTCGGCCTTGCCGCTTTCCCAGTTGTAGTAAATCTTCTTGTAAGGGCAAGCCGACACGCACATGCGCCAACCGCGGCACTTGTCCTGGTCGATCAGCACGATGCCGTCTTCCTCGCGCTTGTAGATCGAGCCCGACGGACAGGAGGCGACGCAGGCCGGGTTGAGACAGTGCTCGCACAGGCGCGGCATGTACATCATGAAGGTGTTCTCGAACTGGCCGTAGATCTCTTTTTGCACGGCCTCGAAATTCACGTCCTTGCTGCGCTTGGCGAATTCGCCGCCGAGGATTTCTTCCCAGTTCGGACCCCATTCGATTTTCTCCATGCGCTGGCCGCTGATCAGACTGCGCGGGCGTGCTACCGGCGTCGCCTTGGACTCCGGCGCATTGTGCAAATGCTCGTAGTCGAAGGTGAACGGCTCGTAGTAATCGTCGATCTGCGGCAGGTTGGGATTGGCGAAGATGTTCGCCAGCGTCGCCAGCTTGCCGCCCTGGCGCGGCACGATCTTGCCGTTGTCCTTGCGCACCCAGCCGCCGTTCCAGACATTCTGGTTTTCCCACTGTTTGGGATAGCCGACGCCAGGCTTGGTTTCGACGTTGTTGAACCAGGCGTATTCCATGCCGGGGCGATTGGTCCAGACATTCTTGCAGGTCACCGAGCAGGTGTGGCAGCCGATGCATTTGTCCAGGTTGAGGACCATGCCGATTTGGGCTCTGATTTTCATGAATGGGCTCCTTCCTGAGCGACAGATTGCGGTTCATCCAGCCAGTCCACCGTATTCATCTTGCGCACGATGACAAACTCGTCACGGTTGGTGCCGATGGTGCCGTAGTAGTTGAAGCCGTAAGAGAGCTGGGCATAGCCGCCGATCATGTGGGTCGGCTTGGTGACGGTGCGCGTCACCGAGTTGTGGATGCCACCGCGATTGCCGGTGATTTCAGAACCCGGCGTATTCACGATCTTCTCCTGGGCGTGATACATCATGCACATGCCCGGATTGACGCGCTGGCTCACCACCGCGCGCGCGGTGATGGCGCCATTGACGTTGTAGAGTTCGATCCAGTCGTTGTCGACGATGCCGACCTTCTTGGCGTCGTCTTCGGAGAGCCAGACGATCGGCCCGCCGCGCGATAGCGTGAGCATCAGCAGATTGTCGGTGTAGGTCGAATGGATGCCCCATTTCTGGTGGGGCGTGATGAAGTTGAGTACCACCTCGGCATTGCCGTTGGCCTTCTGCCCCTGGATCGGATGCACGGTCTTGAGGTCGACCGGTGGCTTGTACACGCACAGGCCTTCGCCGAAGCCCAGCATCCACTTGTGGTCCTGGTAGAACTGCTGGCGGCCTGTCAGCGTGCGCCATGGAATCAGCTCATGCACGTTGGTATAGCCGGCGTTGTAGGAGACGTGTTCGTCCTCGATGCCCGACCAGGTCGGCGAGGAGATGATCTTGCGCGGCTGCACCTGGATGTCGCGGAAGCGGATTTTCTCGTGCTCCTTGCCCAGTGCCAGATGTGCGTGATCGCGTCCGGTGATCTTGGACAGCGCCTGCCATGCCTTGACAGCGACGTGGCCGTTGGTTTCGGGGGCGAGCATCAGCACGACTTCGGTGGCGTCGATGTCGCTCTCGATCTTCGCCATGCCCTGGGTGACGCCTTCCTCGCGCACGATGCCATTGAGATCGCGCAAACCCTTCACTTCCTCCTGGGTGTTCCAGGCGATGCCCTTGCCGCCGTTGCCGACCTTGTCCATCAAGGGACCGAGCGCGGTGAAGCGCTTATACACGTTGGGGTAGTCGCGCTCGACTACCGCCACGGCCGGCGCGGTCTTGCCGGGAATCAGGTCGCATTCGCCCTTCTTCCACTCCTTGACGCCGAGCGCTTGCGCCAGCTCGGCCGGGGTGTCGTGCATCAGCGGCGTCAGCACCAGTTCCTTCTCAACGCCGAGATGGCCGACGCAGATTTCAGAAAATTTCTTGGCGAAGCCTTTGTAGATATCCCAGTCGCTCCTCGCTTCCCAGGCCGGATCGACGGCTTGCGAAAGCGGGTGGATGAAGGGATGCATGTCGGAGGTATTGAGGTCGTTCTTCTCGTACCAGGTGGCGGTGGGCAGCACAATGTCGGAATACAGGCAGGTCGTGCTCATGCGGAAATCCAGTGTCACCAGCAGATCGAGCTTGCCTTCGGGGGCCTGCTCGTGCCACACCACTTCCTGCGGCTTGGCGCCACCAAAGCTGCCGAGATCCTTGCCCTGCACGCCATGGGTGGTGCCGAGCAGATGCTTGAGGAAATATTCATGGCCTTTGCCCGAGGAGCCGAGCAAGTTGGAGCGCCAGACGAACAGGTTGCGCGGGAAGTTGGCCGGATGGTCGGGATCTTCGCAGGACATGCGCAGCGAACCGTCCTTGAGCGCCTTGATGGCATAGTCCTTGGGATCCATGCCGAGCGCGCCGGCATCCTTGACCACCTGCAGCGGATTGGTCTGCAGTTGCGGCGCCGAGGGCAGCCAGCCCATGCGTTCGGCACGCACGTTGTAGTCGATGAGGCTGCCGCTGAACTCCTTGGGATCGGTGGTCGGTGACAGGATCTCCTTGACGTTGAGCTTCTCGTAGCGCCACTGGTCGGTATGGGCGTAAAAGAAGGACGTTGAGTTCATCTGGCGCGGCGGCCGGATCCAGTCCAGCGCAAAGGCCAGCGCGGTCCAGCCGGTCTGCGGGCGCAGCTTCTCCTGGCCGACGTAATGCGCCCAGCCGCCGCCCGACTGGCCGATGCAGCCGCACATCATGAGCATGTTGATGACGCCGCGGTAATTCATGTCGCTGTGATACCAGTGGTTCATTGCCGCGCCGATGATGATCATCGACTTGCCGTGGGTCTTGTGGGCGTTGTCGGCGAACTGGCGTGCCACGGTGATGACGTCGTTGCGCTTGACGCCGGTAATTTTCTCCTGCCAGGCCGGGGAGTAGGGCTTGTCGTCGTCGAAACTCTTGGCCACGGTGTCGTCGCCGGCGAAGCCGCGATCCACGCCGTAGTTGGCCGCGGTCAGGTCGAATACGGTGGCAACCAGTACATGGCGGCCGTCCTTGCCGAGCGGCAGCCGCTGCGCCGGTACTTTTCGCAACAGTATGTCGCTTTGCTTGTTCTCGGTGAAATGCTCGGTGACGATGCCGCCGAAGTAAGGGAAGGCGACCGTGGCCAGTTCATGTTCGCCTTCGGCCAGTGTCAGTTTGAGACTGGTGGCAGCACCGCCGGCTTCCTTCTCTTCGAGGTTCCATTTGCCTGCATCGGTGCGGCCTTCGGCGCCCCAGCGGAAACCGATCGAGCCATTGGGCAGGACCACGCGGCCATCGGCGTCGAAGGCCACGGTTTTCCAGTCGGGGTTGTTGCTCTGCCCCAGGCCGTCCTGGAAATCAGCGGCGCGCATGTAACGATCCGGCACCAGCAGCTTGCCGGCGGGCGTATCTTTTTCCACGAGCTGCACCAGGAGCGGCATATCGGTGTACTTGCGGCAATAGTCCTCGAAGTAGTCCGACTTGTTTGCACCGAAGTGGAATTCCTTGAGGATCACGTGGCCCATCGCCATGGCCAGCGCCGCGTCGGTGCCCTGCTTGGGATGCAGCCAGATGTCGCCGAGTTTGGCGACTTCGGAATAGTCGGGGGTGATCGAGACGGTTTTGCAGCCCTTGTAGCGCACCTCGGTGAAGAAGTGTGCATCCGGCGTGCGCGTCTGCGGCACGTTGGAACCCCAGGCGATGATGAAGGAGGAGTTGTACCAGTCGGCCGATTCCGGCACGTCGGTCTGTTCGCCCCAGATCTGCGGGCTGGCCGGTGGCAGGTCGCAATACCAGTCGTAGAAGCTCATGCAGACGCCGCCGATCAGCGACAAATAGCGCGAGCCGGCAGCATAGCTGACCATCGACATGGCGGGGATGGGTGAGAAGCCGACCACGCGATCCGGGCCGTACTGTTTGATGGTGTAGATGTTGGCGGCGGCGATGATCTCATTGACCTCGTCCCAGCCGGCTCGCACGAAACCGCCGAGGCCGCGCCGGCTCTTGTATTCGCGCGATTTTTCAGGATTGCCGGCGATGCTGGCCCAGGCCTCGACCGAGCCCAGGCTCTTGCGCGCCTCGCGCCAGGCGCGCAGCAGGCGGCCACGCACCATCGGGTATTTCACACGATTGGCGCTGTAGAGATACCAGCTGTAGCTGGCGCCGCGCGAGCAGCCGCGCGGCTCGTGGTTGGGCATGTCGGGTCGCGTGCGCGGATAGTCGGTCTGTTGCGTCTCCCAGGTGACGATGCCACCCTTGACGTAGATTTTCCAGGAACAGGAACCGGTGCAGTTGGTGCCGTGCGTCGAGCGCACGATCTTGTCGTGCTGCCAGCGCTTGCGGTAGCCGTCCTCCCAGGTGCGGTCCTCGTTGGTCACTGTGCCGTGTCCGTCGGAGAATGTCTGATCGGTGTTCTTGAAGAAATTCAGTCTGTCGAGAAAATGGCTCATGGCGGCGATCCGTTAAGAGATGCGCCAGTCTAGGCAGGCCGAGGTCGCGTCACAATAGACCCGCGAAGGTGCACTTTCTGTTTGAGTACCACCTAAGAGGTAACGTTTTCTTCGAGTGGTAGAGGCCAATCCCTTGCATGCCCTGACGGTTGCCTTCGGCTGGATTCATCCGCTGCCTTCCAGGTGACCTAAGAGAAATAAGGAGGTATTTCCAATGCGCGGAAAAACCGCAGCCCGATGTTCCTGACTTATATGCAAATCAAGGAAATTCGGTTGAACTCGGCCGCAAATAAAACCACCAGGTCACGCCGATGCAGGACAGGTAAAACAGGATGAAGCCGTACAAGGCCAACTCCGGACTGCCGCTTTGGGCGATCGACGAGCCGAAACTCCTGGGAATGAAGAATCCGCCGTAGGCCCCGATTGCCGAAGCAAAGCCCATCACCACCGCTGCTTCGCGGTTCGCGCTCATGGTCGCCTGTTCCTGCGCCACCGGTCCCTTGTCTTTTGCCTGTTGCTGGTGACGCGTCAGGAAGGTCAGCGGGATCATGTGGAAGGTGGAGCCGTTGCCGATGCCCGACATCGTGAAGAGCAGCATGAACATGGCGAGAAAGCCATGGAAATTGCCTCCTGATGCACCTGTGGGCAGGAAATACATTACGCCAAGCACGGCCGCAATCATGGCAACGAAATTCCACAGGGTTACGCTGGCGCCGCCGGCGTGATCCGAAATCCAGCCGCCGACCGGCCGGATCAGGGCGCCGACGAGCGGCCCGAGGAAAGCGTAGGCCAGTGCATCGACTTCGGGAAACTGACTTTTGATGAGCAGCGGAAAGCCGGCTGCATAGCCGATGAAAGAGCCGAAGCTGCCCAGATACAGCCAGCACATCAGCCAGCAGTGCTTATCCCGGAAAATCAGCGTTTGTTCCGTGAGCGGGGCGCGCGCACTGCTGAGATCGTTCATGCCGAACCAGGCGCCAAGTGTGGCCAGGACAAGCAACGGCACCCAGATGTAACCGGCGTTTTGCAGCCAGAGGTTTTTGCTTTCGCTTAAATGGACCCAGGATTGCGGCGACCCGCCAAATGTGCCGAAGATGCCGAAGATATCGACGGTGATGATCAGCGGCACCACGAACTGCACCACGGACACGCCGAGGTTGCCCAGGCCGGCGTTGAGGCCCAGCGCAAGGCCTTTTTGCGACTTGGGAAAAAAGAAATTGATGTTGGCCATCGACGAGGCGAAATTGCCGCCGCCCAGACCGCAAAGCAAAGCCAGCAGGGCGAAGGTCGAATAGGGCGTGGCCGGGTCCTGCACTGCCAGCCCGATGCCGAATGCAGGCAGCAGCAGCGCGGCCGTGGAGATTGCAGTCCAGCGCCGCCCGCCGAAAAGCGGCACCATGAACGCGTAGAAAATACGCAGCGTGGCGCCACTCAGCGCCGGCAATGCGGCCAGCCAGAAAAGCTCATCGGTGCTGAAACTGAAGCCGATGTTGGGCAGGTTGACCACCACCACCGACCACACCATCCACACTGCGAAGGACAGCAACAAGGCAAGTATCGACAGCCACAGGTTGCGGTTGGCGATGACGCGCCCCTGACTTTCCCAGAACACAGGATCCTCGACCAGCCACTGGTACAGCACACGGTTCGCCACGATGGCTAACAACAGTTAGGCTTCATGGCTGCGCTCCTTCTGGGAAAGCGGGTCTTTACTTGGACAGCAGTGCGTAGGCAGCGTATCCCGCGACCAGCACGCCGGCGATCAGATTCGCGGGGCGGGTGCGCGGGCTTGCTTCCTTCATGAACAGGGCATCGATGCGCAAAGCTTCGGTGAACTTGCTTTCGAAAAAGGCAGCGAAGATCAGCAGCAGCCCATACACGATGCCGATTGCATTGACGAGGAGGTCCGGATTATTCATGCAAAACTCCTGGACGAAAAAGGGGAAGGCCGAGGCCCTCCCCAGGATTGCCTGATCAGCGGGCGTGGCTCAGGTCGATGCGCTTCATCTCGTCCTTTTCAGTTGTGCTGAGCTTGTCCCACCAGGTGCCGCCGCTGTTGCCGTAGTCGAAGCGTTCGGCGCCGTTGCGCGTGTAATACCACCAGTTCACGAACAGGGAGTAGGCGTAGAAAACCGAGACGCCAACAAAGAACGGGATGGCGCTGCCGGAGTTGGTGATCGCCATGCCGATCAGCGAAGTCCAGATGAACGGCCCGAAGGCGGCCCAGGCGCCGGTCCAGCCCAGCATCTGCGCACCCTTGGCCGGTGAATAGGCAAACACGATCGGGTACTGACGGAAGGTGGCCGCATTGTTGGTGCCCGTCATCAGGAAAATGAACAGCATGATCCAGACAAATCCCTGGAACTGCTCAAGTCCGGTGGGCTGGAGATAGCCGCCGAATACCAGCGCCAGGCAGCCGGCGATTTGCCCCATGGTGGTCCAGTGCATGCCTTTGCTGCCGCCCCATTTATCGAATATCGGACCGGTGAGCGCTCGGATGAGGCCGCCGATGAGCGGACCAAGATAGGCGTAGGCCAGCGGATCCGGCGCGCCGTCGAAGCCGCCGTAGATGGTCTTGATCATCATCGGGAAGGCGCCGGCAAATCCGGAGAACGAGCCAAATGAACAGATATAGGTGACGGTGCAGTTCCAGGTATGGGTGCGCGCCCGGTTCTTGGTGCTGAGGATTTCGAACTGGCCCTTGAAGCCGCGTGCCGGGACCGTCACGCTTCTGAGGAAGATCGCGCACAGGACAAAGGCGAGGATGAGGAAGGGTACCCACACGAAGAGCGCGTTCTGCAGCCAGATTTCCTTCTTGATCACGGTCTTGACCACGACATCGGTCACCGCGCCATCGGCGTTTTTCTTCAGATCGACTTTCATGTTCTTGGTCGTGGCCGTCTCCTGGATCGCCACATCCCTGACCACCTCGCCATCCTTGGTGACGACAGTGGCCGCTGCCAGATCGGGCCGCTTGGCGACGACTTCAGTAACCACGCCACTGGCATTCCTGGTAACTGCGATGTCCTTCAGCACATCCACCTTGGTGAAGGGTTGCGGACCGCCGACGATCGCGCCCAGCGCGGCAAAGCCGATGATCCACGGCGCGACGAACTGGACGATGCTGACGCCGAAGTTGCCCAGACCGGCCTGGATGCCCATGGCGACGCCCTGCAGCCGCTTCGGGAAGAAGATGCTGGTGGAGGGCATGAACGAGGAAAAATCGCCGCCGCCCATGCCGGTGAGAAAGCCGATCACCATGAAGGTGGCCCAAGAGGTGCTGGTGTCCTGGATGGCGAACCCCAGCCAGATCATCGGGATCACCTTGATGATGGTCGAGATGCTCACTACCGGCCGGGTGCCGAGTACCGGGATGAAGTTGGAATGGATCAATCGCAAGATGCCGGAGGCGAGTCCCGGGATGGCGGCGAGCCAGAACAGTTCCATGGTGGTGAACTTGAAGCCGATGGCGGGCATCCGCACCACCACCGCGCTCATCACGAACCAGGTGGCGAATGAGAAAATCAGGGAGAAGGTGGTGATCCCGCAGGTGCGCCACGCAATTGCGCTGCCGGTCTCTTTCCAGAATTGCGGATCTTCCGGTTCCCATCGAGGTAATCTGGCCATAACAAGTTTTCCTTTTTCTGAAAGTTTTACATCTGCTGAGAGTCGTGCGGATCAATGCCCGCTACCTGCCATCATTTCGCGGTCGACGGACGACAGGTGGTATTCCTTGGCAAAAGCGCCCGCCGGCTCCCTGAGGAAGAACAGGCAGAAGAGGAATACCGCTGCGGCGCTTGCACCAATCATGAGGAAGAACTGGCTGTCCGTCAGGGTGACGTAGGCAGAGGTAAATACGACGGCGCCGACATTGCCGTAGGCACCGGCGTAACCCGCCACATTGCCGGTGATGCGCCGTTTCACGAACGGAATCAGCGCGAAGGTGGTACCGCAACCGCCGGTCACAAACATGGCGCAGATGAACACAACCGCAACCGCCAGAGCCAAGGGCCATTGAGCCGTAATCATGCTCATCAGCACAAAGCCGCCGGTCACACCCGCAAGATAGATCAGATGGGCGAGCTTGCGGGTCGGGGTTCGATCCGACACATAACCGCCGAGCGCTCGCGAAAAGAAGTTGAGCACGGCGAACATCGAGCCAAACAGGCCGGCCATCACCGGTGTCATTTCGAAGGTTTTCTGGAAGAACATCGGCAGCATGGAAATCACCGCCAGTTCAGCGCCGAAGGTGACGACATAGGAGGCATTGAGCGTGCCGACCTGGGTAAACCGGTATTTGTCATCCTCGGGCACGCCCTTCTTCAGGATCGGCACATTGACCTTGATCAGACCGAAGACCTGATACACCACCATGATCGCGATCACGGCATACAGGAGGTAGGACATGTCGGCAGTGATATATCCCTTGCTGGTCACCATCCTCACGAGCAGTGACAGCACGCCCCAGATGGGGATGGTCCAGATGATCGCCAGCACCAGATCGCCCCAGGTGGATACCTCGATGGCCTGGGCCTTTCTGGAGACAGGCCGGGTCGTACCCTTAGGGCCGTCGGTAATGCCGAACCAGTAGTACGCGCCGTAGAGGAACATCATGATGCCGCTCGAGGCGATGGCCCATCTCCAGCTATCCAGCACGGTGAGCGCCAGTAACGGCATGGTGATTGCGGCCAGCGACGAACCCCAGTTGCCCAGACCCGCCTCGACGCCCTGGGAAAACCCCGCGTCCCTCGGCTTGAACCAGAGCGAGGTCATGGCAATGCCGACCACAAAACCCGTTCCCACCGCGCTCAGGATCAGGCGCGAGATCAGCATCTCGGTATAGCTGGACGCAAACGCAAAAAACAGGCAGGGAAAGGCCATGGCCCACATCACGATGCAAAAGGTTCTGCGCGGCCCGATCCGGTCGCACAGCATGCCGACCACGACGCGCATCGGGACAGTCAGGGCCACATTGCAGATCGCCAGAATCTTGAGCTGGTCCAGCGTCAGGCCGAAGTCCTTCATGATCGTCGAAGCGAGCGGCGCCATGTTGAACCAGACGTAGAAGGTGATGAAGAACGCAACCCACGTCTTGTGCAGTGCCATGATCTCCGGCCGCCCGAAGGCGAACAGATCCATCCAGCCCATGGTTTTGTCGTCTGATTTACCGGACATGAGTTAATCTCTTTATAAGGTGGGTTACAGGAATGATTGATTTGCGGCAGGACGCCCAGGGTCATTGCATGACCAACACGGGACAGACATCGATGTGGTGCAGCAGGTAATCGCTGACGCTGACGGTGACATTGCCAAACCGGACACCTCCCTTGGGCGGGCGACTGGTGATGACCAGGATGTCCGGCTGGCGCTTGTTGATCGCTTCAACCAGCATCTTGCGCGGGTTGCCGACGGCCAGAATCGCATCGACATCCAGGCCACTGTGCGCCACCTTTTCGGCGGCTTGTCGCAGTTCCTTCTCTCGCGCGGCGCGCCACTCCTCGAACGAGTCTTCGACATTGCTGCTGGCATCGAGCGGTTCCTCGACGACAGTCACCAGAACGATTTGCGGCTTTAGATGCGCGAACAGCTTGATGGCTTTGTCCAGCGCAGCATCTGCTTTATCGGACCCGTCGTAGCAAACCAGTATCTTCATTGCGTTCCCCTCCGAGGCATGAACTGACTTTCGCGGCGCAGTCTAGGTAGCATGACCAACACATACAAGACGCCGGGATGGTCGCGGGTATGCAGCGACTACCCACAAAGAGGTAGGGGGAAATGACCTCAACCCATCTTGATGCCGTGTGGTTGATGGGTATTGGGACGTGGCAGGAAATTATTGTTTAGAATCGGATCCTGCGCAGAAACAAAGAGGTACTTCCATTGCTCCGTCCGCCTGAGAAACTCAGCATGATCCGCATCTTCTCGCGCCAGTCTGTGCTCGGCCGTCTGGAAATCGCGATGGCGATTCTGGCGCTGGCTGCCACAGTGTCGTTTGTCAACCTGGTGGTCTTTGCCGAGAACTCGACGGGCAAGGCCAGTGCGATCAATATTGCCGGTTCCTTGCGCATGCAGTCGTATGCCACTGCCCTGGCGCTGGCAGACACCAGTACAGCCGCTGCCGACCGGCAGCAGGCGGTGGGTCGGGCCGTGCTCGAATTCGATCGGCGGCTCAACCATCCCAGCATTGTTGCGGCCATCTCGGCCAATCCGCGCAACCCGCTCAAGAGCCTTTTTACGCATCTCAGCGAGGAGTGGAACCAGCAACTGCGGCCGCTGGTGCTCCAGGTTGCGGGTCAGGACAAGGCATCGCCCGAAGCCCTGGCTCGGATCCACAGCTTTGTCGGCCGCGTCGACGAATTCGTGAAACATCTCGATGAAGCGCTCGAAAGCCAGATCACGACCTTGAAGCTGATCCAGGGCGGCATGCTGTTTTTAATGCTGATCACAATCTTCGTGGCGATTTTCATGCTGCATGAACAGCTCAACGCCACGCTATCCACCATGCTGCGCTTTGCGCGCGAAGTGCGCAAAGGCGATTTTTCGGTGCGCGCACCGGTCAGTGGCAGCGGAGAATTCGCCGAATTGTCCGAGGCCTTCAATTACATGGCCGAAGATCTCTCACGCATGTACGGCACCCTGGAAGCACAAGTGCAGCAGAAGACCGCGGAACTCGAGCGCAGCAATCGCGCCCTGTCCCTGCTTTACGAAACCGCGCGCCTGCTGTCGAGCAAGACCCTCACGCCGCAACGCATGCAGCAGGTACTGCAACGCATTGAGGCGGAGATCGGCCTGCCGACGGTGGTGATTTGCGCTTTCAATCCCAACCGCACACGGGGCTATCCGATCGCAGTCAACGCGCCGCAACGGCTGCACCCGGAAAACACGCCGACGGATTGCGCCGAATGCCAGGCCTCGACCGAGACGCGCCTGCGTCCCGATCCGGCGCATCCGGGCGGCCAGATCCTGAATGTGCCGCTGGTGGATGCCGGGCATTATTTCGGCACCATGCCCGTACTGGTGCCGCAAGGCGCGCAAGTTGACGCCTGGAAGATTGAGTTGCTCGAAGCGATCGGCAGGCAGATCGGCGCTGCGCTCGCCAGCATGGAGCACAACCAGCAGGAACATCGGGTGGCTTTGCTCGAAGAACGCTCGGTGATCGCCCGCGAACTGCACGATTCCCTGGCGCAATCGCTGACCTACCTGAAAATTCAGGTGACGCGTCTGGCACGGTTACTCGATGCCCAGGCGCCGCCGCAGACCCTCGACGTGGTGGACGAGCTGCGCACCGGCCTGAACAATGCCTATCGCCAGTTGCGCGAGCTGCTCACCACCTTCCGGCTGCGCTTTGACGGCAAGGGACTCGAGCAGGCCTTGAGCGACGTGGTGGAGGAATTCCGCCAGCGCGGCCTGCCCGGGATCGAGATCGGCAATACTCTGGCAGGAATAGAGCTGTCCGCCAACGAACAGTTGCATGTGCTGCAAATCATCCGCGAAGCCCTGTCCAACGTCGAGCATCATGCCCAGACTCAGCAAGCCTGGGTGACCCTGGCGCGCGCCGATGCGAGCACGTTGTGCATTACCATCGAAGACCATGGCGCGGGGTACAAGCAGGGGAGAACCCAGATGCATCACTATGGCATCAGCATCATGCGCGATCGCGCCGAAAGCCTGGGCGGCAGCCTGACCGTAAATGCGTTGCCGATGGGCACGCGCGTCGAGCTGCGCTTCCAGCCGAAAATGATTCTGCAAGACAGCAGTGCCGCTGCACTGCTGTCCACGGCGGGTGAAACCGTATGAGCAAGGATAAAACCAATTCCGTCGTGATCATCGACGACCACCCCCTGTTCCGCAAGGGGGTGCATCAATTGCTCGATCTGGAACCGGCCCTGACCGTGGTTGCCGAGGCTTCGAGCGGGGAAGAGGGCGTGCAACTGGTTGCACAGCATGAGCCCGATCTGGTGCTGCTCGATCTCAACATGAAGGGCATGGGTGGCCTGAAAGCGCTCGAGGCCATCAAGCAGCGCAACCCGGACATCCGCGTGGTGATCCTGACCGTATCGGATACCTCCGACGACCTGATCGGCACCATCCGCGCCGGCGCCGATGGCTACCTGCTCAAGGACATGGAGCCCGAGGAACTGCTCGCCCACATCAAGGAGGCGGTGTTCGGCAGCACCGTGATCGCCCCGGGACTGGCGGGACGCCTGGCGACGGCGTTGCGTGAGGAGGCGACCGCCAAGAACCGCGACGTCAATGAGCTCACCGAGCGCGAGATGCAAATCCTGCGCGGCCTGGCCGATGGCAAGAGCAACAAGCTGATCGCGCGCGACCTGGACATCACCGAGGGCACCGTGAAAGTGCACGTCAAGCATCTGCTGCGCAAGCTCAATTTCCGGTCGCGGGTGGAGGCGGCGGTGTGGATGGTGGAAAACCGGATTGCATAAAAGATATCGGGAGCAGGTTGTTTCGATCCCTGAAGAGAAACTGGGCTGATCATGGAAAAAATTCTGGTGGCCGATGATGACCGGGTGGTGTTATACACACTGAGCAGAGGTCTGCGCGAAGCCGGTTATGAGGTCATCGAGGCCAGGGATGGCCTGAAGGCGCTGGCACTATGCCAGAGCGAAGTACCTTCGCTGGCTCTGCTCGATATCCGCATGCCCGGCCTTGACGGCCTGGAATTGGCGCGGCGTCTGCGCAGTGAAACCAAGGTGCCTTTCATGTTCTTCTCAGCCTACAGCGATGAGGATTACGTCAAGCGCGCCGTCGCGGCGGGTGCGCTCGGCTACCTGGTCAAGCCGCTCAACGTCAAGGCGATCCTGCCTACGCTGCGTACAGCGCTGGCCCGCTCGCAGGACATCGACGTGCTGCACGGCACGCTGCAAAACAATCGCACCATTGCGACTGCGGTGGGCATGCTCATGAAGAGCGAAGGGCTCGATCAGGAGGCTGCTCTGGAGCAGCTGCGCCAGCAAGCACGCAGGAGCCAGCGCAAGTTGGAAGACGAAGCGCAGATCCTGATGAGCAGCAAGGCTCCCGGGCAGTCTTGATCGATGGGTTGGGCATTGGACGGCAGATCTTGCCGTCCGGCGCCCTGGCCTGGCAATAAATTGCCCTTGGCAAACCGGTTTAATCGGGAATTTGAGCCAAAAATGGCTGGCGGGGTTCTTGCTTTTTGCCAGGAATGGAAACCTCGAACTCTCCAGTGGCAAGCCTGGCCCAGAGCGGTGACCCGGCGCTGCGGGTCTTCTCCAGTCAGCCCGACTACCAGCCGAGCGCCTCTTCCCTGCTCAGGCAACTGGAATACCTGACGAAGCGCTTTGACCAGGTCGTGGCGGACTGGCGCTGTGTCCTTGAGGACGTTTTGTTCGTCCGGGATCTGGCGGTAAAAATCGTCGATCTGGTGCACGCCCATCCGGAGATCTGCCTGGGCATGGCGGGACATATGAACATGCGCAGCCAGGCGATTGCGCGTGACTTCCAGGTGGCGGTGGTTGCTGCATTGGCGGCTCAGACGATGGACTTGAGCTACAAGCAGCAATTGACCGTGGTCAGGGCAGCGCTGCTGATGAATTTGTCTACATTCGAGATGCATGACAATCTGGCCTATACCAGCAAGCCCCTGACCTTGCTACAGCGCGTCAGCATTGCCCGCCATCCGCTGCTGGCGAGCCAGTTGCTTTCCCATTCGCCGGGTGCCGACATGCAGTGGATTGACGCCGTCGAGCAGCACCATGAGGCGATGGATGGCACGGGTTACCCGTTCGGCCTGTCCGGCAAGGATATTTGCATCGAGGCGCGCGTGATCAAGGCGGCGGATCTCTGGTGCTCCCTGGTGAGTCCCCGCGCCACGCGTCAGGCCAAATATCCTCATCACGCCATGCAGGAACTCCAGTCGCGCGAGCGCATGCGCCTCGACACGATGGTGCTGGCCTCGCTGCGGCGGCGTCTCGGCAATTATCCGCCCGGTACCCTGGTGCGCTTGGCGAGTCGGGAAACCGCGGTGGTGACAGGTTTCGCCACGGGCAACGCCGCCCCGCGCCATGTCGTGGCGATTTTCAATGCTGCCGGCGAAGTCATGCCTTTTCCAAAATTGCGCGATACCGGCAAGACCGCCTTCGCTCTGCGCGGTTACACCTCATCGCCGCAATACCAGAACCACAAGCCCGACTGGGAGAAGGTCTGGTCGCTAGTGCAGAGCTCGCTGGCGGCGATACCGAAGGAAGCCCGGGTCAGTTAACGCCCTGCTTGCTGGCCCCGCAACTGCGGCCTGAAAGCGCAATGACCGCCTTCCTATTCAGGAAGTCGTCGACTAATATCCAAGTGTTCGTGACAACTCAGCCGGAGGATGCTGGCATGCTGAAACTCAATGTGAATGGGCGCAACCATCAAGTCGATGTCGAGCCGGAGATGCCCCTGCTCTGGGTGCTGCGTGATCACCTCAATCTCCCCGGAACCAAGTACAGCTGCGGGGAAGGACTGTGCGGATCATGCACGGTGCATCTCGACGGTAAGGCGGTGCGCTCCTGCACGCTGCCGGTGTCGGCCGCAGTCGGCAAGCGCGTCGTGACCATCGAAGGTTTGTCCAGGGACGGCCTGCATCGCATCCAGGAGGCCTGGATTGAGCATGAAGTGCCGCAGTGCGGCTATTGCCAGCCCGGCATGATCATGTCCGCCGCAGTGCTGCTCGAGAAAAATCCGCAGCCCTCGGATGCCGATATCGATGCGGTGATGACCAACCTTTGCCGTTGCGGCACCTACACGCGGGTCAAGCTGGCGATTCATGCTGCCGCCAAAGTTGCTGCAAAACCGGCCGTTGCGAAACCGGCCGCTGCGAAGAAGGCCTGAGGAGAAGGATCATGACACTGAATGTGAACCGTCGGGAATTCCTCAAAGTTTCCGCTGCTGCGGGCGGCGCTTTCATGCTCGAATTCTCCTTCCCTTGCGCTGCCCAGGCGGCCAGGGCCAACCACACGATCCATGCCGCAAAGGATGTCGCAGTCACGGAACTCACCGAAATCAATGCCTGGGTGGTGATTCATCCCGATGACCAAGTGGTGGTGCGCATTGCCCGCTCGGAAATGGGGCAGGGAACATTTACCGCGCTGGCGCAACTGGTCGCCGAGGAACTCGACTGCGACTGGGGCAAGGTCAGCGCGGAATTTGCCTCACCGAACGAGCATATCCGGCGCAATCGCATCTGGGGCTCGATGTCCACCGGCGGCAGCCAGGGCGTGCGCAGTTCGCAGGATTACGTGCGCAAGGCCGGTGCCAGTGCGCGCATCATGCTGCTCGAAGCGGCGGCCTTGCGCTGGCAGGTGCCGGTAGCGGAATGCACGGTGGAGCGCGGCGTGATTACCCATGGACCGAGCAAGCGCAGGCTGAGCTATGGGCAGGTGGCAGCCGATGCGGCCAAATTGCAGCCGCCCAAGGAAGTCAGGCTCAGGGATGCCAAGGACTGGAAGATCGCCGGCAAGCCCCTGCATCGTCTCGACATTCCTGACAAGGTGCGCGGCAAACCGGTGTTCGGCGCCGACGTCGCCTTGCCCGGCATGCTGCACGCTGCCATTGCCCAGTGCCCGGTGTTCGGCGGCAAAGTGAAGAGCCTGGATGCGAGCGTTGCTGAGAAAATGCGCGGCGTGAAAAAAATCGTGCGCGAGCCGGGCTATGTCGCTGTCATTGCTGACAACTGGTGGCGTGCGCAGCAGGCTTTGAAGCAACTCAAGATCGAATGGGACAACGGCGAGTACGGCAAGGCCAGCGACGAGACGATTGCAGCCATGTTGCGCGCCGGACTGGATGCCCAGGACCTGCCCCAGCCGCGCAAGCTGGGTGACGTGGATGCGGCATTCGCCGCTGCGGCGAAAGTCATCGAAGCCGAGTACCAGTCGCCCTATCTCAACCATGCCACCATGGAACCGCAAACCTGCACGGCGTGGTTCAAGCCGGATGGTTTCCTCGAGGTGTGGACTTCAACCCAGGATGGCGAGGCTTCCCTGCTTGCCGCGGCCAATGCGGCCGGCCTGCCGCCGGAGAAGGTCGAAGTGCACAAGATGATGCTGGGCGGCGGCTTTGGCCGGCGCGGCGGCCCGCAGGATTTCGTGCGTCAGGGCGTGGCAATTGCCAGGGCCATGCCGGGTGTGCCGGTGAAACTCATGTGGTCGCGCGAGGAGGACATGCAGCACGGCTTCTACCGCCCGGCCAGCCTGGTGCGCATGAAAGCCGCACTGGACAAGGACGGCAAACTGCTGGCACTGCATTCGCGCATCGCCTGTCCCTCGATCCTCGCCGTGCTGATGCCAGGAGCGCTGAAGAACGGCATCGATTTCAGTGCCGTACGCACCTTCAGCGACCTGCCCTATCAGATTCCCAATCAGCAGGTCGACTACGCGCTGCGCAACGGCCACGTGCCGGTCGGCTATTGGCGTGCACCCGGTCAGCAAAACGGTTTCTATCGCGAATGTTTCATCGACGAACTGGCGCATGCGGCCGGGCAGGATCCGCTCGACTATCGCCTGGCATTGCTTGCCGCCAACGATAAGAACCGCCTGGTGCTGGAAGCGGTGGCTCAGGCCGCAGCTTGGCGCAGTCCCTTGCCGTCTGACGTGCATCGCGGACTGGCAGTGGTCGAGGGCTTCGGCAGCTATGCTGCGATGGTGGCCGAGGTGTCAGTGAGCGCGAAAGGTGAACTCAAGGTACTGCGCATCGTGCTGGCGATCGACTCGGGGTATGTGGTCAATCCCGACACCTGCCGGGCGCAGGCCGAGAGCAACGTGGCGTTCGGCCTGAGCAGCATGCTCTACCAGCAGAACACGGTGAAGGAGGGACGCATCGTGGAATCCAACTTCCACGATTTTCCGCTGATAGGAATGAGCGAGATGCCCAGGGTCGAGGTGGTGTTCGCCAACACCGGCGGTTTCTGGGGCGGCCACGGCGAGCCCGGTATCCTGCCCCTGGTGCCCGCAGTCTGCAATGCAATTTTCGCGGCGACGGGCAAGCGTGTCCGCTCACTGCCATTGTCGCAGCAGGATTTGCGCAAGATCTGAACCGCCCGGGAAATCCGCGCCCACAGTTGCAGGGGGTGCAGGGTGGGCGCGGGGTGCTTACTTGTCGATATTCAGCACCATGCGCGCCTTGCTCTCGGCTTCGGCCTTGTTGATGGCCGACATTTGCCGACCAAAAGCTTCGCGCGCTTCGCGGCCTTGCTTGGTGGCCTCGATGCTTTTGATGCAGCGCCAGCGCTTGCCGCCCTTGGTTTCGATTTGGCGCATTTCCTCTTTTGGATGATGCAGCCGGCAGTGGTAGCAGAAGAGGGTATCAGCCATGGGTTAC
>JBAYVV010000078.1:0-17757 GCA_041674465.1 Sterolibacterium sp.
CCGTCCTTGCATTGCATGCGCCGCTCATTGGCATAGCTGCGTGTCTGTCCAGTCAAATAGGCTTGCCGCTCCGCCAGGACATTTTCCAGATCATCGGGATGAACACGGCTGTCCCAATCCTCCTTGAGGAAATCCACGTTCTCATCGGAAAAACCGTACATTTCCCGGTAGCGCTTCGAATACACCACCTCGCCGGTTTGCATGTTGCGATCCCAGACCCCGTCGCCTGCGCCCTCCAGGGCGAATTTCCAGCGCTCCTCACTCTCGCTCAGCGCCTGCTGCGAACGCTCGCGTTCCAGGTTCTGCCGGTTAATCAGGTTCTGCGCCCGCTGGACGATGATGAACAGGGCCATGTAGAGCAGCGCCAGCAAACCGATGACAGTGATGACGATGTATAGCTGTCTCTCGCCGATATACGCCACGCTCTGCGTCGCATCACCATAAATTTCGAAAACCCCGACGATCTTGCCCGAAAACGGGTCGTGGAGAGGAACATAACTTTCCACCAGGTCGCGATTCTGGACCTCGCCCTCGAAAGTGCTGAAGCTGTCGCGGTGGGTCAGCTCCGACTCGGACCGCCCGCGCAAAGCACTTATGACGCCAGTATTGCTGCTTTTGTCTACGCCAATCTGCCTGGGATCGCTGGAGAAGACCGTCATGCCCTGACGGTTGTACAACTTGACCTTGAATATCGAAGTACCTTTCAGCAGCAATGCCATTTCCACGCTAATCAGGGGAATTTGCGGCATTTGCTTGATCTCGTCCGCGGTCTTGGCTTCGGTTCCAAGAATAAACTTATCGAATTGATGTTCCCAGATTTCATTGGCCAGAAACCTGGCCAGATTGGTGTGTTGACTTTCATACTCGCCGAGCATGGCGTTAATGGAGAGTGTCCGAAAGACGTAACCCAGCAAACCGGCGACCACGATGAAAGCGACCAGGCTGGTGGTCGTGAAATATCGCAGCAGTTTGAAATCAGCCTGATCTTTGGCGCCAAGCATGACGGCCCCGGTTGGAATTTTTAGCGAAGGACTACACTACCAATACCCACAAGCCATCATCATGGCCACAGTGGTGTTCAGAACATGGCGACATCCAGTGCCATGCCGCCGACACCGCCATGCACCACGGCATGGGACAGCCCTGGCGCAGTGGAGAGGACGTGATCGGCATAAAAACGCGTCGTGACGATCTTGGCCGGATAGAAGGGATCCTTGTCATTGGCGGCGATTTTTGCCTGCGCCACCAGTGCCGCCCGCGCCATTTGCCAGCCCCCGGCCACGATACCCAGCAATTTGAGGAAAGGCACGGCACCCACGGATACCGCACGGATATCGTTGCCGTAATTGGCGACAATGTAGTCGGCGGCCTCGGACACTGCGCCGATGCCCTTGCCCAGCGCAGCTTTGATGACGGCAAATTCGGCACCTGACTGCTTTGCGAGTTCGGCTTCGGTCTGGCGCATCAAGCCGATCACCGCCTTGATGGTGGCGCCGCCTTCGCGGGCGATCTTGCGGCCGATCAGATCGTTGGCCTGGATGCCGGTGGTGCCTTCGTAGATGGTGGTGATGCGCGCATCGCGCTGGTGCTGCGCTGCGCCGGTTTCTTCGACGAAGCCCATGCCGCCGTGAATCTGTACGCCCAGATAGGTGAGCTCATTGCTGGTTTCGGTCAGCCAGCCCTTGACCACCGGGATCATCAGGTCGACGTAAGCCTGATTGCGTTTGCGTTCGTTCTCATCCGGATGACGCGCGGCGGCATCATGGGCCGCGGCAACGGTATAGGCCAGGGCGCGCATGGCTTCGTTGAGGGACTTCATCTGCATCAGCATGCGCCGTATGTCGGGATGATGGACAATGGCGACACTCGCAGCGCTGCCAGCGATGTCACGCCCCTGGATGCGCTCCTTGGCATAGGCGAGGGCGTGCTGATAGGCGCGCTCGCCCAAGGCCACGCCTTCCAGGCCGACGGCAAAGCGCGCGGCGTTCATCATGATGAACATGTATTTGAGGCCGGCGTTTTCCTGGCCGACCAGGGTACCGACTGCACCGCCATTGTCGCCGAAAGCCATGACGCAGGTCGGACTGGCGTGGATGCCGAGCTTGTGCTCGATCGAAACGCAGTAGGCATCGTTTCTTGCGCCGAGGCTGCCATCCTGGTTGACCATGAATTTCGGCACGACGAACAGCGAGATGCCCTTGACGCCTTCCGGCGCATCGGGGGTCCTGGCCAGAACGAGATGAACGATATTCTCGGCCATGTCATGATCGCCGTAGGTGATGAAGATCTTCTGGCCGAAAATCTTGTAGGTGCCATCGCCCTGCGGCACGGCACGGGTGCGGATGGCGGCGAGATCCGAGCCGGCCTGGGGCTCGGTAAGGTTCATGGTGCCGGTCCATTTGCCCGCGATCATGTTGGGCAAATAGGTGTCTTTCTGCTGGTCCGAGCCACTCAGATGCAGGGCTTCAATCGCGCCCAGCGTGAGCAGCGGACACAAAGAGAACGCCATGTTGGAAGCTTTCCACATTTCCTGGACAGCAGCCGAAACCAGCTTGGGCAGGCCCTGGCCGCCATGCGCCACGTCGCAGGACAAGCCGTTCCAGCCGGCTTCGGCGAACTGTGTGTAGGCTTCCTTGAAACCGGCCGGCATGGTGACGGCTTTGTCATTCCACTTCGCACCTTCCCGGTCGCCGCTCCAGTTCAGCGGCGCCAACACCCCGCCGGCAAACTTGCCCGCCTCTTCCAGGATTGAGTCGACCAGATCCGGGGAAGCTTCTTCGTAGCCGGGCAGTTGCGCGACCTTGTCGATGCCGGCCAACTCGCGCAGCACGAATTGCATGTCTTTCAGCGGGGGGGTGTAGGTGCTCATGGTTCGTTCTCTAGATTTTGTTTCAGCCCAATTCGGCAACCAGTTCCGGCACGGCGGCAAACAGGTCGGCGACCAATCCATAATCCGCAACCTGGAAGATCGGCGCGTCTTCGTCCTTGTTGATGGCGACGATCACCTTGCTGTCCTTCATGCCGGCCAGATGCTGGATCGCACCCGAGATACCGATCGCAAAATACAGCTGGGGCGCAACGATTTTCCCGGTCTGGCCGACCTGGTAATCATTCGGCACGAAGCCCGCATCAACCGCCGCACGCGAGGCACCCAGCGCAGCATTGAGCTTGTCGGCCAAAGGCTCAAGCAATTTATGGTAGTTCTCGCCGGAACCCATGCCGCGACCACCGGAGACGATCACCTTGGCCGCGCCCAGTTCTGGACGTGCGCTCTTGGTAATTTCGCGGCCGGTGACCTTGGCCAGCCCGAGGTCAGCCGCTGCTGCAACCGCTTCCACGGCGCCACTGCCACCATCGGCGGCCACCGGATCGAAACCGGTGCTGCGTACGGTGATGACTTTCACGGCATCGGCGGACTTGACCGTGGCCATGGCGTTGCCGGCGTAAGTCGGGCGCACGAAAGTATCCGGGCTTTCCACCGCCGTGATTTCCGAGATCTGCGCCACATCGAGTAGGGCTGCGACACGCGGCAGCAGGTTTTTACCGTTGCCAGTGGCCGCCGCGAGAATATGGCTGTAGCCGGCGGCATTTGCTTGAACCAGGGCAGCGAGGTTCTCTGCAGTCTGATCGGCATAGTGGGCGGCATCGGCCAGCTTGACTTTGCTCACGCCGGCGATTTTAGCGGCGGCGGCTGCGACCGCAGCGCAGCCGCTACCGGCGACCAGCACATGGATTTCGCCGCCGATCTTCTGCGCGGCGGCAACGGTGTTGAGGGTGACCGCCTTCAGCGTGGCGTTGTCGTGGTCTGCGATAACAAGTAGGCTCATCAAATCACCTTCGCTTCATTCTTGAGTTTGGCAACGAGTTCCTTGACGTCCGCTACCTTGACGCCGGCGCCGCGTTTGGGCGGCTCGGAGACTTTCAGGGTCGTCAGGCGCGGCGTCACATCCACGCCGAGATCGGCCGGCTTGAAGACGTCCAGCTGCTTCTTCTTGGCCTTCATGATGTTCGGCAGGGTTGCATAGCGCGGCTCGTTGAGGCGCAGGTCGGTGGTGATGACCAGCGGCAGCTTGAACTCGAGGGTTTCCGAGCCGCCGTCGATTTCACGCGTCACGGTCGCCGTGTCGCCGGAAACCACAACCTTGGAGGCGAAAGTCGCCTGCGGCCAGCCCATCAGGGCGGCGAACATCTGTCCGGTCTGGTTGGCATCGTCGTCGATGGCTTGCTTGCCGAAGATCACGATCTGCGGCTGTTCCTTTTCGGCGACAGCCTTGATCAGCTTGGCGACAGCCAGCGGCTGCAGATCGACATCCGACTCGACCAGGATCGAGCGATCGGCGCCAATCGCCATCGCCGTGCGCAGGGTTTCCTGGCAAGCGGCAAGACCGCAACTGACGGCAATGACTTCCTTGGCGACATTGGCCTCTCTGAGTCGCACGGCTTCCTCGATGGCAATTTCGTCGAAGGGGTTCATCGACATTTTGACGTTGGCCAGATCGACGCCGGTGCCGTCCGCTTTGACGCGCACTTTGACGTTGTAATCCACCACACGCTTGACGGGTACCAGAATCTTCAAGACAGGGCTCCTTTAGGACGATAAATCAAACGCCAATTATGCACTGAATTGAGCTTTCCGGGTTTGTCCGGACGCTGTCTTTTTATCCCGGAAACGCTTGTGAAGCAGCCTCCGCCTTGATGCTCTGGCAGGAACCCGTCAGGCTTTGTTTCTTGCCAGGCGCTGGTATAGCGCAGTCATTTCACCGACGATGCCACGCCGGAAAGCCAGCACGCAAATCACAAAAATCGACCCCATGATAACCGTGACCAGAGACCCGACCTTGTCCGCCAGTTCATTCTGCAATGCCACGATCACCGCAGCACCGGCCAGCGGCCCGAACACCGTCCCCATGCCGCCGAGTATGGTCATCAGGACCACCTCTCCGGAGGCATGCCAATGGGCATCGGTCAGGGTGGCGAACTTGAACACCAGCATCTTGGTGGCGCCCGCCAGGCCGGCCAAAGTGGCGGAAAGCACAAAGCACAACAACTTGTATTTCGCCACATCGTAGCCGAGCGAAATCACCCTGGCCTCGTTCTCCCGGATGGCCTTGAGAATCTGTCCGAAGGGCGAATGGATGGTGCGATGGATCAGGCAGAAAGCCGCGATGAAAATCGCCAGCACGAAATAGTAGAGATTGATGTCGTCGGCCAGGTCGATCACGCCCAGCAGGCTGCCACGCGGCACCCCCTGCAGACCGTCCTCGCCATGGGTGAAAGACGCCTGGAGAAAGAAGAAATACATCATCTGTGCCAGGGCCAGCGTCACCATGGCGAAATAAATACCCTGACGGCGAATCGCCAGACTGCCGAAAACCCAACCGAGAAGTGCCGCAGCCAGAGTACCCGCGAGCAGCCCGAGTTCGGGTGGCAGGCTCCACACCTTGATTGCGTGCCCGGCCACATAAGCTGCCGTGCCGAAAAAAGCCGCGTGTCCGAACGACAGCAAACCGGTGTAGCCCAGCAGCAGATTGAAGGCACAGGCGAACAGGGCAAAGCACAGAATTTTCATCATCAGCACCGGATAGATAATGAACGGTGCGATCAGTCCGAATACCAGAAGTGCGAAGTAGCCCGCTGAGGAAGGCTTCATTTTTCTTTCCCGAACAGGCCGGCCGGGCGGATCATCAGGATGATGGCCATGATGATGAAAACCACCGTCGAAGATGCTTCCGGATAAAACACTTTGGTCAGGCCCTCAATCACGCCCAGGCCCAGTCCGGTCAGAATGGAACCGAGGATGGATCCCATCCCGCCGATCACCACCACCGCAAAGACGACAATGATCAGGTTGGAGCCCATCAGCGGACTGACCTGGATCGCCGGCGCGGCAAGCACTCCGGCAAAACCCGCCAGGGCGCAGCCGAAGCCGTAGGTCAGCATCACCATCAAGGGCACGTTGATGCCGAAAGCCTGGGTCAGCTGGGGATTCTCTGTCGCGGCGCGCAGATTGGCACCGAGGCGGGTTTTCTCGATCATGAACCAGGTGGCGAAACACACCACGAGCGATGCGACGATCACCCAGGCGCGATATTTCGGCAAGAGCATGAAACCCAGATTGAAGGCGCCTGTGAGTTCATCGGGAATCGAATAGGGTTGGCCCGATACGCCGAACTGGTTGGTAAACAGGCCTTCCAGAACCAGTGCCAGGCCAAAGGTCAGCAGCAGGCCATACAGATGATCAAGCTTGTAGAGCCATTGCAACATGCAGCGCTCAATCAACACCCCGAAACAGGCCATGCACAGGGGTGCAAGCAGCAGCGACTGCCAATAGCCGAGATCGAGATAAGTCAGGCCGAGCCAGGCAAGAAATGCCCCCATCATGTAGAGCGCGCCGTGCGCAAAGTTGATGATGTTGAGCATGCCGAAGATCACCGCCAGGCCCAGGCTCAGCATGGCGTAGAAGGCGCCATTGACCAGGCCCAGCATCAACTGGCCCATCAAGGCTTGAATGGGTATCCCGAAAATCTCGTTCATGTCAGTGCGTCAGCGTTTCCGTCTCTATCGTACCTGTCTCATACGCCGAGATATTCCTGCAACAGGTCCTGCTTTGTCTCGATCTCACCTTGGGCGATTTCAGCCGCGATCTGGCCGTTCTCGACAATGTACATACGATCGGCCAGCGGTGCGGCGAAACGAAAGTTCTGCTCCACCAGAAGAATCGTGAAACCCCTGGCCTTGAGCTGGCTGATGACAGTGCCCAGCTTTTGCACGATGACCGGTGCAAGACCTTCGGATATTTCATCGAGCAGCAGCAGATGGGCGCCGCTGCGCAGAATTCGCGCCAAAGCCAGCATCTGCTGCTCCCCGCCGGACAGGCGCGTGCCTTGGCTGTCACGGCGTTCCGCGAGATTGGGAAACATGGCATAGATTTCTGCCAGGCTCATGCCGCCGCTGCCCACCTGGGGCGGCAGCAGCAGGTTTTCCTCGCAGCTCAGGCTGGCATAAATGCCGCGTTCCTCGGGGCAATAACCTACGCCCAGTTGGGCAATGCGGTGCGTGGGCATGGTGATGGTCTCGCGGCCATTCACCATAATCGAACCGGTGCGCTTGCCGGTGAGCCCCAGGATGGCGCGCAACGTCGTGGTGCGGCCCGCACCGTTGCGGCCAAGCAGCGAGACGCATTCGCCACGATTCACCTGCAGATCGATGCCATGCAAAACATGCGACTCGCCATAGAACGCGTGCAGGCCGCGAATCTGCAGGTATTCCAGGGGCGCATTAATACTATGCAAACTATTCAAACGCTTGCTCCATGCTTCCCGGCTTCGACCGTGCCCATATAGGCTTCGATGACCTGCGGGTTCCTGGCGACCGTGGCGTAGGGCCCTTCGGCCAGCACCGCGCCGCGTGCCAGCACCGTGAGCGTGTCGGAAATGCCCGCCACCACCTTCATGTTGTGCTCGACCATCAGGATGGTGCGATTGGCCGAGACTTTCTTGATCAATTGCATGACATGGTCAACATCCTCATGCCCCATGCCCTGTGTCGGCTCATCCAGCAGCATCAGTTCCGGTTCCAGCGCCAGCGTGGTCGCAATCTCCAGGGCGCGCTTGCGACCATACGGCAATTCACCGGCAACCTGGCCGGCGTAGGAATCCAGCGCCACTTCGGCCAGCAGTTCGATGGCACGACCATGCAGTTGCTCCAGGCTTTGCTCGGAACGCCAGAAGTGGAAAGAACTTCCCAGCTTGCGCTGCAAGGCGATGCGCACATTTTCCAGCACCGTCAGGTGCGGAAAAATCGCGGAAATCTGGAAAGAACGCACGATGCCACGACGGGCGATCTGCGCCGGCCGGTCGCGCGTGATGTCGATGCCATTGAAGCGGATCGAACCGCGTGTCGGCTCAAGAAATTTGGTGAGCAGGTTGAAGCAGGTTGTCTTGCCCGCGCCGTTGGGACCGATCAAGGCGTGGATGTCGCCGCGCCGGACCTTGAGACTGACCTCGTTGACCGCGACAAACCCCTTGAATTCCTTGCACAGGTTCTCGGTCTCGAGAATGGAGTCGTCCGCCATGCTCAGGCAGTCAGTCGGCGGTTACCAGGACCTGATTGGCTTCGTATCGGATCAACGCCCCTGCCATTCCGGCTTGCGCTTCTGCATGAAGGCATCGATGCCCTCACCGGCGTCCGCAGCCATCATGTTGCAAGCCATGGTTTCCGCAGCCAGTTGATAGGCGCCCTCGACCCCCATTTCCAGTTGCTTGTAGAACAACTGCTTGCCCATGCTGATGGCAACCGCCGACTTGGCACAGATCGAATCGGTCAGTTTTTTGACTTCGGCATCCAACTGGTCGAGCGGCACCACGCGGTTCACCATGCCACGCTTTTGCGCTTCGGCAGCATCGATGAAATCGCCGGTGACGAGCATTTCCATGGCCTGCTTGCGCCCCATGTTGCGCGAAAGCGCCACTGCCGGCGTGGAACAGAACAGGCCGACGTTGATGCCGGAAACGGCAAAGCGCGCCACATCGGCTGCCACCGCCAGGTCGCAAGCCGCCACCAGCTGACATCCCGCCGCAGTGGCGATACCATGCACCCGGGCAATCACCGGCTGTGGAATCGACGCCACGGTCATCATCATCTTGCCGCACTGACGAAACAGTTTCTGCATGTATTCCTTGCTGTGATTGGCACGCATCTGTTTCAGGTCGTGACCGGAGCAAAACGCCTTACCGGCGCCGGCGATCACCACGGCACGAATTTGCGGTTCCTTGGCGACGGCATCGAGCGCCGCCTGCAGTTCAGTGAGCAGTTCTTCCGAAAGCGAATTGAACTGGGCGGGACGGTTCAGGGTCAGCGTGGTCACGCCAGCCTCGTCCTGGCGCAACAACAAGGGCTGATTGGATTCGGCTTGCGGAACGGCGCTCATGCAGAACTCCTTTTCAGTTGGACAGCAAAACCGGCACGGTCATGTGCCTCAGGATATAACGGGTGCCGGCGCCGCGACTGACAAAAGGGAAGCCGATCTGTCCATGTGCGCCCATCACCAGCAGATCGGCATCGCGGTCGGTCACCCGGTTCAGCAGCATGTCCATGATGCCGATATCGTCGACCACCAGGATATCCGTCCTGATCTTGACGCCATGGCAGGCAAAATGGCTGCTCAGTTCGGCGCAACAAGCTTGGGCGTGCTCGTGCTGGGTATCGAGTGACACCACCGTCGCTCCAGTACAACCCTCGATCAACGGCAAGGCATCATTGAGCGCATGGGCCGCTTCGCGAGACTTGTTCCAGGCAATCAAAGGACGCTGAAAATCCGCGTTGAAATTGCCGGCATAAGGCACCATCAATACCGGTCGACCGGAATTGACGATCACTTCTTCGGGCAAGTCCGCCGGCACCCGATCGTCCTTGGCTTCATCGTGCTGCCCCATGATGACCAGGTCGAAATAGCGTGCAAAATCGGTGATCTGCCGCAGCAGCTCATGGTCGCTGCCGCGATTGATGTCGTGCCATTCCACCTGCGCCAGGCCCGCGCTGAACTTTTCGAACAACGCCCTGGTTTGCGAGGCAGCGGCAAGATACTCCGGGCTCGGCCAGTTCGCGACGATACCGACTTGTTGCGCCTCGGCCCTTTGACCAAATACACCGACCAGCCTGGCCTGGTGCTTTTTCGCCAGCGCGACCGCCAGTTCAAGTCGAACCTGGGAGCGCTCACCTTGATCCAGATGAACCATCAAATTTTTCAGAGCCATTTTTTTCTCACTTTGCTATTCAGCCAACAGGCGACTGCCCCTCAAGTCGGGGACAATCGAGGGGAATTCGCAGGGAAATTCGCTTTCAATCTATTCTATCGCAGCCGCAGACTTCGCCCGCTGGCGCAGAACGTACTTCTGTATCTTGCCGGTCGAGGTTTTGGGCAGGGCTTCAAAGATGAATCTCTTGGGCACCTTGAAGTGTGCCATGCGCTCCCGGCAGAAGGCCGTGAGTTCTTCTGCCGTGACTTTCGCCCCTTCCTTGGTTTCAACGAAGGCGCAAGGCACCTCGCCCCATTTCGGGTCCGGCGTCGCGACCACGGCCACCGACATCACGGCTGGATGCCGATAGAGCGTGTCTTCGATTTCCACTGAAGAAATATTTTCGCCGCCCGAGATGATCACATCCTTGGAGCGGTCCTTGATCTTGACGTAGCCGTCAGGCTGCATCACCGCAAGGTCGCCAGTGTGATACCAGCCGCCATAGAACGACTCTTCGCTGGCCTTGGGATTCTTGAGATAGCCTTTCATCACGATATTGCCGCGAAACATGATCTCGCCCATGGTCTCGCCATCCCAGGGCACCGGCTGCATGGTCAAGGGGTCCATCACATCAATACCCTCCTGCATGTGGTAACGCACGCCCTGACGACCGTTGCGCTCGGTGCGCTGATCGATGGAGAGCGCGTCCCATTCCACATGCTTGGCGCAGACGGCCGCCGGACCGTAGGTTTCGGTGAGGCCATAGACATGGGTGATATTGAAGCCGATGGTCTCCATGCCCTCGATAACCGACGCCGGCGGCGGCGCCGCCGCCACCAGGGCGCTGACCTTGTGATTGATGCCGGCACGCCACTCCGGCGGCGCATTGACAAGCATGGAATGCACGATCGGCGCGCCGCAATAATGGGTCACCTTGTGTTCGCGGATGGCATCGAGCACCAGCTTGGCATCCACGCGACGCAGGCAGACATTGGTGCCAGAGTTGGCCGCCATGGTCCAGGGGAAACACCAGCCGTTGCAGTGGAACATCGGCAGCGTCCACAAATACACGGCCTGCGGCGGCATGCCCCAGGAAACGATGTTGGATACTGCATTGAGATAGGCGCCGCGATGGTGATAGACCACGCCTTTGGGATTGCCGGTAGTGCCTGAAGTGTAGTTGAGCGATATGGCGTTCCACTCGTCCGAGGGGTTTTTCCAGGCATAGTTGGGATCGCCACCAGAGAGAAAAGCCTCGTAATCGAGATCGCCAAGGCGCTCGCCGGGTCCGGTGTACTCGGTGTCATCCACCTCGACCAGCATGATGGCGCGTCCCAGCAGTTCCAGTGCGCGTTTCACCATGGGTGAATATTCGCGATCGGCAATCAGCATCTTCGCTTCACCGTGATTCAGCATGAAGGCGATGCTCTCCGGATCGAGGCGGGTGTTCATGGTGTTCAGCACCGCCCCGGTCATCGGCACGCCAAAATGGCATTCAAGCATTTCCGGCGTGTTGTTGAGCATCACCGCAACCGTGTCGCCTTCGACAATGCCCCGCCGCACCAGCGCCGATGCCAGGCGGCGGCTGCGCGCATAGGTTTCGGCCCAGGTATAGCGGCGCTGCCCGTGAATCATTGATATGCGTTTGGGGTAGACATAAGCCGAGCGCTCAAGAAATGTCAGCGGCGTCAGCTGCACATGATTCGCGGTATTCTTGTCGAGGCCGCTGGCGTAGGGATTTGTCATTATTCTCTCCGTAGTCAATGTTTGTTTTTTTCACGCCGCAGGCGTAATTCCATATCCAATCCGGCCCATTGCCTGGCTTCTTCCTCAAGCGCCGCGGCAGTCAAGGGTGAGGCACCGAGCCAGGCATCGTCGACCGTCAACTTGAAGCCGCGCTCCGTCGCGGCCACCTGCACACCGGGCATGGGCGCATCGTCCCGGGCGCGGTGAAACAAGGCGGCCAGACGCATGCAGAAAATCAGGATCGAATCGCGTGGTTCGCTCAAGCTGGTCTGAACCCGTTCCAGTTTACCGCGATGCGCCAGAACAATGCGCGACAAACGGCCCTGGTCCCGCTTTGAAAAACCCGGCATGTCGGCATTGGCCAGGATATAGGCGCTGTGTTTGTGATAACTCGAGTGCGCCACCGAAATTCCGATCTCATGCAACCTCGCCGCCCAGAGCAGGAACTGCATGTCGCCCTGATCCTCCCCGGCCGCATCGGGGCAGAGCTGCTGCAACAAGACCAGTGCCGTCTGGCTGACGCGGGCCGCCTGGCGCCGGTCAACCGCGTAGCGCTGCATGAACTGGCTGACAGTCTCCTCGCGCTGGTCTTCGTGATGATAGCGGCCGAGCAGGTCATACAGCACGCCCAGACGCAAGGCACCTTCGGAGAAGGTCATCTGCTCCAGCGCGAACTCCTTGAACACCGCCGACATGATGCTCAAACCGCCCGGCAGCACCGGCATACGATCGGGACGCAAACCTTCAAGACGCAGGTTGCTGAAGCTTCCGGCGCGCCAGATTAGCGATTTCAGCCGGTCCAGGCCTTCCCGGGTAATGCCATGCGACGACCCGCCATTCAGGCCGTTGAGTGTCAGGAGGTCAACGATGGCTTTGGCGGTTCCGGACGAACCCACGGCTTCCTCCCACCCGGTGCTGCGATAGGTGGCGCCAATCGCCTGCAATTCCTTGCGGGCAGCCAACTCGGCTTCCTTGAAGGCCTGCTTGGTCACCTGGCCTTGCGGAAAATACTTGAGGCTGAAGCTGACACAGCCCATGTAAAGCGATTCAAGCTGCAGCGGATCAAAATTGCGGCCGATGATGAGTTCCGTCGAGCCGCCACCGATGTCCACCACCAATTGTTGATTGCCCGGGTTGGCCAGGGTATGCGCAACCCCGAGATAAATCATTCGCGCTTCTTCACGGCCGGCGATGACCTCGATCGGGAAGCCGAGCGCGGCTTCCGCCTGGGCCAGGAACTGTGGTGCATTCTTGGCAACGCGCAAGGTATTGGTTGCTACAGCGCGAACCGCCCCTGGAACGAAGCCGCGCAACCGCTCGCCGAAACGCGCCAGTGCTTCCAGCCCGCGCAGTTGCGAAGTCCCATCGAGCGTTCTCTGTGTTGTCAGCCCGGCCGCCAGACGTACCGACTCCTTGAGCGAATCGAGCGGATAAATCTGGTTTCCGACGATGCGCCCGACCTGCAGGCGAAAACTGTTGGAACCGAGATCGACCGCGGCAATCAGTTCGTAATTCAAGCAACCTCCCGAGCAAGGCTTCATTCTACCCTGCGTCCCGCTTGGTACCTGGGAGATTCACCTATAATGAATCCACACCAATGCCAGGCCCCTCCTCCGTCCATGACCGCCCCACGCCGCTACGCTGCAGATCATTTCCTCAATCGCGAGCTGTCGCTGCTCGCCTTCAACCGGCGTGTTCTGGCGCAAGCCGCCGACAGCCGGGTGCCGCTGCTGGAGCGACTGCGCTTTTTGTGTATCGTCTCTTCCAATCTCGACGAGTTTTTTGAAATCCGCGTCGCTGGTCTCAAGGAACAAATCAAGCTCGGCAGCCATACGCCCGGGACCGACAACCTGCCGCCGCAGGAAGTGTTCCGTCGCGTCGGCCTGCAAGCGCATGCACTGATCGCCGAGCAATACGCGTTGCTCAACGACGAAATTCTGCCGGCACTGGCGGCCGAGGGCATCGTGTTCCTGCGCCGTAGTCAGTGGAAAGAAGCGCAAAGCAAGTGGATCCACGATTATTTCCGGCGCGAAGTGATGCCCGTGCTGACGCCGATCGGACTCGACCCTGCCCATCCATTTCCCCGCGTGCTCAACAAGAGCCTGAATTTCGCCATCGAACTCGACGGTACGGATGCCTTTGGCCGCAGTTCGGGCGCTGCCATCGTCCAGGCACCACGCGCATTGCCGCGCGTGATCCAGTTGCCCAGGAAGTTGACCGGGCTCGATTACGGTTTCGTGTTTCTTTCCTCCATATTGCACCAGCATGTCGGCGAACTCTTCGCCGGCATGGATGTGCTGGGTTGTTACCAGTTTCGCGTCACGCGCAATTCGGACCTGTTCGTCGACGACGAGGAAGTCAAGAACCTGCGTACCGCCTTGCAGGGCGAGCTGCCGCAGCGCCACTTCGGCGATGCGGTGCGGCTCGAAGTCGCCGACAACTGCTCCGAAGTCATGGCTGATTTTCTGTTGCAGCAATTCGGCCTGGATCGGGAGGACATGTTCCGCGTGCCGGGTATCGTCAATCTGGTGCGCCTGATGTCGGTGCCCGACAGTGTCGATCGTCCCGACCTGAAATACGAGCCCTTCCAGCCCGGCTTGCCGAAATCGCTGACCAAACGCTATGACATCTTCGCCAGCATCCGCAAGCAGGACATATTGCTGCATCATCCCTACCAATCCTTCACCCCGGTGATCCATTTTCTGCAACAGGCGGCCGACGACCCGCAGGTGGTGGCGATCCGCATGACCGTGTATCGCACCGGCACCGAATCCGTGCTTATGGAACATCTTCTGCGTGCCGCCCAGCAGGGCAAGGAAGTCACGGTAGTGGTGGAACTCATGGCGCGCTTCGACGAGGAAGCCAACCTCAACATCGCCGCACGCCTCGAGGAGGTCGGCGTGCATGTGGTGTATGGCGTGTTCGGCTACAAGACCCATGCCAAGATGCTGCAGGTGCTGCGTCGCGAAGACAGCGGCAAGGGCAGCGGCTATCGCCGCTACTGCCACCTTGGCACCGGCAACTACCATCCGCGCACCACGCGTTTTTATACCGACTTCGGCCTGCTCACCTGCCACGAGGAAATCAACGCCGACGTCAATGAGATCTTCAAGCAGCTCACCGGCCTGGGCAAGGCGAATGTCCTGACGCACCTCTGGCAAGCGCCCTTCACGCTGCACGCCAAAACGCTTGCAGCGATCCAGTCTGAAACCGAAGCTGCACGCGCCGGACGCAAGGGGCAGATCATCGCCAAGATGAATTCCCTGGTCGAACCGGAAATCATTGAAGCGCTCTATCAGGCCTCACAGGCCGGCGTCGAAATCGACCTGATCGTGCGTGGCAGCTGCATCCTGCGTCCCGGCGTCAAGGGGCTCTCCGAAAACATCCGGGTACGCTCGGTGATCGGCCGCTTCCTCGAACACTCACGCATCTACTACTTCCATGCCGACGGCGCAGAACAGGTGTACCTCGCCAGCGCCGACTGGATGGAACGCAACTTCTTCCGTCGCATCGAATCCTGCTTTCCTGTGCTCGACCCGAAGCTCAAGCGCCGCGTCATCAAGGAGGGTTTGCGTCCCTATCTGGCCGACAACAGCCAGGCCTGGGACATGGACATGAATGGCGACTTCGCCGTCCATTCCACCCGCCGCAGCCGCAGTTGCGCCCAGGAAGCGCTGCTTGCAGAACTGGTAGCGAGCGCTTGAGCGCAGTATTGCCGAACGTAGCGAACTTGGCGAAAGCGGCCAAATTGACGTCGACATCGCGCGCCTGGAAATATCCGCCCTGCAAAGCGAAATCGGCTGCGACCGCAGCGCGGTGTTTCAGCTGGACGAAAATTCCGGCCACCTGGTTTCTGTGTTCGCGAGCGGCACAACCAATACCATCAGCGCAAGGGCATGTCGCAAGAGGCAGCACTGGTAATCCTCGATACCGGGATCGGGACCAAGTTCGATAGCCGGATAGTGCAAGCGCTGAAGCAGTCGCTTGTCCAGCGTGATCAGGCAACCGCCTGAAAGTCGCTGCTGGATAGTTCCGGAAAACTGGCAACGCCGATCACCACTATCTGAACCGGCGCGCCCGGCTTGCTGCCATCGGCGTCGTAATACAGCGCCCCGGTGCTTGTGTTATAGACGATCCGATCATCTGCATCGTGGCCTTTGACCACACCCGAGCCGGACCAGAACTGCGCCTCTCCCATATCGCCGACGGCGCCAAGCGCCTTGAACAGCTTAAGACTAAGCAGAATCTTGTCAGTACCCGTCTCAAAATCGGTGATGAGGTCCTTGTTGGTCGTTCCGGCGGTTGAGTTGAACAAGAAGAAATCTGCCCCATCGCCGCCGGTCAGCGTGTCGTTGCCCAGGCCACCGGAGATCGTGTCGTCCCCTGCTCCGCCGGAAATCTGGTCGCTGCCGTTGCTAGCCAGGATCAGGTCGCCGTATGCCGTGCCGGTCAGTCGATTGGCGCCGTAATTGCCCTGGATGGTCAGGGCGCTAGGCGCTTCGGAAGCATCCAGGTTGAGTGCGGTTGTACCCGAGATGTCGGCAGCTGCGCCCTTGCCCTTGCCGATGACGGCGCGCTCCAATCCGGAATCGTCGGCAAAAAGCTTCAGCGTGCTGTCTTTGGTGCTGCTGGAAAAGCGGACTTCGTCTATGCCATTTATCCCGCTGTCCTTGATTTCAGCTGCCGGATGCTCGGCCCCGAGGGAAATCAGGTAGATGTCCGCACCTTCCCCGCCGTCGATGGTATCAAGGCCCTCCTTACCGGATAACAGATTGCCGCCTGCATTTCCGCTGATGACGTTGTCCAGCGCATTGCCCGTGCCGGCGAGGTTGTCCGTCCCGGTCAGTTCGAGATTTTCAAGATTGTTGCCTAGGGTCCAGCTGACGGACGCCCGCACCGTGTCGATGCCGCCATTGGCGTCCTCGACTACCTTGTCGCTTGTATTGCTAACGATATACGTGTCATCGTCGGTACCGCCAATCAGCTTATCCACGCCGGTACCGCCATCCATCGTGTCGTTGCCGGCACTACCACTGAGAGTGTCGTTGCCGCCATTGCCTTGCAAGTTGTCGTTGGCCGAGGAACCGGCCAGAGTGTCGACTTTCTCGGTGCCGCTCAACTGCAACCCCGCCGACGGGTCTTCGGCCAGTTCGGCCACGGATTTGGTGATGTCGGCAAAAGTGCAATATTCCACATTCCGCACCAGATTGACATTGCCGGAGTTCAGGTGGGTAATACTGATGCCCAGGTTGTCGAACTGGAACCGGTAATCCGCCAGCGTACCTGGAAGCACGGCTGTGTCATTGCCGTTGCCGCCCTCGAGCGTATCGTTGCCTGTGCCGGCCACCAGGGTATCGTCGCCAGCGCCGCCGTCGAGAAAGTTGTCCAGAGCATTGCCCTTGAGTGTGTCATTGCCGCCACCCGTGATCGCCTTTTCGATGTTGCAGGAAAAGGCGATGGCGATGTTGTTGGTCATACGGTTGCAGGAGGAGAAAGCGCCCGGGTTGAGATCGACGCTGCTCGGCGTGTTCCATCCGCTCAGGCTGAGGGTGTCGTTACCGCTGGCATCGTAAATCGTCAGGATGGGATTGAGATTGGTGGCGAAGTTGTAGATGGCTGCAAGGCTTCCCGCGATATTGCAGCCAAACCCATACACCGTATCGCCCAGGCGTGTACCCGTGTCTGCTCCGTAAATGGCTTGCATTGCCATGATGTCATTGAGCATCGGGGTTTGCGGCTCGTAGCGCCTGCCGTTGGCGGCTACCCAGTCGGCCCAGGCCACCTGTCCTTCGCCGTTGGCGGAACCGGAACCCCAGTTGGGGCCGTAGTAGGACATCACGGAATAGACATTGCTGTCCTGAAAACTGGAGGCTGCCTTGGGGCCGCCACCGTTGTAGTTGCCCATGTGCTCCAGGCCGAAGGCGTGGCCGATCTCATGCACATAGGCAAGAAACCCGTGCTCGCCAATCACCGGGCTGGTCAGGCTGGAAAATGTACGGTTCATCCAGACACTGCCTGCCCCGGGCATGTAAGCATGGGCGTAGTCGCCCGAGGTCGTCATGGTGCCGAATTCGATATTGGAGTTGCTCGAAGTGACTTTCTGCAGGCTCGGGGCGATCAGGTCATCCCAGGTTTGCAGCGCCAGTTCGGCCGCTTTCTGTTCGGCGGCGTTAAAGCTCTGAAAACCGGACAACTCCTGGCGACCGTAGATACCGATCGAGGCATTCGGAAAGGCATAGGTGACGACATTGGCTGACCAGTGGCTGCCGGAATC
>JBAYVV010000079.1:0-17625 GCA_041674465.1 Sterolibacterium sp.
CCTCTAGATGTCTGCGCCAGTATTCAGGTCCGTGCCTCTTCGCCATCGCCTGTGCCTTAAAAAAGGCGACACGATTGCATAGCTCAGCAAAAAACTACAGGTGGTGCCGACAGTCGCTTACGCCATGGTCACCCCACGCAGCCGACCATGAGTTCATCGCGATGAAAACCTGTTTCGCATCGTCGTAGCCAACGGCGAGCACGGCGTGTCCGCCCAGCGATTTTTCGTCGGGGACTGGCATCGTCATCCTGCCGGTCTTGGCGACCCTGGATGATTCAAAGCTCTCATAGACACTGAACCCAAACACGAAAGGTGTGCCGGCAGCAAGACATCCTTTCATCTGGGTCATGCTCTGGGTGAGGCGCTGGTAGGCGATGGCCTGATGCTTTTCCGCTTCGACATAGGCCCTGGCAGGTGGCTTGCGGGTGAATTTGAGAATGTCATAGGGCCAGAGGCTCTCGGGGCAGGCACCGAGTTTGGCGATGCTTTTGATGCCGTCGCGGATCATGGCACCGGCATCTTCCTTGACGGTGTGCTCCATGGCGCGCTCGTTGTAATAGATAAACAGCCGCGAAGGCAGAAAATTGCGCGCAGCCTTCTGCCGCATCTGGTCGTAGCGGTGGGCACTGGCGATGGCGTGGGCGGTGCAGGCGCCCAGTTCGCCCTGGTCGAGCACCGGCGGGCATTGTGGCCGCAAATCAATTTTGCGCGGCAGCTGCGCCAGGACCTTGCGCGGCGCGGCATAGCGATGGTCACGATAATCGGGCAGATCGGGAAGCCAGCCGTATTTTCGGTCGGTGCGCGACATGTGCGGTGCCTGCTCCGAATGCGTCAACTGTTACCGGGAGGAAGGTCAAGCAAGGCGATTCGTGTCTGCTCGCACAATTGCCTGACCTGCTCCTGAAGTTCAGCGTAGCGCTCGCTTTCCCCGTTGATGATGGCCTTTTCCAGCGTCGCAGCGGCGGCGGACAAGGTAACCGCGCCTACGGTCGCGGCCTCTCCCTTGAGCGAATGGGCGTGGCGACGGGCCTCTTGCAATTCGCCGCTGGCGAGCTTGTCGGCTATCTCTGTGGCGTAGGTTGCCGTGGCGTCACGGAACATGCCCAGCACCGTCAAAAACAACTCAGGCTCGACTTCGAGGCGTGACAGGGCTTCTTGTATGTTCCATTGCGGATTGTTGGTCAGCGCAGCGATCACTGGTGCAGCGTGGCCGGGTCGGTCGGGGTGGCCGGGCTGGGCAGGCTGTTCAAGCGCCGTTTCTGCTTCCTGACTGGATGGCGGCAGTGCATTCAGTGCATCGAGCAAAGTCTGCTTCTTGATCGGTTTGGTCATGTGCCGATTGCAGCCCGCATTGAAGCTCTTTTGCTCGTCGTCCTGCAACGCATGGGCGGTCAGGGCGATAATCGGTGTGAGCTGGCGTCCTTCTGACTGCTCGATGCGACGGATCTCCCGCGTCGCGCTGTAGCCATCCATGACCGGCATTTCGACATCCATCAGGACCAGGTCATAGCGCCCCGTGCGAAATTTGTCGACGGCAATCGCGCCGTTGTCCGCCAGGTCAATTTGGCAGGGCGTATGCTTGAGCAGGCTGCGCATCAGGAAGACATTGTTCGGATTGTCTTCGGCCAGGAGTATTTTCAAGTGGCGGGTGCAGGTCTTTGCCGCCGGACTGGTGGCCGGAAGCCCAGCGGCAGCCATCACTGGCGCAGCCGCTTCGGGCAGGCGGGCGGTGAAATGAAATGTCGAGCCTTGCCCCAGATTGCTTTCAACCCAAATTCGTCCCTCCATCAACTCGACCAGGCGCTGGGTGATGGTCAGTCCCAGGCCGGTGCCGCCGTAGGTCCGCGTGATGCCTCGGTCGGCCTGGGTGAAAGCCTCAAAAATCGAATCAAGCTTGTCCGCCGCAATGCCGATGCCGGTGTCGCGCACCGAAAACTTCAGCATGTTCTGGGCATCGGGCTGTCGCGCCACCGAGAGTGTGATGCCACCCACATTGCAGAATTTGACGGCATTGCCGATCAGATTGGTGATGCACTGCTTGAGGCGCTGGGCATCGCCATGAACGAAGGGCGGGATGTCGGCCGCGATGTTCAATTTCAGCGCCAGCCCCTTGTCCCTGGCGCGGCCGGAGAGCAACTCGATCTGCGCCTGCAGCAGTTGGTGAAGCGCAAAATCCTCAAGGTAGAGACGGAACTGGCCGGCTTCTACCTTGGATAAATCAAGAATGTCGTTGATCAGGTCCAGCAGGGAATCTCCTGCATTCCGGAACACTTCCACGTATTTGCTCTGCTCCGGCGTGAGCTCGGTTTCGGCGAGCAGGTCGGCAATGCCCAGGATCGCGTTCATCGGCGTGCGAAACTCGTGAGACACCATG
This sequence comes from Sterolibacterium sp., assembly GCA_041674465.1. Lineage (GTDB taxonomy): Bacteria > Pseudomonadota > Gammaproteobacteria > Burkholderiales > Rhodocyclaceae > JACRAR01. The sequence goes on from JBAYVV010000079.1 coordinate 2,375, forward strand.
GCAAGGAAGCGTTTCTGCTGCTCCTGGGCCAGACGACGGGCGGTGACATCGCGCGATACGCCGACCACCTCGGTGGGCTTGCCGTCAGCATCGCGGATGAAGCTCATGGTGGCTTCCGACCATACCTTGGTGCCGTCCTTGCGGACCGTCTCCAGTTCCATGACGGATTTTCTTTCCTCGGGGTGAGCCGCCAGATTGGCCAGCGCCGTCCGCACGGCTTGCGCTGAAGCAAGCGTGAATGATTCGTCCACCGAATGCGCCATGGCTTCTTCTACGGTGTACCCAGTCAGGCGTGCGATCGATGGGCTGATGTAGCTGAGGCGTTGTTCACGCAGGTCGTATTTCCACAAGACATCCTGGGCATTGTCGGCCACCAGCCGGAAGCGCTCCTCGCTTACGCGCAACGCCGCCGACAGCCGCGACAGGCGATAGGCGACCGCGCTGGAGAAGACGATGATCAGCAGAGCGATCGCCAGCGTACGGTAGAGCCAGGTCAGATCGTGCTGTGGGCCGAAATCGAAGATCGAACTGTCAGCAGCAAACGCCAGCGGAGTGACGCCAAGCGCAATGCATGACGCCAAGACATACAGCGCATGACTTAGCCTTGATTCCATGATGAGTCCGGGCTTCACCAGCAAAGCGATGAATTGATCGGAAGGGTAAATTAAGCGGGCGGTGCGTCCGCTGATTTGGCTGCGGCTGCCTTGAGGTTGCGTGACTTCTCGACGGCTTGCCGCACCACGTTGAGAATCGTGGTGGAGTTGAAGGGCTTGACGATATAACCGCTGGCGCCTCCATCGACTGCGGATTTCACGGTGGCACTGTCGTGGCTGCTGCTGACCATCAGGACCACTGTCTGCGGCAGTTCGGAGCGGATCTTTTTGAGCACGTCCAGACCATTGCCCTTGGGCATGATGATATCGAGGCAGACAATATCCGGGCGCAATTTCAAGGCTTGTTCCAGAGCCGTGTCGCAATCGCCGGCTTCGCCAACAACTTCGAAAGGAGCCGTCTCGTCGCTGCGCAGGATGCCGCGCAACAGCGTTCGCATCGTGGCGTTGTCATCAACAATCAGGATGCTGCACAATGGACGATTGCTCACTTTGATTTTCCGGGTGCAGATGAATACGGCGCTATTATTGCACTGCTTTGAGAAACGTGCAGGGCGCCCATGCCGGATCACTTCACCATGAACAAGCTCGAAGATTGCCTGCCGGAGATTTCCCCAGCGCTGATCACGGCCCTCTTGCGGGCCGGGCATGTCGTGGTTTTCACCGGGGCAGGGGTATCGGCCGAAAGCGGCATTCCGACATTTCGCGATGCGCTCACCGGACTCTGGGAAAACTTCGACCCGGAGAGACTTGCAACTCCCGCCGCTTTCCTGCGTGATCCATCCCTGGTCTGGGGCTGGTACGAATGGCGGCGCAAGATGGTCATGCAGTCCCAGCCCAATCCGGCGCACCAGGCCATCGCACGGCTGGCCTCCCTTGTTCCCGGGCTGACCGTGATTACCCAGAACGTCGATGATCTTCACGAACGTGCCGGAAGCACGGGAGTCATTCATCTGCATGGCAGCTTCTTTGCACCGCGCTGTTTCACTTGTTGCCAACCGCATGAATTCCCCGCGGGTGTGCCGGATGAACCGGATGGCGGGCGCCGGCTGGATCCCCCGCGCTGCATCCATTGCGGCGATCGGGTCAGGCCGGGGGTGGTCTGGTTCGGCGAGTCCCTGCCCGAGCAGAGTTTCAGGCAGGCTGCGGAGGCGGCCAGAGCCTGCGACGTCATGTTCAGCATAGGCACTTCAGCCGTGGTTTATCCAGCCGCCGCATTGCCCTTCGAAGCAGCAAACGCAGGCGCTACGGTCATCCAGGTCAATCCCACGGCGACCGAACTGGACCGCGTTGCACGGCATAATCTGCGCGGTCCGGCAGGCGTCGTGATGGAGCGGCTGATCCGTACAGTCTGGCCTTAGGCATCATGCGTTTGCAGTGCGCAAATGTGTGATGACAAGCGTATATGCCGCAAAAAACTTGGCGCTATGGTGCAAGGAGTAGAATGAACAAGGGCCGCTGTTGCGACCCTGAATTTTTGTTCTGATCTCGTCCTTGTAACGTCACGAATTGACTGGACGACTTGAAGCGAATATGAGATCGATAAGTTGCTTAACTTGTTGATATTATTTATATTACTTGGTGCCCAGGAAGGGACTCGAACCCCCACAGTGTTGCCACCACTAGGACCTGAACCTAGCGCGTCTACCAATTTCGCCACCTGGGCGTTAAGCAAGGCGCGGATTTTATAGGAATCCCCCGAATTGTCAAACAAGCAAAAACCCTCTGTGAAGATTAGTAAGCTGCGTCGTGCCGATCCGTTCTTCGAGCGTGAAAGCGCAAAGTATCCGCTGCCGCTGCCGAGTCGCGAATACGTGCTGCAGATCCTCGAGCAGGGCGGCGTGCCGCTCGAGTTCTCGAGAATATGCTCGTTGTTGGCGGTGTTGCCAGAAGAATTCGAAGCGTTTCGGCGCCGTCTCGACGCCATGGCACGCGAGGGACAGCTGCTGCAGAACCGCAGTGGCGCCTGGCTGCTGCCGGACAAGGCCGACCTGATTCGCGGCCGCATCGAAGGGCATCCGGATGGCTTCGGTTTTCTTGTGCCGGATGAGGGCGCTGCCGACCTGTTCCTTTCTCCCAAGGAAATGGAAAAGGTGTTGCATGGTGACCGAGCAATTGCGCGGATCATCGGCATGGACCGGCGCGGCCGGCCTGAGGGGAAAATTGTCGAAGTCCTGGAGCGTGCCAATACGCGCGTGGTCGGCCGCGTTTTCAGTGAGCACGGTGTCTGGTTCGTGGTCGCAGAGAATCGTCGCATCAGTCAGGATATTTTGCTGGCACCGCCAGCGAAGGGCAGCAAATTGCCCAAGGCCAAGGCAGGGCAGGTGGTGATCGCCGAGATCATCGAACAACCCAGCAAACAGGCCCAGCCCATCGGCCGCGTCGTCGAAGTGCTCGGCGACTATGCCGATCCGGGCATGGAAATAGAGATTGCACTGCGCAAGCATGAACTGCCATTCGAGTTCGACAAGGAGACTTTGGCCCAGGCCAGGAAGCTTCCCGATAGCGTCAGAAAATCCGACTGGCGCGGTCGCCAGGACCTGACCCAGTTGCCGCTGGTGACCATAGACGGCGAGACGGCGCGTGATTTCGACGACGCCGTGTTTTGCGAGCGACAGGGCAAGAACTTCCGCCTGGTGGTGGCCATCGCCGATGTGTCGCATTATGTTCCGGAGGGCGGCGCGCTCGACCGCGATGCCTATGCACGCGGCAACTCGGTGTATTTTCCGCGCCGCGTTATCCCGATGCTGCCGGAGAAACTGTCCAACGGCCTGTGTTCGCTCAATCCGCAGGTCGAGCGACTGTGCATGGCTTGCGACATGTCGATTTCCGCCAGCGGCGAGATCAAGGCTTACCGCTTTTATCCGGCGGTGATGTTTTCGCAGGCCCGGCTGACTTATGACAAGGTTGCCGCGGCGCTCTATGACAAAAAGGTGGCGGAACGAACCCAGATCGGCACGCTGCTACCGCATCTGGAAAATCTTGATGCACTCTATCGTGTCTTGGCCAAAGCCCGCCAGAAAAGAGGAGCGATCGATTTCGAGACGCTCGAGACGCACATGATTTTCGATGACCAGGGCAAGATATCGCGTATCGAGGCGGTCGAGCGCAACGATGCCAATCGCCTGATCGAGGAGTGCATGCTGGCTGCGAATGTCTGTGCCTCGGACTTTCTCAAGAAAAACGGCCACGCCACGCTCTACCGCGTGCACCAGGGACCGACGCCGGAGCGGCTGCTCAAACTGCGCGATTTCCTTGGTGGCTTCGGTTTGCAGTTGGGCGGCGGCACCGAGCCGCAGGCCAAGGACTACGCCCAGTTGCTGGAAAAACTGCAGGGCCGGCCGGACAAGCACCTGCTCCAGACAGTGATGTTGCGCTCGTTGCGCCAGGCCGTGTATAGCCCGGACAACGTCGGGCACTTCGGTCTGGCCTACGAGTCCTATACGCACTTTACCTCGCCGATTCGGCGCTATCCGGATCTGCTGGTGCATCGTGCCATCAAAGCGGTGCTGGCACAGAGCAAGTATCTGCCGGGAAATGATGCGGAAGGCTGGGACCAGGCCGGCGTGCATTGCTCGATGACTGAGCGACGCGCCGACGATGCGACGCGCGACGTCGAAGCCTGGCTCAAGTGCTACTACATGCAGGACAAGGTCGGCGAGGAATTTGCCGGCAGCATTTCGGCCGTGGTGCCCTTCGGAATTTTCGTGGCGCTCGACGATATTTTCGTCGAGGGACTAGTGCATGTTTCCGATCTCGGAACAGACTATTTCCATCACGACGAGGGCGGCCACGTCATGGTCGGGGAGCGCACGGGCAGCCGCTTTCGCCTGGGTGACCGCGTGCGTGTGAAGGTAGTGCGCGCCGACCTGGAAACCAACAAGATCGATTTCAAGCTGGTGGAGTCTCCAGTCGTATCAAGTGAAAAAAAGAAATCAAGAAAATCAAAATAGTTTTTTCGAAGGCTGACATACGCCAGGGTCTGCCGAACCTTCCGGGCTTCAGGTTCGGCAGACCAGGTACGTCAAAACCAAATTACCCCAGACTGATCTCTGCCGCAGAGACGCCGATCAGGCCAACGGCCTCGGCAATACTGTCAGAGGTGACGGCTGCCGCGATCGCAATACCCTGGGTGATCGCATCGTTGGTTGAAAGATGACCCAGACCCAGGTCCACCGCATAGGTGTGCGCGACTTCGATCTTGTTGTCCAGAAGATCTGCCACGTGACCCCATTCCGTGTTGCCTTTGTAGGAGTGCGCCGAATCCAGAATGCTGGATACGAGTGAGCCATGCGAAGCCCGGCCGCTGGCAAGTTCTCCGCTCCAGTATCCGAGTCCCTCAGCATCGGCGCCTTCGTTTCTTCCCAGCACGTTCTTGTAGATGTGATTTACAAAATCGGCATCGGTCATGCTGGCCGACATGCCGGTCAAGCTCGAATTCTGCACGCCAGCTTCATAAAAGGATTCGGCAATCTGGTTAATGTTCTTGCCCGCTGTAATCTGGTCAATCCAGTAGGCCAGACCATCGGCATCGGGAACGCGGTTGTAAAAGGCGACATAGAGTTCTTCCAGATCGGTCAGTTCGACATGCTCGATCGAGGAGGCTTTGGCCTGTACGGTCAGATTCACCGTCCTGTCGGCGAACTCGAGGTGCTCGACATTGGTCAGCTGATCGGTGCCCTCGACACCGGATTTATCTTTCAGGGTATAGGAATTGCCGTTCCTGCTCAGGGTGAAATTGGACAGCGATGTTTTATAGACAACAGCATCGTCGCCATCCTGCCCATCGACACTGTCGTCACCTCGGCCACCCTCAAAATGGTTGTCGCCCGTCGATCCAACCAGGTAGTCGTCCGCGTCGCCGCCGACCACGTCTTCGATCTCGTGCAGGCTGTCGTTGCCGATATCGTCGCCGCTGGCGCTCCCTGCGAGGAGATTGACCACCACGCCGGCTGTCGCGCCGGAATAATCGACGGTATCCCTGCCTGTACCGCCGAAGTAGTCGTCATCGCCGATTTCATCGTGGCCCAGAATGCGGTCATCGCCGTCGCCACCGTGAATGCTGTCGCTGCCACTGCCGCCGGTAAGGTCGTCATGACCCTCGCTGCCCTGGAGTTCATCGTCGTCATTTTCCCGGCCATCATCAATGCGGTCATCTCTCGAGGTTTCCAGGGAGGAATCGGCATCGAGAGCCGTGCTGCGAATATCGTCGTTGTCCTTGCTCATATCGTTCTCCAGTGAAAAGGGTTAGGTAGTGCCTCATTTCAACGCTGCTGACGCCAGTTTGAACCGGCAATCTTAAGGCCACCTTAAGTGTCAGCCCAGCCTGAAAAAATGCCTGGGAGGCACATCACCGCAGCTGAATACTACCGCCACGGCAGAGAGGTGGCAGTGAAGCCGCTCACAGTTTGAGGTGATTTCGTCTATCCCAATGCAGGGGCAACGCGCCCACACTTGCCGTCGCTATCAAATCAATACGATGGTGTCGCTATAGAGAGCCACTGTCGCATCATGCGTGACGAGTATCATCGGCTCAACCAGTGCCTGGGCCACCAGGAGGCGGTCGAACGGGTCTTGGTGATGTGGGGGCAAGTTCTCGACAGCCACGGCGTGCTCGGGTTCGACAGGCAGGACGGAATACCCCGCCTGGCGAAAATAGGCGAGTGCAGCCTGACCCGAGAGCGGCATGTCGCCGCGGCCAAGGCCATGTTTAATCGAAATTTCCCACAGACTGCACGTGCTGACCCACACCGAAGTGCGCGGTGCCAATATCAGGTCACGCGCTTTGTCCGAAAGCCTGGCATCGTCCGCGATGGCCCACAACGCTACATGCGTATCCAAAAGCAGATTCACTGGACACCTGCGCCCAGGAACAGCTGCGCTACTGCCGCATTGTGGCTGTCGATATTTTCCGGGACATGCAGCACCCCTTTGGCCACGCCGATCCGTTGCCCGGTTGCCACGCGATCCACAGGCACCAGTTTGGCAGCCGGGCGGCCGTTTCTCGCAATAATGATTTCATGCTCTTCGCCCTTCTCTATAGCATCCACGAGCCGAGACAAACTGGATTTCGCCTGCAACATATTGACCGCTCGCATCATGACTCCTCATTGAATGTTACATGGTTAGTCTAGTCTGGCTAAGTACTGTAGGCAAGAACTTCTTCTGCAGGACTTTTTCTGCATTACGTCCGGGGCGGCGTCTATTCCATTCCCGCAATTGGGAAGTTAAGCCGCAGAGTTTTCACGGACGGGAAAAATAGTGGCCAGCCGTGATCGATGTAGATCCCGATTGTTGCAGCGGTATTCGGGGTGACGTCAAGCAACGGCTGGCAAAAGAGATTGGGGTTCCCCAGCGTCGTACCGGGGAAAGTGATTCCGTTACCCGCCAAAACTTATGTGGGTGCTCTGGTAATCAACAACACACCGGCCATCAACAGAACAATCCCCATAATTCTTGGCAGGCCGGCAGGTTGTGCAGCATGCAGAATGCCGTAGTGGTCCAGCAGTGCGGCTGAAACCAATTGCCCCAAGATCACGATGGACACCATTTCGGTGGTGCCAATTGCAGAAACTACGACAATGGAAGAAGTCACAAAAAAAGCGCCGAGAACTCCCCCAATCCACGCCCACCAGGGGAGCGTTGATAGGGCCTGATTGATCAAAAAACCGGATGGTGCAAAAGACAAGCTGTAGGCGATCAAGGCTATCGTTCCAACCGCGAATGACGTTGCAGCAGCCCACAGCGGACCGCCGATTGCTCGGCCAAGATGTGAGTTGATCAGTGCCTGCAGGGGAATGACGGCACCGGCCACTGCAGCTAACAGATAGTACATTGATCGCATCTTGACCCCTTTTGATAAAGAGAAATTGGCATTCGGAATTCCAGGCAGTCTCGCCTTGCTTCATAATAACGCACTGTATCCGGCAGCATATCTGTGGTCATCGCTCTGCACGTCATTATTTGCCGACCGGATCGACTTCAAACTTGTGGCATCACCCAATAACCCATTGCGGTTGTGATGCCGTGAGGTCGTGAATTCGTGAACTCGTGACTTCGAGGGATATACCCAATGCTCATCAATTGCGTGGCCTATCAGGAAGGCAACAAGCTCGCCGACATACCGGTTGAGGACATCAGCGACTATGTCAGCCGGCCAGATTGTTTTGTCTGGGTTGCGCTCAAGGATGCAGAGCATGAGGAACTTGCGAAGATGCAGGAGGAATTCGGCCTGCACCCCCTGGCCGTTGAGGATGCGCACCACGGCCACCAACGACCAAAAATCGAGGAGTATGGCGATTCGGTCTTCGCCGTCATGCACCAGCTTGAAATAGTGGATGGCGAGTTGAACGTGGGTGAGGTCAATGTCTTTGTCGGAATGAACTACGTTCTGTCGGTACGCAACCGCAGCCAACAGGGTTTCCTTGGTGTACGCAAGCGCTGTGAACATGAACCCCGTCTGCTCGGGCACGGATCGGGTTTCGTCTTTTATGCGTTGATGGATGCAGTCGTTGACCGTTACTTCCCGATCGTCGACACATTGGAAACCGAGCTTGAAACCATCGAAGAACTCATCTTTGCCAAAGGCTCCGCACGCTCCAACATCGAGCGTTTATACAGTCTGAAAAGCAAGGTGATGATCCTCAAGCACGCTGTGGCACCCCTCATGGAGGCGGCAGGAAAACTCCATGGTGGCCGGGTGCCCAGCGTTTGTGAAAATAATCAGGAATATTTCCGGGATGTTTATGACCACCTGACCCGCATCAATACGTCCATCGATAACATGCGCGACACGGTAGGAACGGCGATCCAGGTCAATCTGGCGATGGTCACCATTGAGGAAAGCGAAGTGAACAAGCAGCTCGCGGCCTGGGCCGGGATCTTTGCGGTAGCCACAGCATTTGCGGGGATATGGGGCATGAATTTCAAATTCATGCCCGAACTGCAATGGGAGTACGGCTATCCTCTGGCCTTGATCGTCATCGCCACGACCTGCGGTGTCCTCTACGCCCGATTCAGGCGGTCAGGATGGCTGTAGGCTGCCTGCATCCGACCACGGGTATGCCTACCTCAGTAGCCAGGTCTGGCCGGCACCCTGGTCCATCCCGATTGGCATTGGGTCACATAAGGATAGTAACCGGCAGGCTGTGCGCAGTGATACCACCATTGGGTCGCATCGGTGGAATAGGCCGATGAAGCAGGCACGGGCTGCAGGAGGATAGTGGGTTGATTCTGATACACAACTGTGGGCGGCGAGGAAATCACAGACCGAGGCTCGGTGGCTGCAAGGAGAATGGCCGTGCCTGCAAGCAGCCCAAGGCCGACCGCCCAGCCACGGCCGCCATGGCCACCATGGTCCCAGTGGCTACGGTGGCCGCCCGGCTGAAAGTGTCTTGCCGGAGGGCCGCCTCGATCAAAATGACCGAAGCCGCGTTCGGCCCATGCGGGTGTTCCGGCAACGGTTCCGGTTGCAAACATGACTGCAACCAGGGCGGTGGAAAGTTTCGACATTTGTCTGTCCTCCTCAACAGTTCGAGTCAACAAAAGCGCTGACCTGACTGAGTAACGCTTCGGGAGAGTGACTGATGACGGATTTGGTGTAAAAATTTGTGATGGCAAATAGATGGCAAATAAGCTGCCGGCACAACCAAACTGCGGAGTACCGATGATTTCGAAATCTGAACCGATGCCCTCCAGCGCCTATTGGCCAGTGGGCAACAACATCTACCAGAGCAGCCTGCTGACGCGTGGTCCCTGGCATCCTAAGCATCAGCACGCAGGTCCGCCAATCGCTTTGATCTGTCGCGCCATTGAGCAGGCGGCCGCAAAGCACAAACTCACCCATATCTCGCGCCTCACGGCCAACCTGCTGCGTCCGGTGCCGATAGACCAACTCACAATTGAGGTCACTGAAGATTATGTCGGCCGCAACGCCGGTCATTTCTCGGCACGCCTGATAGCGGCAGAGAAGGAAGTGGCCAGATTTACCGCCCTGGCGCAGCGGGAAAACGAAGTCCATCTGCCGGAAGGATTGCCCGGTCATCCACTGCCAAGCGAGTCCGTGAGCCCACAGGCGTCACCTCTGGCGACATTCCCTTTTGCCGGCAGTCAGGTCGGCTATTCGGATTTCGTCGAAGCCCGCGTTGCAAGAGGCGCATTCTTCAAGGGGCCCTGCACGGTCTGGTTTCGTCTCCTGCACCCACTGGTGGAAGGCGAAGCCCCGAGCGCCTATCAGCGGGTAGCCGTTGCTGCGGATTCCGGAAACGGAATCAGCGCCATCCTTGACTTCAAATCTCACAGTTTCGTTAATTCCGATTTGACGATCAATCTGTTGCGCCGGCCGTTGGGTGAATGGATCTGTATGGATGCAGCGACCTACCTTGGGCCGAATGGTTGTGCTCTTGCCGAGTCACGGCTTTTTGATGAACAGGGTTTGATCGGCCGTGCGACCCAAAGCCTCATGATTCGCAAGGTCGGCTGAGAGGGCTTCCGGCTTCGGTTCTGCTATCGAAGTCCAGGTTGCGGCAGAAACACCACGCATGGGCGATGATCCCTGCTGCTACTGTGCCACGATTTTCTTCAGTCGAGATACTACTCCCTGCAGCCTGTGGCTTACATCCCCACTGTCCCCCACGATGCTCCCCAATTTGTCAGCTGCGCCGCGACTTAATTTGCTCAGGGCATCCTCCTGCGTCTGGTTTAAATCGAGGTAAATGAAAGACCGATCCAATTCCTGAACAAATTGATCGATGGCGGACAACATGTTCAATCTGATTGTGTTCTGTTGATTTTCGGCAACCTCCAGAATGGCTGATAAATCCACGAAGGCATCGGCAAGTGCCTTGGCCTGAATCCTGCGCAGCGTATCGCTGGCCAGCGAGGCTGCTCTGGCATTTGCTCCTTCAGCAAGGGTTGCCAAATGATCGCGCAGACGTCCGAGAAATTCGGCATTTTCCAATGGCAGTTTCGAGCTGACCAAAGTAATTGCCGGATAGTTGATCACCATCCGATCGCGAAACTGAAAGATACGCCCCATCTCCTTGGCATGTTTGAGAATGGATAATTCAAGCGGTGTGCATGCATTCTGAGATGAAGCATAAAAACTTTGTCCTGCTACTCTCAGTTCTACCAGACCCTCCAGACCATATTGCTTCAATACGTTCAATAGTTCAGAGGCCAGTTGTTCTCCTGTTTCGCAGGTGAAGGAAGACTTGAAAAATTCCAACAAGCTTCCCAGTTCGCCCATCGACGACAAGGCTGTGAATGCCGTCTGTGTCGCCATTTGAACTTGTTCTTCCAGGCCTTGCCTTTTCGTGAGTATGTCCTCGGCAACGGCTACCTTCTGCGCAAGCTCGGCTGGATTGAACGGCTTGACAATATAGTCCTGCCCACCGGCATCATAAGCTTGCAGCCGGGTCTCCAGATCGCCATAGGCGGAAACGAAGATGACGTGCCCCTTCCATTGGCAGTCGTTGCGCAATTTGCGACAGGTTTCAATCCCGTTCAAACCGGGCATATCCACATCAAGCAAAACAATGTCCGGTGTCTGATTGATGTTGTCAATGCATTCCTGGCCACTCTCAAATTCGGTGAGCAGATAGCGAGGAGAGTCGAGCGGGAAAGAAGCTACAAGCCTGGCAGCGGCTTCATCATCGACTATGAAAATTTTTCGGGTTTGCGTATGCATGATGGTTATCCCTTCAGTATCGATTTTCGGATCATTCAGCCTAAACGAATGCGTAGCTGGTTCATCAACTCGCCAGTCTGTAACGCAAGTTCCTCAGCCAGTTTTGCAAAGTCAGCTGCCTTATCGGCGGCGCTCTGTTCGGCCTGCTTGGCCAGGGAGGACAGGCTGACTGCTACGAGGTTACCTGCGATACTTTTTAACGCATGGGCGAGTGAACGGACGGTCTCATGATCTCCCTTCCGTGCGGCATCGCGCAACCTCTGCGGCGAGTTACCATGAGTTTCCAGGGAGGAGATGAAAAGTTTGCTAATGAAATCCTGACGATTGTTATAACGCTGCGACAATGCTTCCCACTCAATCAGAGGCAGGTCGGATGCGGATGGTTCAGATGATTCGGACGATGCGGATGATGCGGATGATTCGGCAACTGAACGATTGGCCAGCGCTTTGGTTTCATGGAGCTGCAGAGTTGCAGGCATGCTGCAAGAACGGCCAGCGTGTTGCAAGATGGCTGAAATCAAGATTTCTTCCTGAATCGGCTTGGCTACGTGTGCAACCATTCCTGCAGCCAGGCATCTATCGCGTTCCTCGTTCATGGCGTGAGCGGTAAGGCCAACCACAGGCAATTCCGGCTGCATTGAATGAATCAGCCGTGTCGCTTCATATCCGTCCATAAGGGGCATTTGGATATCCATCAGTACGATGTCAAAGGTGCCCGCAGGCGCATTCTTGACAGCATCCACTGCTTGCTGACCGTCAAAGGTAAAAGTTATCGAAGCACCCAGCCGGGTGATCAAATCTTGCAAAATAATTCGATTGGTATAAACGTCCTCCGCAGCAAGAATGCGCAGTCCGGTCAAGGCTGGCCCGGCTGATGGCGCCCGGTTGGGTTCTTCGGCAACCGGGGACCCCTCCGGTAAAGGCAGGCTTAAAGTGAATTTACTGCCCTGATTGATCGTGCTTTCAACGGAAATATCGCCACCCATGAGGGCAGCCATGTTGCGGCTGATGGCAAGGCCCAAACCCGAACCGCCATGCTTGCGTGTTATCGAATTATCCGCTTGCTCAAATGGCTGAAACAGCCGAGAGAGGGTTTCAGCATCTATGCCAGGTCCGGTGTCGGCAACCTGAAATTGTGTCATATCGCCGTTGCGATTTATGCTCAGGCGAACTTCGCCAATGTCAGTGAACTTGATTGCATTGGCGATGAGGTTGATCAACACTTGCCTCAAGCGGAGCGGATCGCCAATCACAAAATCCGGTAAATTATCCGTGTCGGCCAGGTTGGATACCAGGGCGATTCCTTTGGCCTGTGCTCTGTCCGCCAGCATATCGAAAACTCTTTCAACGACCCTGACAAGACAAAAGGATTGAATTTCAATAGTCATTTTTCCGGCTTCGATCTTGGAAAAGTCGATGATGTCGTTAATTACATCCAGCAAATGGCTTCCTGACTCCAACAGATGCTGAAAGGTCCGGATTGTTTTCCGGCCCTCGTTTTCATGTATGCCGATTCTGGCGAAACCCAGCACTGCATTCAGAGGCGTGCGGATTTCGTGGCTCATATTGGCAAGGAAAGCCGTTTTCGCCTCGCTGGATTGCCAGGCTTCGGCACGCGCCTTTTCGAGGGCGTCCAGTAGATCATGTACCTTGGTGATATCCCGCGCGACGCCGAGAACGCCGAGAATCTTGCCATCCCTGTTGCGCACGCAGGTTCTTACGGTCTCGAGGAGGGATCGATGGCCGTCACTGAAGAAGGTAACCCACTCCTCCCGGACCAATGGCTCCGGGCTTCCAATCGCCACTTTGTCGTCATCCTGGAAAGTTTTCGCCAGTTGCGGGGGAAAGAAGTTTTCGTCAGTCTTTCCGATAATTTGAGATGAATCCGCACCTATCAGTTTTTCAAAGGCCTGGTTGCAGGAAAGAAAAACGCCATGGGGATCTTTCATCCAGACCAGATCCGGAATGGCATTCAAGAGTGAATGCAGCTGGCCCCGTTGAGATTCGGAGCGCTCCAGTTCCTTGTTGAGCGCTGCCGAAAGCTGAAGTACGCGTTGCTCGCCTTGGTGCTGCTCCGTGATGTCCAGGAAACTCCAGACTCTGCCGATAATTTCCTGATTGAGTTTGTGCGGATGGGAGAACCGGACAAAAACCCGGCCGTCCCGAAATAGCAGCGTGTCCCGCGAGGCCGTATCGGGACTGCCGTAAAGTGTCTGTATTTTCTCTACGAACTGGGGCGGGTCCTGCAACTGTTGCAGCAAGAGCTTCATCAATGCGTGATCGTCATGGTTCGCCAGCAGATTCTCTGGAATCTGCCACATCTGGGCAAACCGGCGATTGGCTGAAACAACCTGGCCACGTAAATCGACAACCAGGATGCCATTATCCGTCGCCTCCAGCGTTGCTTCCATGAGCGACAGGGCCTTTTCGCGGCGCAACGAGGCGTCAGCGATTTCCGTCACTGCCAGTTCGGCGGCTACGCGGGCCTCCTCAAGCGTTGTTCGAGCCAGATAATTTTTCCGTAACAGAAACTCGCGCCACCAGCCTATGCCCGCAACAATAATGGCTATGGTGACGACGTGATAGGTTAAGTAAATAATTTCGCTCAACTTGTTTTCGGGGCTGAAAACCATTGCGCATTCAAACTCCAGAACAATCACGAGACCTGCGACCAGCGCATGCTTGAATCGCGCAGCAAGCAGGACAAAACAATACAGTTGAAGAATCGTGAAGTTAAGTATCCCTACCCATGAACTCAGTCCGTGCCCTCCCTGCTTGTCAATTTCAAGCAGGATCAGGAACAGCATCAGCGACAGGGCGACGACCAGTCCCGACATGACCAGTTCCCAAAACTTCCTTGCATGATTCAGGAAGGAACAGGCCAACCCCAGGGCCAGAAATGGAATGCAGATCGTCACGCGATAAACGTTGGCGGTGACATCGGGATGCCCGGCCAGGTCGACAAGGTAATCGCCGAATAAAAGGATCAGGCCGAGCACCAGGCTCGTCTGTGCGTACCTGTAGTAAAAGTCAGAATAAAAGGAGAGGAACCGCTTTTCGTACACCTGATCATTGAAGTAGAGCAGCAAACGAATCGGGAGCAATTCGGCAGATGAACTTCTATCCGCCTTAACGGCATTGTTCATAACGTGTGCTCTGAATGTTGTTAGCGGTTGTGATTGCTGGCTTGCAGGGTGTATCCAAATATCATCGTGACGCTGTAGTCCGGTTGCCTTGCAATGTTTGCTGCTTATGCAAGATCAGCGGGCCGCCATCTCAGCGCTTGGTCGGCTTGTGCCGCAATGAACTTCCAATGGGCCTTTGAATCCGAAGAGTCTTGTCCACAGCCGCCGGCAGTGGCATCGTCCCCGCGGACAAGCGCATCCTGATGCGCTCAGCGCCGCGGTGATCTTGCATTTGCCGGGGCTCTTGTTGCTGGGCTTTCCTCAACAAATCGCAGCTGCCTTGGGCGGCAGGCGGGATTTTATCCTCCTCTGCCGGGCGAGGAGGGCCGTCAGTGGCAACCGAGGTAGCTAATGGGGGTTCAACTTCTGGGACTTCAACTTCGGCTGACATTTGATGGACAAGGCGTGCGTGACTGGGCCAGAGAAGTTTAGCGCAAATGTGTGAGGACGGCTATTGTTAGGCACTGGACTGTCGGTACGGTGGTGAGGTGCTGCGCATTTCAAGATGCGCATTTCAAGATTGACTTGAACTGCCGCCTTGTCGTAGCATTTGAGCCGGAGGTAACAAAGCATGAAAGTTCCTGGCATAGCGGCTCCGGTAACCCAGATGACACGGACTGTCGAGCCTGCCCAGTTGCCTGTATCGAAGAAGCCTATCAATGCTCAGGCTCACGGCGTGATGCATCTGGTTCAGTCTGCCTCTCTGACGTTAAACAGCAACCCGCCCCATTTGGGCAAGAAAGTGGATACCTTCGCTTGAATAGGGGC
>JBAYVV010000080.1:0-17498 GCA_041674465.1 Sterolibacterium sp.
CACCGCAAAGCCCCGGCCCTGCTCGCCTGCCCGTGCCGCTTCGACGGCCGCATTCAGAGCAAGAATATTGGTCTGGAACGCGATGCTGTCGATCACCCCAATGATGTCCGCAATCTTCTTCGAGCTCCCCTGGATCTCGGTCATCGTCGACACCACGCCCTTCACCATCGCACCACCGCGTGTCGCGATCTCGTTCGAGCTGCTCGCCAGCACATTGGCCTGACGCGCGTTTTCGGCGTTGTTCCTCACCGTGGCGTTGAGTTCTTCCATGCTCGACGAGGTTTCTTCCAGGCTGGAGGCCTGTTCTTCGGTGCGGCTCGACAGATCCACGTTGCCCGCAGCGATTTCCTGCGAGGCCGTGTTGATTGCCTCGGTCGCCTCCTTGATGCGTCCGATGACTTCCCTGAGGCGCTCCACCGTCGTATTGGTGTCGTCCTTCAACTGCCCGAAGATGCCTTCGTACTCGGCGTCGATCTTCTGTGTCAGGTCGCCCTGCGCCACGGTCTTCAGCACCCGTGCCACATCGTTGAGTCCGCCCGAGGTCACTTCTGCCAGCTTGTTGAGGCCTTCTGCCAGCTGCTTGAAGAAGCCCTCCTTGCCTTCCAGCGACAAACGTTGCTCGAAGTCGCCGCACAGCGCGCCTTGCACGATTTTTTCCACTTCGCGTTCGACAATCACTTCGCCGGTGCGGTCCAGCCATTCGGCCACCGCGCCAAGACGCTGGCCTTGTGAGTTGATCACCGGACTGGCCGTGACCCGCAAATATCTTCCGCCGATTTCCAGGTTCGCCACATAAGTGCTGGTGAACGTCTTCAACATGTTGGCCTGATGGGCCGGGTTCTTGTGGAAGGTGTCGATGTTGATGCCCATCATCTGGTCGGCGCTGAAGTTCGGCAACTGTTTGCGGATGTCGGCTTCGGCTCCCTTGAGTATTCTTTGCACGGACTGGTTGGCATAAATGATGACGCGATCCGGATTGGCGATCATCACCCCCGTGCTGACGTTGTCCAGCGCAATCTTGATGCGCAGGTTTTCGTCGGCAACGCGCTTGACCTCGGCCACATCGAAACCCAGCTTGGTCTGCATCATCTGCAAGGATTGCAGTACCTTGCCGATTTCGTTATTGCTGGACACATCGATCCGGTTGCCATAATTGCCCTGGCTGATCATGCCGAAGACACCGACAGCCTGCTGCAAGGGCTGGACTATGGCTCTGATGATCGCCATCCCCAAGGCGATGGCGAGCGCGATGCCCACCAGAATCGCTGCGATCGCTATGTTGCGGATGCTGGCAAAACGCTCCTGGGCCAGTTCGAATTCATGCTTGGCGCTATCGATCTGCATCTGGATCAGCTTTTCCGCGCCTTGCCGCACCGGCGTATTCAGCGAGCTCATTTTTTCGGCAGCCATTGCCTTGGCTTCTTCCAGTTTGCCGGCACGAATCAGGGCCAAGCCAGGAACCAGCATTTCCTCGGCGTATTTCTTCCGGTCGACATCCAGTTTTTCCACCAGCGTTTTTTCTTCACCTGGTGCAGTACTCTTTAACAAGAGTTCCATCGTCTTGCCGACATCAAGGATGTTTTCCTCGATTTCCTTTCCATCCTTGGCAATTTTCTCAGGCGTCGGGATGAGCAGCATCTCGTAGAACAACATCCTGTTTCTCAGGACATTCCGGTTGACTTTGGTGAGATACCCCAAAGACAAGGTATTGTCCTCATAGACTGTTTCCAGGGCCTCGTCGCCCTTGTTCATGCCATACAGGCCGATAGCGCCGACACCGATCAACAACAAAGCCAGAAAACCGATCACCAGGGACAAACGGCCCTTGAGGCTCATGCCCCGGAAAATGTTCAGCTTCCTTGCCAGGTTGTTGGCAACAGCATTGCCGAATTCTATTTTCAGATTGCCCTGCTTCTTCTCGCGGAACAGCCGATAGGCCTGCTCTGCAGCATCCACCTGAGAGCGCGTCGGCATCTTGCGTACCGACATGTAGCCAACCGTCTGGCCATTCTCGACCAGCGGCGTGGCATGCGCTTCAACCCAGTAATAGTCGCCGTTCTTGCAGCGGTTCTTGACCATGCCGATCCAGGGACGGCCAGCCTTGAGGGTTTTCCACAAATCCTCGTAGGCTTCCGGCGGCATGTCGGGATGGCGCACGATATTGTGCGGTTGCCCGATCAACTCGGCTTCGGTGAAACCGGAGATATCGAGAAAGTCCCGGTTGATGTAGGTAATCTGACCCTTGAGATCGGTCTTGGAGACGATCAGTGTCGTTGGCGTGAGCGGTACTTCGACACTGGTGACCGGCATATTGATTCGCATTTGAGTTTTCCTCGCTTAGCCTTGGCTGGTCGCATCGACCAGAGCCATTTCACTTGACAGCATGAGCCGTTCGATATCCACGACGATCAGCATCCGCTCTTCCAGCGTACCCAGGCCCAGGATGAATTTGGTATCCACCGTGGCGGCGAATTCCGGCGCCGGACGGATCTGCTCGGGACGCAGCATGGTGACGTCGGAGACGCTATCCACCACGATGCCGACCACGCGCCCGCTGATGTTGAGGATGATCACCACGGTGAAGGGTGTGTACTCGACATTGCCGACGCCGAACTTGATACGCAGGTCGACGATCGGGACGATGGTGCCGCGCAGGTTGACCACGCCCTTGATGAAGGCCGGCGCATTGGCAATGGTCGTGACCGCGTCATACCCCCTGATTTCCTGCACCTTGAGAATATCGATCGCATACTCTTCCGGTCCCAGGGTGAATGTCAGATATTCCTGGGCATAACCGCTTTCGTCCCCGGCTGCCTGTTTGTTGCTACTGTCCTGACCCATGTTGTTTCCTTTCGGTGTTATGCGGCGGCAGGCATGGCATTCTTCGCCATGTTCGCCAGTGCGCTGACGTCGAGAATCATCGCCACGCGGCCATCACCCATGATGGTGGCGCCGGAGACTCCCTGAACCTTGCGATAGTTGGCTTCGAGACTCTTGATCACGACCTGGTGCTGCCCAATCAGTGCGTCGACGAACAGCGCGACCTTGATGCCGTCGGCCTCGAGCACCACCATGATGCCCTGGTTCAAGGCGCGTACCGCCTGCGGAATGTTGAACACTTCATAGAGCGCGATCACCGGCAGATATTCGCCGCGCACCTGGATCAGGCGCTCGACGCCGGAAACGCTCTTGATCATGCCTTTGGTCGCCTGCAGGGATTCGATCACGTAGCCGATCGGAATGATGTAGGTCTCTGGGCCAACGCCCACCGACATGCCGTCGAGAATCGCCAGCGTCAGGGGCAGGCGCACCGTCATGCGCGTGCCGACGCCAAGCATCGAATCGATTTCGACGCGTCCACCCATGCCGGTGATGTTGCGCTTGACCACATCCATGCCGACGCCGCGCCCCGAGACTTCCGTGATGACATCGGCGGTGGAGAAGCCAGCTTCAAAAATCAATGCCCAGACTTCGGTATCGCTCATGCTGTCCGAAACCGGCAGGCCGCGTTCCTTGGCTTTGGAGAGGATCTTCGCGCGATTCAGGCCGGCGCCGTCGTCACCCACTTCGATGACGATGTTGCCGCTCTGGTGGTAAGCCTTGAGGGTGATGGTACCCATCGGCTGCTTGCCCATCTCGGCGCGCTTTTCCGGCATTTCGATGCCGTGGTCGAGGCTATTGCGGATCAGGTGCGTCAGTGGATCGGAGATGCGCTCAATGAGTCCCTTGTCGAGCTCCGTGTCTTCGCCGATGGTTTTCAGTTCGACCTGCTTGCCGAGCTTCTGCGAGGTATCCCGCACCACTCGCGGGAAACGGCTAAACACCACCGAGATCGGCATCATGCGGATCGACATCACGGTTTCCTGAATGTCGCGGGTATTGCGTTCGAGTTGGCCCAGGCCGGTCAGCAGTCGCTCGAACAGCACCGGATCGGCTTCGCTGGCGGATTGCGCGAGCATGGCCTGGGTGATGACCAGTTCACCGACCAGATTGATGAGCTGGTCGACTTTTTCTACGCCGACGCGGATCGTGGTATCACCGCCGCTGGCTCTCGGTGCCGTGCGTCTTTCGACCGCGGGTTCGCCACCGCCTTCCTTGTGGGGCTCGGCTTCGCTCCTGGCAGCACGCTGTGTTGCTGCGACCGGCTCAGTTGCCATCTTGGTTGCCACGGTTGCCATCTCAGTTGCCATTATTGGCGCTGCGGCAGCGGGTTGGGCCGGCAAATCGGTGAAGAAACCATAACCTTCGCCGTCGCTGGCATTGGCCTGGGCTGCCGCAGGTGCCGCAGCTTCGGGCAACGGCTCAAAGAAGCCGTAGCCCTCATCGGCAGGGGCTGCGGTGGGCTCGATATCGTTGAAAAAACCGTACGCTTCCTCGGTCTGCGCCGCCGCGGCAGGCACCTCAGTCAGCGGAGCGATGCGGATGCTGTCGCTGCGAGCGATGAATTCCAGCATTTCCCGCAAGGTATCGGCATCGGGTGCTTTTGCCGCGTCCGCACCCGTCGCGCCAACGAACTTCAAGCGCCACGGCTGGTCGGCGGTGTCTGGCCGGGTGACAATTTCGGCCTGACCCAAAGCGCCGAGTTCTTCCACCAGGTTTTCCACAGTCTGGTTGCCGTTAGGTGTTGATTCGCCCAAAACAAATTCGATGACGAGACCACTTCGTGGCGCGATCGCTGCCACACTGGCCGGGACAGCAGCAGGTGAAAGTGATGCCGGGGCTGCCGAAGCCACCGCTGGTGCCGCTGCAGAAGACTCGTTGGTGGTGAGGTCGCGCAAGCGCTTGCAGATCGCCTGAACCGCGCTCGGATCGGCGGCATCCTCGCCGCGATGGGCGGCCAGGAGTGTTTTCAGAATGTCGCCAGCATCGAGGAAGGCGTCAATCATGTTCTCGTGCAGCGTGAGTTCGCCCTTGCGAATCCGGTCGAGCAGATTTTCCAGGATATGGGTTACATCCGCCAGATCGTTGAAGCCGAATGTACCAGCGGAACCCTTGATGGAATGAGCCGCACGAAAGATGGCATTCAGCTGCTCGGCATCCGGATGCTGGACGTCAAGTTCCAGCAACATGGATTCCATGTTGCTCAGATGCTCCGCGGTCTCGTCGAAGAACACCTGGTAAAACTGGGTCATGTCTAGGCTCATGATTCCTTTCAATACCTCCTTCAGAGGCATCCCACCATCGTCAGACAGTTATGGATAATGCGAACCCCGGGGTCAGCCCGTGGCCCACACACTTCGTTTAACCAATGACTTTCTTGACCACTTCGATGAGCTTTTGCGGATCAAAAGGCTTGACCAGCCAGCCCGTCGCGCCGGCCGCCTTGCCTTGCGCCTTCATGGCATCGGATGATTCGGTGGTCAGCATCAGAATCGGCACCGTTTTGTATTGGGGCATGCCACGCAAGTTCTTGATGAGCGTCAGGCCATCCATGCGTGGCATGTTCTGGTCGGTCAGCACGAGATTGACAGACTTGGCTTTGGCCTTTTCAAGGCCGTCCATGCCATCCACGGCCTCGACGACTTCATAGCCGGAACTCTTCAGGGTAAATGCCACCATCTGACGAATGGAAGCGGAATCATCGACTGCCAGTATGATTTTTGCCATGTCTGTTGTCCTGTCTGATTATCTGGGTGGTGCCAAAGTCAATTGATAGTGTGGAAGTCAAACTCAGAATAATTCAATATCGCCCTGATTCATGACTTGCTGCGCCACCGGGTTGTGCGTGGTCTGGGAAGTCATCTCCGCCAGGCTATCGGTAATCTTGCGGGTTTCTCCGCGCAACGCTGTCACCGCGGCGTCTGCATCGTCAACATCGGCATCCATGATCAGCGTCCGCGCCAGTTCCTCAAAGTGGATCGCCACGCGATCGAGCGCCTCAACCCGCCGCAGCACATGGCTCATCAGTTGCGACACCAGGTCCTGGAATTGCAATGCCGTAATTGCGCGGCCGACCTGGGATCCGACTTCGGAAGCACTGGCGGCAAGGTCATCGATGGCTTTGGCGCGCTCCTGATTCTGCCGGCCCATGTCGAGGACGGCCATCTCGACGCGCTGTTTCGATTCGAGCGCGAAGCTCATGTCCTGCGAAGCCATGCGCTGGATCGCCAGTTCGGCTTGGTGCACCGAGGTTTGCATGCTCATCATCACGGCATTGATCTGCTGACTGAACTTGCTGGTGCGGCCGGAAAGGTCGCGCACTTCATCGGCCACCACGGCGAACCCGCGCCCGGCTTCGCCGGCGCGCGCCGCCTCGATCGCCGCATTCAAGGCGAGCAGATTGGTCTGTTTGGAGATCGCTGTAATCTCGGAAAGTATGCCCAGTACCTCCTGCGTCCGTTGCGCAATGTTGTCAGTCACCTCAACCAGTTCCATGCCCAGCTTGCTGTTGTTGACCACGCTCTGCACCACACGGTCCATGACGTCGGAGGTGTTGCTCACAAAACCGTCAAAATCCATTGCTACGCCATCGCCGGCACCGGCAGTCACCGATAGCGACAAACGACGCTGTTCCTCGGTCTGGCGATGCATCCCCTCGAAGCTCTGGGTCAGGTTGGCAATCGCATCCGCCAGCAGGGTCTGCATCCGGCCGATTTCGAGACGGATTTCCTGGTATTGCGCAGTGAACTGCTTGGTGCATTCCTTGAGCAGTTCGTTGAATTCGATCATCAGTGCCCGTTCCTGATTGCGGCGGGCATCCAGATGCGCTTGCTGCGGAGTAACTCCTGAAATTTTACCGATCACCGCCCAGCCCACCGCCACCATGATCAATGCGGTGACATAAGACAGGCCGTTTTCCGCTGGCGGGGCAAATAAATACACGGCGCCACCGGCAAACAGTGTCCAGGCCATGCCAAGCCATAAGGTTCTATCGAAAATGGGATTCACGAGGAGGGCTTTCTAGTAAGAATGGTGTCAACAGAACCCTGAGCCATTACTTGAGCAATAACAGCGGCTATTTTACTCCAGGAACTGTCGCTATTGAGCACCAAGCCGCCACCACGCGCCATCAAGAGCCATCCAGCGAAATGCATTGACCCGGAGTCCACTCCGGGTCAACGTCCCGTCGGTTTGATCTCGGTTGCGGCGCCGCCGGGCACCACGGAAGGCACCGAGGGAGATCTTAATTCGGCAGGCAACTCGGCATCGCCCTCCTTGCCATCGCGCAGGATCGTATCCTCAGTCTTCTTGTTCATCACGATGATGCTAATGCGCCGATTGATGGGGCTGTAAGGATCCTGCTTGTCCCAGGGCACAGCGGCGGCCAGCCCGACCACGCGCAGGGTCTTATCCTCCTGCATGCCGCCGGCGATCAACTCGCGCCGGGAAGCGTTGGCGCGGCTGGCAGAGAGTTCCCAGTTGCCGATGCCCTGATTGCCGCCCGCAAAAGGCGTGGAATCGGTATGGCCGGAAAGGCTGACGCGATTCACCACGCCATTCAGCGCGTTGCCGATCTCGCGCAAGATGACGCGTGTATAAGGCTTGAGATCGGCGCTGGCGGAGTCGAACATCGGCCGGCTCTTCTCGTCGACGATCTGGATGCGCAACCCCTCGGCCGTGATATCGAGCAGCAACTGGTTCTTGAACTGCTTGAGACTGGGGTTGTTCTCGATCTTGGATTCGATGAGCTGCTTGAGCTCGGTGAGTTTCTGCGCTTCGACCTTCTCCTGCGCCACAGTGATCTCGTTTTGCATCGGCGAAATCTTGACGCTTTCTTTGGTCTCCATCCGCTCACCTTTTCTGACCTGGCCATTGCTCTTGGTCAGATCATCACCACCGCCCTGCAACAAAGTGGTGGAAGTGTCGCCACTGCCCGAACCGCCTTCGAGAGCCACCTTGAGCGGTGTATTGAAATAGTCTGCGATACCTTTGAGATCCCCCTGGCTGGTCGAGCCGAGCAACCACATCAGGAGGAAGAAGGCCATCATCGCCGTGACGAAGTCGGCGTAGGCGATTTTCCAGGCGCCGCCATGCGCTGCGCCGCCGCCCTTCTTGATGCGCTTGACGATGATTGGCTGTTGGCTGTCGTCGCTCATGCAAATATCCGCTGCTAGCGCGCTCTACCGAGCGACACTTATTTCTTGCCCTTGCGGTTTTTCATTTCTTCTTCGAGTTCCGTAAAGCTCGGCCGGTCGGTCGAATACAGCACTTTGCGGCCGAATTCGACGGCCACTTGCGGCGCATAGCCGTTCATGCTGGCAAGCAGCACCATCTTGATGCACTGGAAGATCTTGCCGCTCTCTTCTGCCTTTTGCTCCAGCTTGCTGGCGATCGGCGCGACGAAGCCGTAGGACACCAGAATACCGAGGAAGGTGCCGACCAGCGCACCGCCGATCATCTTGCCGAGCACCGCCGGCGGCTCACCGACCGAGCCCATCACGTTCACCACGCCCATCACCGCCACGACGATACCGAAGGCCGGCACGCCATCCGCAGTTTTCGACATGATGTGCGCCGGTACATGCGCTTCGTGATGGTGGGTTTCGATTTCGAGGTCCATGAGGTTTTCGATCTCGAAGGCATTCAGATTGCCGCCGACCATCATGCGCAGGTAATCGGTGATGAATTCCATCGCATGATGGTCCGCAGCGATGTCGGGATACTTGTTGAACAGTGGGCTCTCGTGCGGATGCTCGATGTCGTTTTCAATCGACATCAGGCCTTCCTTGCGCACCTTGGCGAGCACCTCGAAGAGCATCGAGAGCAGATCGATATACAGCGCCTTGGAGAACTTCGAGCCCTTCAGCACGCCAGGCAAAGCGGCCAGCGTCGCCTTGATTTCCTTGGTGCCGTTGCCGGCGATGAAACCGCCCGCCATCAAGCCAAGAATCGCGACATATTCCAGGGGCATCCAAAGCGCGGGCAGACTGCCGTGAACCGAATAAGTTCCCACCGAGGAAGCGAGAATGATTGCGTATCCGATAAACAAAAACATCAACAGCCTCCGATTTTCGGGTTCCAGCCTGGCAGGCGCCGACTACTGGGATCGCATTATGATAGCCGAAAACACCTGTTTCGCACTATCCGCGACAAGGAATCGCGGCAAGGAATACGACAGGAGCAAAGAGAAAACTGAGCAACCCCGCTGGGGGGGTGCTCAGTCAGACACGAACAACCTGGTGAAGCTCAGGCCGCGACGGCAGCTTCTGCTTTGGCGGCTGCGGCGCGGCGCGTCTTGCCGGCGCGGGCCGGCACGTTGCACAGGCCGCACACGTAACCCTTGGTCGGGTCAAAGGCGTGCGCGACAAACTGGCCACCGCAACACTTGCAAGTTGCCAGCGCCAGCATGTTGGCATCGAAGAAACGCACCATGGTCCAGGCGCGTGTCAACGACAAGGCCGGCTCCATGTTGTTTCGCCGCACCTGTTCAAGATACATGCGGAAAGACTTGATGATCAGATCGAGACCACGCAGTTGCGTGTGCTCACGCAGGAAGCGGTGGTAGGCCATGAACAGGGAAGCATGAATGTTCGGCTGCCAGGTCATGAACCAGTCGGTCGAGAACGGCAGCATACCCTTCGGCGGCGATTCGCCGCGCACTTCCTTGTACAGTTTGAGCAAACGCTCGCGACTGAGTTTTGTTTCGGTTTCGAGCAGCTGCAGACGGGCGCCGAGCTCGATCAGTTCAATAGCCAGGCGAATATCTCTCGCCTCCGAGATAACGGATTTGTTGCGCATAGGATCCTCCGGAAATTCAACGTTTCAAGCCACGGTTTCAACAGACTTGCCGGCGGCGAGAATCGCCGCATGCACGTGCCCGATACTGCGGTCACGTTCATGATTGGCAAGCAGGTTGAGTAGCAGCGTGTCGTCAAAGCGGAAGCTGCACAACAACATGTCGGAGCTGGCCATTTTCAGGACTTGCCCCGGGGTAAGCCGGTCCAGGATATCGGCAATCTCATCGCTGATGCCGAGGCGGAAAATAGCCGCCTCACGGTCGGCGCGGACCATATTCTGCGCCAGCATCAGGTAGGCAAGATTGACTTCCTTTATATCATTGTAGGTGTCAGTCAGTTTCATCATGCACTCCTTGGGTTGCCTCAAATCGACAGACTTGAAGACGGTCGCATTGTGACGCGAGCTGTCAAGCGAGACTAGCGGGGTAATTCTGTATTTGAGGTAAGAATGACTTCCGTATGGTTTGTAAGGTTTTTTCTTACAAACAACGTATATCATATTGATTATTATCTGTTTCTTGTTTTGTCAACCTCGCCAGGCCAAGTCCTCACTGCCTTCGGCTCTGAACTGCGGCGACATGATTGCGGCCACGTTGCTTCGCGAGATACACGCCTCGATCGGCCTCTTTGATGAGGGCATCGATATCGGGCATGCCGGCCTCGCGAACGGCCACGCCGATGCTGATGCTTCCCTGCAGCGTCAAACGTCCCGAGGTATACCGGGTTGTGTGCGCCACAGTCCGCACGCGTTCGGCGCAAGCCAGGGCCTCATC
This sequence comes from Sterolibacterium sp., assembly GCA_041674465.1. Classification (GTDB taxonomy): domain Bacteria; phylum Pseudomonadota; class Gammaproteobacteria; order Burkholderiales; family Rhodocyclaceae; genus JACRAR01. The sequence continues at coordinate 10,451 of JBAYVV010000080.1, forward strand.
GAGAGTCGCGCCGGGACTGATCACCAGAAATTCGTCACCGCCAATTCGGCACAGCACATCCTGTTCGCGCAGGCCGCTTTTAAGCGCCATGGATACCTGTCGCAACACATCATCGCCGACATCGTGACCGTGCGTATCGTTGATCGTCTTAAACTCATCCACGTCGATCACCATCACCGCCAGGGGCCGCTTGTTGCGCGTGCCTGCCGCCCATTCCTGTTTCATGCGCTCTATCGCATAGCGTCGATTGGGAAATCCGGTCAATGAATCGCTCAGCGCCATCTCCTGCAAGCGCCGGTTGGTCACGGCCAGTTCCGCGGCAAATTGTCGGATTTCCTCGCGATCGCGCTCGCTCGCCCGCTGCAGCAGAACAATTCTCTGTCCGGCGCGCAAGCGTGCCTCCAGCACGCGTGGACGCAAGGGCTTGCTCATGAAATCGTCGGCGCCCGCATCGAAAGCCTCGACCAGTTTGTCGTCCTCTTCAAAGCTGGTCAGGATCAGGACATAGACGGATTTCCCCACCTGGGTCTCGCGCAGCAATTTGGTGAGTTCGATGCCATCCATTTCCGGCATCATCCAATCGATGATCATGATGTGCGGTTGCAGCTCCAGCGCCATTTCAAAACCCTGCCGGCCGTTTTCCGCCTCATACACTTCATGCCCGCTCTTGGTCAGCAGGGCACACAGCAAAATTCGCATGCTCCTTTCATCATCGACGATCAGTATCCGCATCCGCTGTTCCGTCGCAGCTTTCCCAGCTGCATCGAGGCTGTTCTCGGGCGCGGTCACAGGCGTGGCGGCGATTTCCTTGAAAGAAGGCACTGCTGTAGTTTTCAAGTGCAGCATTGGACCCCACGCCAGCCAATCGGCCGCGGCGCTGTCACAAATCGCCATGAGCTTGTCGGCGTCAAGCGAAAGACGCTCTCCCAGCCTGAGCAAGCGCGGCATCATTGCGCCGCGCTGCTCCGGTGCGGCGAGGCAGATGTCGGCAACGAGATCGCCGCAGGCCAGCAGATAGGTCAGGATGTAAGACCGCGAGCCTTCAACGAAAGGTATTTCTTCCAATGCCTCAAAATAATAAACGGGCTCGACATAGGACTTCGGCAAACCCCAATCGAGCATCATCGACACGGAAAGTACGTTATGCGTCATGACAAAGTTCGTCTGTTCCAGATCGAGCAGGCGCAGATGCGATTCCTGGCGCAACTGATGCAGGATGTCGGCATATTTGTCGGGGAACAACGTCGCCAGGGCGAGTTCGCCGATGCGAAACAGCAGGCCGACACTGAACGCATCTTCCGCTGGCGCCACATGCGTGGCGACGGTAAGCGCCTGCAAGGCGATGGCACGGATCAGGGAATGCGACCAGAATCGTTCGTAATCAAAGTTGCTGCACTTGCCTTTGCGATAAGCCGACACCAGGGAGAAGCCCAGCGCCAGCGAACGCACTGACGGCACGCCCAGCAGCGCAATCGCATCCTGAATCGAGACCAGCGGACGCGCACCAGCCCTATTCACGCCGTTGGCCGCCTTGATCAGGCGGCCGCAAAAAACCGGGTCGGTTTTAATCGCGTGCGCCAGGTCGTGCAAGGAAACCTCTTCCTGCTGGGTCAAGCGAATAATGGAAAGCGCCGATCCTTTGGGCGAGGGCAAGTTCCCACCCGCCTTGAGTTGTTCAAAAATGTTCAGGTCGAGGGGTGTCATGGCGGGGTGAGCAACGGCATCGGGGGTTTCGCTGCACAAGTCTACCGCAATGGCAACTGGCACGCTCGGATTCCGGGTGACGGGCAGGCCAAACAAAACCAGCGTCCGGTACTAGGGCGTGTTCTCAATTGATCGTTCGCACACGTCGCTCAATTGAGAACACGCCCTAGCACCCCAGAAACAAAAGCGGGTACTAGAATGCTTGCCACATCATGGAACCCGTCATCAACTATTGCAGCCATTGTGGTGCTCCGGTCTGCCAGCGCATTCCGCCGGGCGACACCCTGGTGCGCGCAGTATGCGATGCCTGCAACAGCATCCATTACCAGAACCCGAAACTGGTCGTGGGCAGCCTGCCGGAATGGGACGACAAGGTGCTGCTCTGCCGTCGCGCCATCGAGCCGCGCCAGGGCATGTGGACCCTGCCCGCCGGCTTCATGGAGAACTATGAAACCCTGCCCGAGGCGGCCCTCCGCGAAACGCTGGAGGAAGCCTGCGCCAGCATCGAGATCGGCAACCTGTTCACGCTGATCAGCGTGCCGCATATCTGTCAGGTGCATGCGATCTACCGCGCCCGGCTCTTGAACCTGGATTTCGCACCGGGCGTCGAGACGCTGGAAGTGGCGCTGCTGGCCGAACACGAGATTCCCTGGGAGGAAATCGCTTTCCGCACGATCGCCATGACGCTGCGGCATTACTATGCCGACCGCAAGAAAGGACTATTCGGTTTTCACACCGCTGAACTGCGCCCGCAAAACGCACCGCAAATATTGACGCCACAAGCGACCCGCAAATAGCGGGCAAAGTCAGCGCGCTTCCCTCTCAAACACCACCGGTAGCGCTACGCTGAAACGCTGGCCGCGCAAGCTGGCCGGCACAACGGTGTTCAACGCAGCACTGGCGATCATCTCCAGCGCCGCCACATCGAGCACGACGTAACCACTCGAGTTCAGCAATTGCACGGGCTGCGGCACGCCATCGGCGGCAATCGCCACGGCAACTTCGGCGGTACCGCTCCAGCCGTTTTCCACAGCCTGCGCCGGGTAGACCTTGTAGCGGCGTGCCGCGGTCGCCAGGCTCAGGCGATATTGACGCATGCTGTTGGCATCAATGCCGGTTTCCGCTGTGCTGGATGCCAGGCTCTCAACCGTTGCCGCCATGACGGGCTGCGCCGGGGGTGTCTCGACCGGTGGCCGCGCGGCAGGCGGCTTGAGTATCTGCGGAACATCGGCGGATTTCACCGTCTGCTTTGCCGGAACGGCCGCGGTAAGCGGCTGCGACTCGGGGCGAGCGAGCAAGGATGCCTGCAGAGATAGCACAGGGGAAAACGCCACAGACTGCATGATTCCGCCAGGAAGGGTGGATGGCGGTTGCCACAGGACGAGGGCATGCAACAGCAGCGAGATCAGCAATGCCCGCACCAGGTTGTGTGCTGAGTGTTGCACTGGGCCGCTTTGAAATTTCACCTTGCTCTGCTAGGCTTTGCCGAGTAATGTCACATGGATTGATTCTACACCGACCCTACTGACTGGGAATTCGACCGGGAAGCACACCGACATGACTGCTCTGCCGCTTATCCTGACGCTCGATATGCATGGTGTGCCGCATCGTTGGGTGACATGGCAACATGCCTGCTTTTATTACGCCAAGAATCAGGTTGCCTGGGCCATCGGCGACGCCAACTTCACTTTTCATGGCGGCATGAATCGCTGTACCGGCGAGCGTTCCTGGATCACCACCAACAGCATCATCGCCATCAAGGGTAAGGCGCTCGCCTCGAAAAGCCTGTTCCAGGTACCGCCCCTCGACAACCGCGAACTCTTCCATCGCGACCGCCACATCTGCGCCTATTGCGGCAATGAGTTCTCCACCCAGCGCCTGACGCGCGACCATGTCGTACCGGTTTCGCAGGGTGGCTGCGACATCTGGATGAACGTCGTGACCGCCTGCCGCAGCTGCAACCAGCACAAGAGCGGACGTACCCCGGAGGAAGCCGAGATGCAGTTGTTATATGCCCCTTACGTGCCAAACAAGGCTGAATACCTGATCCTCTGCAACCGCCAGATCCTTCACGACCAGATGGATTTCCTCGCGCGTCATGTCCCCCAGCACAGCCGGACGAATCGGCGCAAAGCAAGTTCAGAGACCCTGTAGAATCGGCCGATGCCAGCCGATGCAATCCCCGCGGAATTTAACCGCACGAGTTTACCAACCTCGCCGCTCCTGACCGCGTATCGCAAACATTGGGCGCATCGCTTCGGCATCGCCCCTTTCCTGCCGATGTCGCGCGAGGAGATGGAAGCGCTGGGCTGGGACGCCTGCGACATCATCCTCGTCACTGGCGATGCCTATATCGATCATCCCAGTTTCGGCATGGCCCTGGTCGGCCGCTTGCTGGAAGCGCAAGGTTTTCGCGTCGGCATCATCAGCCAGCCCGACTGGCACTCGGCCGCCGCCTTCAAGACGCTCGGTCCGCCCAAGCTGTTCTTCGGCGTGACCGCCGGGAACATGGACTCGATGGTCAACCGCTACACCTCCGACCGCAAGATCCGCTCCGACGACGCCTATACCCCCGACGCCCAACCCGACAAGCGGCCCGACCGCGCCGTGATCGTCTACGCGCAGCGCTGCCGCGAAGCCTATTCCGACAGCCACATTGTCATTGGCGGCATCGAAGCCAGCCTGCGCCGCATCGCCCACTACGATTACTGGTCGGACAAGGTGCGACGTTCCATCCTGCCCGATGCCAAGGCCGATCTGTTGCTGTTCGGCAATGCCGAACGCGCCCTGGTGGAACTGGCCCATCGCCTCGCCAAGGGTATTCCGATCGAAACCATCCGCGATCTGCGCGGCAGCGCGTTCATGGTGCCGCACGGCTGGCATCCGCCCGACTGGGAGGAAATCGATTCGAACCGGGTGGATACACCGGGCAGGGTTCAAACCCATCCCGATCCCTACGCAGTGACACCGGACAGCCCGCCGCAAGCAGCGGACGCTGCCCGGCCAGTTCAACTCGTTTCACGCGCAGAACATCTCGCCCAGCAACGCGAGCACCGTGCGCGCAGGGTGATCCGGCTTCCCGCGTATGAGCAGGTCAAGGACGATCCGGTACTCTATGCGCATACCTCGCGCACTTTCCATCTCGAATCGAATCCGGGCAATGCCCGCGCCATGGTCCAGTCACACGGTGAGGGACCTGCCCTGCGCGACCTGTGGCTCAACCCGCCGCCGCTTCCGCTGAGCACGCCGGAAATGGACCACGTGTATGGCCTGCCCTACGCCCGCGCGCCGCATCCGGCCTACGGCTCGGCGCGCATTCCGGCCTGGGAAATGATCCGCCACTCGGTGAACATCATGCGCGGCTGCTTTGGCGGATGCACCTTCTGCTCCATCACCGAACACGAGGGACGCATCATCCAGAGTAGATCGGAAACCTCCATCCTGCAGGAGATCGAAGCCATCCGCGACAAGACACCCGGCTTCAGCGGCATCATTTCCGACCTCGGCGGACCGACCGCCAACATGTACCGCCTGGCCTGCAAGGACCCTGCCATCGAGTCCTCCTGCCGCCGTTTGTCTTGCGTCTATCCCGGCATCTGCGAGAACCTCGGCACCGACCATGGGCCGCTCGTCGCCTTGTACCGCAAGGCACGCGCCCTGCCTGGCATCAAGAAGATCCTGATCGGTTCGGGCGTGCGCTACGATCTCGCGGTGCGTTCGCCCGAATACGTCAGGGAACTCGTCACCCATCACGTCGGCGGCTATCTCAAGATCGCGCCGGAACACCTCGAACCTGGGCCGCTGGCGATGATGATGAAGCCGGGCATCTCCAGCTATGACAAATTCAAGGCGCTGTTCGAAAAATATTCGCGTGAAGCCGGCAAGGAGCAGTACCTGATCCCCTACTTCATCGCCGCGCATCCCGGCACAACCGATGTCGACATGCTCAACCTGGCGCTGTGGCTCAAGCGCAATAAATTCCGTCTCGACCAGGTGCAGACTTTTCTGCCGACGCCGCTGGCGCTGGCAACAGCCATGTATCACACCGGCAGGAATCCGCTGCGCAAGGTTGGCGCCGCCGCGGAACAGGTGTATATCGTCCGCGGCGGCCGCCAGCGGCGCATCCACAAGGCCTTCCTGCGCTATCACGATCCGCAGAACTGGCCGCTGCTGCGCGAAGCCTTGCGCCACATGGGCCGCGCCAATCTGATCGGCAATGGCCCGCAGCATCTGATCCCAGCCTACCAGCCGGCACAAGGGACCACCGACCAAGCGCCGCGCTCCCGTTCAAGACACTCGCCGAAGCGAAAGCTCTAGTGCCCGCAGTTGTTTCCGGGGTGCTAGTGCCCGCACTTGTATCTGGGGTACTGGTGCCCGCACTTGTATCTGGGGTACTGGTGCCCGCACTTGTTTCTGGGGTACTAGAATGGCGTCCAGTGCTTGTAATTGCGTCGCACCCCCGGCCCTGCATAAAGGCGAACGATCATGAAAATCATCATCGTCGATGACAACCTGGCAATGCGCAAGGTGTTGACGGCCTTGTTCGAAAGCAACGGGCACCAGGTAATGGCTGCTCTTGAAGACGGCTCGACACTTTCAGAGTCCGTCAGGCAGCACTCACCCGAGCTGGTTTGTCTCGATTACAACTTGCCGGGTCGGAATGGACTTGAACTGCTCGCCGATTTACATGCTTCGTCGCCGGAAATCAGCGTGGTCATGCTCACCGGATCGGACGATCCAACGCTCTTCGGCCACGCTGCCGATGCCGGTGCGGCAGGTTTTTTGCGCAAGCCATTCTCCCAGCCGCAAATCCTCGAAGAGATCAAACACGTCGAGGAAACCCGCCAGGTCGCTTCAAAAACCGCCAGCGGGGACGGTACGCTCGATCTCCGCGTGCCCGAGCATTCCGCTAAAAGAACTGCGATCATCGTTGACGACAGCGGTGCGATACGCTTGCTGCTGAAGGGCATCCTGGAGGACATCGGACTCACGGTTCTGCAAACCGTCAGCAACGGCCATGAAGGGATCGAGGCCGCAAAAAAACATCAGCCTGAGATAGTGACCCTGGACGTGGACATGCCAGGAATGTCGGGGCTGGATGCCTTACCCTTGATCCGGGATGTCAGCCCGCAGAGCAAAATCGTGATGGTCACAGGCAATGCCGACAAGGCACTGATCCAGAAAGCCGTTGCCGGTGGCGCCAAGGGCTATTTCTTGAAGCCGCTGCGCCCGGCACATGTTGAAGCGTTCATGAAGAAACTGCTGGCCTAGGGGCGAACAGGAAGCGTGCCTATCGGCCTCGGCCGCTTTGCTCTTTCTGGTAGGCAGCCTCCGGCGAAACGCC
>JBAYVV010000081.1:0-17353 GCA_041674465.1 Sterolibacterium sp.
ATATGGCTCCCATTGCGGCGTTGCTCGCTCCTGATGTGGAACAACCACACGGCGTCGCTCGTGCCTTGCACTGGGAGCCATCTGTTTCGTTCGCACATGTCGCTCAATTGAGAACACGCCCTAGAGCCGCTTCTGCTGCATCAATTCGCGCATCAGTGCCGCACCGGCGTTGTCCAGGGTCTTGTCAGGGTTGGTGCGGCAATAACCGTCCAGCCAGAGGAAGATCGAATCATTGTCGGTGCCCTTGAGCACATTCTTGCCCGACTCCTCGGCGCGCCCGGAAAGATAACCCAGGAACCAGTTCTTGCTGATGAGCAACGGTACCTTGTTCATTTCGGTCGCGCTCTTCGCATAGCGGGTTTGCTCCTGCCAATCGCGGCAGGAGCGTGTGGCACGGCTCTCCACGGGAGCCGCCATAGAGTTCGCAGCCAGCAGGACGCCAACAACAGCGACGATAAACCGGGTCATTTTGCCGTTCGCCTGTTTTTCTGCAATTCTGCGGCCAGGGCGCCGGCGCCACTGGCCAGATCACGGAGTGGATTGGCCTGGCAATATTTGTCCATCCAGCCATTGAATGCCGAACTGTCCGTGCCAGCCAGAAAGTCCTTGCCGCTCCCCGCCGACAGGCCGGCCATGAAGCCCTGCAGCCAATAGGCATTGCCCAAGGCCAGCGTATCCGATTTTTCGCGGTGGGCAACCCATTCGCCGCACGAAGGTGAGCCGAATTCGGTCGCCTCCGCGACAGCGCTTGCCGCGCATAGTGTCAACAACAAGCATCCTCTCAATATTGTTCGCAGCTTCATCAGGACATTCACCGAAAATTAATGTCTCATCTTACAACAGGGATACACTATTGACTGTGTCCAGCGAAGTCTATAGGCTCACCTCGCATCCGATTGTTGCGGTCTCCCTGCCTTGGACATACAAAAGATCATCACCCAGATTCTCACCCACCCCTGGATATTGGGCGTTTTTTTTGTGGTGACGCTGTTGGTAAATCTCCTGGCTTTGCGTCGGATTCGCAAAGAAGAGCCACACAAATACCAGAAACCAGGTCAGCAATAGCCAAAGCAAAACACGCTGCCACCACTACGACATGCCGAACGAAATCGAGCTCAAGCTGTCCCTGACAGTCGATGCGCAAAGCCTGATGCTGCGCCAGCCGATCCTGCGCAAGGCCGTTACCAAACATACGCAGCAACTCATCAACCTCTATTACGACACACCGACGCTGGATTTGCATGAGCGCGGCATCGCCTTGCGCCTGCGCAAACAGGGGCGCACCTGGCTGCAGACGGTCAAGTGTGCGGGTAGTTCTGCGGCGGGACTGACCTCCCGGCCGGAATGGGAAACGCCTTACGCCGGCCACTTCGATTTCTCCGTGATCGATGCCAAACCCGTCCGCCGCTGGCTGGAACGGCCGCGTATCGGTGCCCAGATTGCGCCATTGTTCGAGACGAATTTTCGCCGCACCATCTGGCGCTTTGAACCAAGCCCGGGGTGTGTTGTATTGCTGATGCTGGATCGCGGCTGGATTGCCGCCAAGGGAAAGCTCGAAACCATTTCGGAAGTTGAAATCGAGCTGGCCTCGGGCGATGTCAATGCGCTGTTCAAGCTGGCGCAGACCCTGGCAGAACGACTGGCGCTGGCACCTGCGGTACTGAGCAAGGCCGAACGCGGCTATCGGCTGTTCCAGGGATTTGCAGCCGCCCCTGTCAAGGCGCAGACAGCCAGATTGCATACCGACGATGCGCCACTGGCGGCCTTCAGAAAAATTGCCTTGGCCAGTCTGGAGCACCTGCAGGGAAATTTTGACGGTGCGCTGTCCAGCAGCGACCCGGAATTCATACATCAAATGCGCGTGGCAACCCGCCGCCTGCGCTCCGCCTTGCGTCTGTTTGCACCCCGTTTGCCGCCCAGGCTGGCCGGTCAGATACTGCCCGAATTGCGCATCCTGACCGAGCGTCTTGGGCAGGCGCGGGATTTTGACGTGCTCCTGACCGAAATTGCCGCACCGGTTCTACATGCCGTGCCAGGCGAACCACGTCTGGCGGCGCTGATCGGTGCGGTAACCAAACGACAGAACACGGCCCGCGAAGCTGCGGTGAAGCATCTGCATTCGATCGCATACTCCCGCCTGCTATTGCATGTGACAGCGCTACTGCATAAGCCGCCATTTAGCGGGACCGAGTGCACTGTTGAGGTGGGCACAGAGACCATTGAAAATTTCGCACGCACCCGATTGAAGCGATTGCGCAAGAAAGTCCTGGGGCTCGCCGCACTGGCGGCGATCGATGATCCCGCCTCGCTGCATCGTCTGCGCATCGGCATCAAGCGCTTGCGCTATGCCCTGGAGTTTTTCTCGCCCTTGCTGGCTGACAAACCGTTGCTGCCCCTGCTCGCTGAACTGGTCCGCTTGCAGGACGAACTGGGGCAACTCAACGACCTGGCGAATGCCGGCCTGCTGCTCATGCACTGTGCCGGCGAAGACCAGCCCCTGCGTGAAGCAGTTTCACTGGTCGGTGGCTGGCATGCTTTGCGTCACAAGGAATTACTAGGGCAGATAGAGGAACAAATCCGCCGCCTGTCCCGCCTCAAGCTGCCACGACGGGTTTGAAGCGGCTTTCCTGACGTACGGTTTTGTCACCTCGGAACGTGATGCGACGCCGCCTGCGGGCTGCAATTCGCCCCTCGAAAGGGTAGAATGCTTCCGCTTTGGGCTTGGCTTGGCGCTATGGCGATCATCAGGCGCATTCCCTGCGACATCCAGCATAACTCCCGCAGCGTCCCGGGATGAAAATGAGACTGTTTCGGAATACCCTGAAATTCAAAGTCGGTTCGTACATGGCACTCACCCTGACCGTGGCGATGGCCTTGTTCACGTTTCTTCTGGTCGAGCATCAGCGTACGGAATTGCGTGAAGCGGCCATGACCGATCTGGCGAGGCTCTCGGAGGTCATCACCAAAAGCACGCGCTATGCCATGCTTGAAAATGAGACGGTGTATGTAAAAAGAATTATTCAGGATGTCGGCAAACAGAGAAATGTCGCCAAGATCAGAATCTGGGCCAAGGACGGCAGAATCATTCACTCCTCCTATCCTCCGGAAGTCGGACAGAAATTCGACCGCGACAAAGATGGTTGCGCGCTGTGTTACCCGAATGAAATGTCGATCGACCTGGTCCGCAAAGAACCAACGCCTCGAATATTTTTCGATGCCAGTGGCCGCCGCATGCTCGGCAGCATGGAGATCCTGCGCAATGAACCCTCCTGTTATACCGCCGACTGCCATGTGCATAAAAAGAGTGAGCCGGTTCTCGGGGTGCTCGATATCATCTATTCACTCGACGAGATCGACCAAAAAACACGAGCGCATAGTTTCGTCATTGGCGGCCTATCTCTGGCATTCATCGCCATCGTTTCCATCCTGATGAGTGGTCTGGTCAGCCGTTTTGTGTATCGGCCACTGCGTGACCTCGAGGCAGGGGCAAAAAGACTCTCGGAAGGTGATCTGGAACACCCCATCCCGGTCAGAGGCGGGGACGAGTTCGGTAAAGTCGCGGAGTCCTTTAATTCGATGACGCTAGCCTTGAAGAACTCGCGCAAGGAGTTGGAAGAATGGGCGCTGACCCTGGAACGCAAAATCGAACAGAGAACCAAGGAATTGCGGATCGCCGAAGCGGAAACGGCGCGTTCGGAAAAACTGGCTTCGGTCGGACTGCTCGCAGCGGGAATCGCCCATGAATTGAACAATCCCCTGACCGGGGTGCTGACCTTCTCCCACCTGCTGCGCAAGGAAATGCCGGATGGCAGTCAGAACGCCGAAGATCTCGATCTGGTGATCCGCGAAACCAAGCGCTGTGCCGCCATCATCAGGCGGTTGCTCGATTTCGCTCGAGAAAAACCGCCGGAAAAGAAATTCGCCGATCTCAACAAGATCATCGAGAACACCCTGCGCATCATCGAGAAGCCGGCCTTTCTGCGTGATGTGAAAATCACCATGAATCTCGACGGCGCACTGCCGCCGGTCTGGATCGACGCCGACCTGATCGAGCAGGTCATCCTGAATCTGATGGTGAACGCCCAGCATGCCGTCGAACAGGACGGCGACATTACTGTTCGGACACGCCGCGTGATGAAGTCCGTGGGTGGAGAAGCGAGCGGCAAAACGTTACCGATGGCAGAGATCACGGTCATCGATACGGGTTGCGGCATTCCCCAGGAAAACCTCAAGCGTATCTTTGATCCTTTCTTCACTTCCAAGGAAGTCGGTAAAGGTACCGGGCTCGGCTTGTCGGTGACTCATGGTATCGTCACTGCACATGGCGGCGCCATTGAAGTCGACAGCCAGGTTGGCAAGGGCTCGACTTTCCGCGTGTACCTTCCACTGGATCCGCCCGAGAAAGATGCGGGCAACAATTTGAACGCGACGCACGCGAAACCGCAATGAAGACCAGAGTTCTCTTGGTGGACGACGAGGAAATCGTGATCAGAAGCTGCCAGCGCATACTCGGCACGGATGCTTTCGAGATCGACACGGCGCAGAGTGGACTGATCGCATTGAAGAAAATCGAGGAAAAGCCCTTCGATCTGGTCATCCTCGACATCATGATGCCCCAGATGGATGGTATGGAAGTGTTGCAGCGGGTCAAGGAAGCCCATCCGGATATCGAGGTGATCATGGTCACCGGCCTGTCCCAGATCGAGACGGCAGTGCGCTGCATGAAGCTGGGCGCCTTCGATTATTTGCCGAAACCCTTTGATCCCGATGAACTCAAGGTCGTGGTCGGACGAGCACTGGAGCGGAAACAACTGCTTCAGGAGAACTCCAGCCTCAAAAGCGAACTCAGTTCCAAATATCGCTTCGAAAATATTATCGGTTCCAGCCAGGCGATGCAGAACGTGTTCCGTCTGATTGCCCAGAGCGCCCCAACCAACAGCACGGTGATGATCACCGGTGAGAGCGGTACCGGCAAGGAGTTGATCGCGCGCGCCATCCATTTCAACAGCCTGCGCAAGGACAAGCCGTTTGTCGCCGTCGATTGCAACTCACTCAGCGAAACCCTGCTGGAAAGCGAGTTGTTCGGGCACATCAAGGGCGCCTTTACCGGCGCAGTGGTCAACAAGCGCGGCATGTTCGAGGTCGCCAACGGCGGCTCACTGTTCCTCGATGAAATTTCCAATATCTCCATGTCGACCCAGGCCAAGCTGCTGCGGGTGACGCAGGAAAGAGAATTTCGCGCGGTCGGCGACACCCGTACCCAGAGCACCAACATCCGTCTGATCACTGCCACCAACAAGGATCTCAAGGACATGGTGGCAGCCGGAACCTTCCGCGAGGATTTGTTTTACCGGATCAATATCTTCCCCATCCAGGTGCCGCCGCTACGGGAACGCCGCGAAGACATTCCGGCGCTGGCCTTTCATTTCCTCAAGGTGTTCAGCAAGGAACTGGGCAAGGAGGTCAATGAGATTTCAGCCGATGCCCTGACAGCGCTGACCAGCCACAACTGGCCCGGCAATGTGCGCGAACTGCAGAACACGGTGCACCGCGCAATGATCCTGGCCAATGACAAGGTCATCCGTCAGGCCCACCTGACCGATATTCTCGACCTGCACGCGCGCACCGATCTGGACATTCCGCGCACCGGCGACGAGCTGAAGCGGCTCAAGAAAGAGGCGCGGGAAAAATCCGTTGAAGATATCGAAAAGCTGTTTCTGCTCGAGGCCCTCAAGCGCAACGACTGGAACGTGACGCGCAGCGCCGAGGAAACCGGCATGCTGCGCGCCAACTTCCAGGCGCTGATGCGCAAGTACGATATCCGGATCCGCGGCACCGAATCCGGAGAGGCTTAATCCGGGTTAATGCCCGGTCGTTTCGTCTTCAATTTCCTCGTAGCCGGTGAACATCGCCTTGAAGTGTGCCAGCCGGGTGTGGCCTAGTGTCGCCAGGTAGGGGTGGATAAAAATGAACCCGGCAAAGAATATGAATATCAGCACATGCGCCGTATCCACCACGCGCACCCCGCCGAGCATGTCGATCATGCCGGTGAAACGCTTGACGTCCCACAGCAACACCCCCGTATAGAACTGCAGCGGTACCAGCAGCAGCATGATGATCTGGTAGGTCATGCTCTGCATCGAATTGAACTTGTGATAGACGCTCACATGGTGCGGGTTAGGTTGCCCGCGGAAAATCCCGTAGCCATAGAACATCATCTGGCGGAAACTCGCACGGAAATGCTTGATCGGGCTCAGTTCGGGGTGATACACCCGGATCTTGTCGGAAAACATGTAGAAAAGCAGCCAGACGAAGAAATTGGCGATGAGCACAAAGCCGATCCAGTTATGCAGGATTACCGCTGTGCGGAAAGAAAACAGATCGAGCAAACCGATATAACGTATTTGAATCCCGGTGACAATCATCGTCACGAAGCCGAGCGCGTTAATCCAGTGCCAGATCCTGACCGGAAGCGGGTGTACATAGAGTCTTTGCATTGCGTTGATCCTTTTGTTTGAGCTGGGACGTCGTCAGGGCAACCTTCGTTCCGGGTGGTTCAGGAGTCCTCCTCGCCGCCAATTCTCTTCGCGTTCCTCTTGAAGAGCCAGGTCAGCGTCAAATGGCCGATCGGCACACTGACGCCGCCCAGCAGCGCAAGGACAAGCAAAATATCCAACAGCTTGATCCGGGTACCACCGATGACATAGAAACCGCCGACCGCTTCGACCGAAAGTGGCGAATTCAGGACTTCCTTGTTCGCTTCGTGGCGCAAGGGTCTGCCATCCGGACCGATGATGGAAACCGTGACGCTTTGGAAGGGAGCGGCACCCTGCTGGTGGCATGTGGCGCAATCCCGTATCGCCTGCGACTTCTCTGTGAGTTGATGCGCTTCCACGCCCGTGCTGACCTCAAGGCGGCCTCGTAGCGTCGTCTTGCTCTGGTCTGTTCCCGCAGGGTTGAACTCGCGCAGCAGATCTTGCAGTTCGACTGCGCTCAGGCCTTTTTCCTTGCCGTCGGCTGAGCGGGCTCGGCCGACGAATTGCGGTACGCCCGCTTGCTCGGAAATGCGCTGCTGTTTCTCATTGCTGAATAGCCTGAGATCGACTTTGCGCTTGGCTCCCGGCACATGGCAGGCTGGGCAGGAAACCGCCTCGAAATGTCTTTCGGCATTGGGCAACCAAGTCTGGTGAGCCTGCAACACGTCGGAATGGCAGCCGAAGCAGGCATTCTTGAGCTTGTCCTCTGCGGTCGTGGCGCTGACGTCGTGGGCATTATGGCAACTGGAGCAACCAAGACTGGCTTGACCATGGACGCTAGCGGCATAAGCCTTTTGGATGCCGAAGTGACAGTTGCTGCAGGGCGCCCCGGTCTTGGCGTCATACGCGGCTTTCGCCATCACCGTATGGGGACTGTGACAGTCCGTGCATAGGGGTGCGGCTGAGTCGCCTTCACGGACCAAGGTCGCATGGATGCTGTTCTTGTAAAGCTTGAAAACGCCCGAGTGACAAGTGAAGCAAACCTTGGTCAGCTCAATTGAATTGTCGCGCAGGCTGCTTATCTTCTTTTTCAGCGGCGGGTGATCGTCGACTGCAATTTCCCGATGGCAAACGGCGCAGCCGATCATGCTATGGACCGATTTCGCAAACCCCGATCCATCCACGTGCAAGGAGAGCATTTCTCCATTCGCCAGCTTTTTTTCCAGACCCTTGGTCGCGTGGCATTCGAGACACTCCTTATCCTGCTTGGAAAGCGGACTGTCGGCAGCCTGGGCGGTCAGGCTCGCTGCGGCGAGCACTAACGCCGCCAGTGCCAGCCTGGCCGCAATGGCCAGGGATGCGGAGAATGTGGTTACGGACATTTTAAGTTTGCCTCGGCTGATCACCATTTCTATCCTCTATTATTGCACGTGTCGTTCAAAGTGAATTCCGGCTTTTCTATCTCTTTCAGCATTGCTTCTGGACCGGGTACTGCAGCTACATTTTCTTGGGCGCGAACTGCTATTGCACGGGCAAATGAATGATGAAAATTGTTCCCTTGCCCGGTTCGCTCTCAACATTGATGGTGCCGCCATGGTTATCTATGATTCCCCAAGTCACCGCCAGGCCGAGACCCGTTCCCTTTTGACCTTTGGTGGTAAAAAACGGCTCGAATATCTTGGTCAAGTCGTCTTTGGCGATTCCCTGCCCGCTATCGGCGATTCTTATTTCTATATATTCTGAAGGTGCGGCATCATCCATTGCCTGCCATCTTTGCCAACCGCACTCGGGGTTGACGCAACCCTGGATCTTTCCATGCGGCGCCACTTCAAAATTGTAAACCGTGGCGCTGCATTTCGGGCAAACCACATTGTCTTCAATTAACGAGATATTGCACTTGGGACATGAGATTCGAAAATCTTTTCCCGGGACAATTTCAACGCCATACTGGTGCCGACGTTTGCCATAGACGGGGTCCAGATGCAACAGGCCTTCGGACCCATTGGATGCAATTTTTAACTTGACGGTCGGCATGCCAAATATCTTCATTTCCTGATCCATCAGGTCATGTTTTTTAGGACAAGCTGCATTCTTGATTTGCGCCAGACCAAACTGGGAAAGAGAAATCAGGGATAAATCAACCGAAATGCGGCCACCCTCTTCACTGATGGCATCGGCCGCATTGACCAGCAGGTTGATCATCACCTGCTGAATCTGGTTGGCATCCAGTGTGGCTTGCGGTGTCGAAGCAGCAAGATGGGTTTCAAGCTTGATTTTCTTGAGTGTCAGCTGATTGGCAACAATTTCAACCGCATTTTTAATGATGACGCTGATGTCTACCTTGCTCTTCTTGGGCACCGACTGACGCGAAAAATCGAGCAGGCTCTTGACGATTTCCCGACTGCGTATGGTTTCCCTGACGATGATGCCCAGGTTTTCCTGCATTTCAGGATCATCCTTGGTTCTCTTCTGCAGAAAACTGCTGTAGGTCAATACGCCGGTCAAAGGATTGTTGATTTCGTGAGCGACTCCTGCCGCCAGTCTCCCCAGCGAGGCCATTTTGTCCGACTGGAATAACTGCTGCTTGGTTTCCGCCAGATTTTTGGTCATCTTGTTGAATGAGACGGCAAGAATCCCGAGCTCATCGTTGCCCGGTTTCTCTATCGTGTAACTCAGATTGCCTGCGCTGACCTGGTTGGTCGCTTTCACCAGTTCCCGGATGGGTCTGCCGATCCATTTTCTGACAAAGAAGGCAATGAACAGGCTCAGGGCGGCAATGGCAACCGCAGCCAGTTCGATCAGACGGATCTCGCTGTTCACAATCTGCTGGTCCACGTCGGCGAGGTTGAGCTTGATGTCCAGCACACCGAGGACGGTCTGGCTTCTTGAGTGCGCGTGGCAAGCCGCCTCATAGCAGGATGGCATGTTATAGATCGGATTGATTACGGCAAGCGTGCGCGGGGAATCCGAACTGATCCTGTAAATGCGCGTTCTTTGGTTTGTCGGCAGCTTGATGAGTGGCGCATTCTCGGCGTGACAGGCATAGCAACTTTCAGCGTGCTTATCCACCATTTTCCCGATCAAATCGCTGCGAGAAGAAAATGCGACCACGCCTTCCTTGTTGAGTATCCTGATCTCGGTAATACTCGGGTCATGCGAAACGGTGCTGATAATCGAATGGACCTCATCCCTGCGGTTTCCCAGCATGCTGGTCAGCGTGCTGTTCTTGATGGCCTCGCCCATTTTGTTGGCATGCACTTCCGCCTGGGCGATTAATGCATCGGATTGAGACTTGATGCTGAAATAGGAATACACACCAATAATGAAAATGGTAATGAGAGCCACAGCGATGATCAGTTTCAAACTTATTCTGGTTACCATTTTAATTGCTTCCGTCCGGTGCTTCTCGCAACAGCAAGGCTGAAAAATTTTCCAGGCAGTCCGTTCCAGCCTTGAACACAGACTGCCAGTTGCTGACATTACTTCTGGTTCGCCAACAATTCCGATTCCAGTTTGTCGCCCGGGAGCGCATCGGGTTGTCCTCAGCATGTTGAGGATCAGCCAAGCACCTCAACCCCCGGTCTTCTTGCCCATGGCTGGCGGGCCATTCTTGCCAAGCACCGGTTTTTTCTTTTGTGGCGCCGTGATGTACCTGATGAACAGTATCGCCAGGACAAGAAAGGACAGCAACAAAATATAGGCCACGCCCTTTTGCTGAAAAATGTTTACGTAACTGTAGTATTCCATCATGAGTCCTTTCCTTATTCCTTGCTGAACACCGGCATGCGTGTCACCACCCACCTGAAAACCCATACTTCGACGAACACGACCATGAGTGTCACGACGATTTCCTGCCAGGAGGGGTAGTACTTGTTCACCGCGTACCAGTTGAAGGCGATCAGGGAAATATTCAACCGGTTCAGGATGACGCCCAATACCGTCAGGATTGAAGCCACACGGATGACGCCAAACCTTCGGTTGCGCACGCCATAGGCAAACATGAAACAGGGAATGAGTACGAACCCGATCATTTCGACAAGGTACCAAAGCCCCCAGAAGCCCGTGACCAGCTTGTAGCGCTCCTCGTCGTGCAGCATGATGAATGCCTGGAAGAAATAATAGACAAACATGGTGATCGCCGCGCCTTTGGCCAGCCCGAGAACAATATCTTCATGGGCATGGTGCGTCTTGCTGCCGATCAGATTCTTGAAAACCTTGTGACTGATGGTTCCTTCGAAAATGATCATCGCCAGCCCGGCGAAAATGCTGGAGACGAAGAATAGCAACGGCAAGTATTCGGAATACCAGAGCGGATGGATTTTGGGTTTGGCCATCAGGAACATCGCCCCCAGACCCGATTGATGGAGCATCGAGATCGTGAAGCCCAATATCACCGTGGTCAGCGTCAAGCCATGCAGAAATTTTCGCAGTCTCTCCATCCCGGCCCATTCGGCTATTGCGGGAGAGAACTCGATAAACAGCGCCATCGTGTAAACAAAGAAATGCCAGGCGATCAGAAACATGACCGAGTTGTAGCCGAACGAGTTCCCAATCAGGGGGTTGGCGATATGCCAGGGCCTGCCCAAATCCAGCAGCAAGGCACCCGAGTAGAACACATAGGCCAACAAGCCATTCAGGACTGTCACGCGCAGAATTGAGTGATATTTCTCTATCCGCATCACGATTACGGTGAAGCAGACGACATAGGCGCCACCGGCGAGAGCCACACCCGTCACGACATCAAAGCCGATCCAGAACCCCCAGGGGAATTGCTGGGAAAGATTGGTGACTGCGCCGAGGCCCTGGGTAAAGCGGAAAAAGACAATGACCAGCCCGACAAGGATCGTCGGGATGGAGATGATATTGAAGGGTGTCAGCCACTTGCCGCGGGGCTTCATCTCCTGCAAGAAGAACTTGAAGAACCTGCCAAGTTCGCTCGTGACGACCGCAGTGCTATTCATCGCTCACCTCCGGCTTCGACCAACCTTCGGATTCACGCAATTCTTCTTTTCTGTCGGTCAGCATGTGCAACGTCAGGAGGAATGCGGGGACTCCGAATTCAATCAGCGGAACAGAGATCAGAAAATCTTTCGTGTATTCCGGATAGGGCGTTGTGCCGAGGTCGGTCCTGAAACCGATCTGGTTGAAAGGCACTGAGGACAAATACAACCAGCCGGATCCTCCGACTTCATTTTCACCGTAGATCTGATGCACATATTTATCCGGGTGACTGTAGATACGATGCCGGGCAACTTCCATGAGTTGCCTCTTCGGACCAAACATCAAAGCATCAGACGGGCAGATCTCCACGCATGCCGGCTTTTTTCCTTCCTGCAGGCGTTCGTGGCACATGTTGCACTTCTGAATCCTTGGATTCCATTCGAAGTACTCGAACTTTGGAATATCGAAGGGACAGGAGACCATGCAATATCTGCATCCCATGCATTTGTCCCCGTCCCAGGTCACGGGGCCGTCCTTGGTCTTGACCATGGCGTTGACAAGACAGGCTGCAACGCAGGCCGGCTGCCAGCAATGCATGCATTGCTTCTTTACAAATACCTCGCCCTTTTCTGTCTTGAATCGATTGACCACTGTAAATTGCTTCTCGCTGGTGTCCCGGATGCTTTCCTGGGCGCGGTCATTCTGAATGTCAGGCACAAAATTGTCGTGGGCGACCGAACAGGATACTTCGCAAGACCTGCAGCCGATACACCGCGTTGTATCGACCAGCACCCCGACGAATTCCTTGTTCTCTTTTACCCCTTCTGCTCTTGAACTCTTGAAGGGTAAAACAGCGGCACCAAGCGTGGCTGAGGTTTTGAAAAATTGTCGTCTATCCATGATATTTCATATTCCATAGGAATAAAGTTATGAATCATTCATGCTCATCTGGATACGCCAGCAGGGCCGACCGATACCCGATCTGGGGCTGAATGGCGTAGAAGACATTGGTGTTTGAGGTATCTGGGATAAAAGGAATCCGCCTTATCCAGTGCGAAGGTCATAGACTCATCCTGCCCATCCGGATAGACTAAATCGACGTCTTGAGTCACAAAGACCTCTTGCCCGCGTGACACGTCGCGCAACTCTTGCTCGCCTCCACGCCTGTTCCAGCCTCATGGCAATTCCAGCACTTCTTGTGGACAACGACTTTGGTGCTGAGCGTTTCGTCGGCAATATTCGCCAGGTTGGTGTGGTGGCAGGCCGAGCAGGCAAAGATCTTCTGTTTGAGGCTGCTGGTTTCCTTGTGGCAAATACTGCATTTGATCCACGAAGACGTCATGTAATCCGGATGGGGCGTAGTCAATTTCTTCGCGTTGATCTGATGGTGACACTCAACGCATTTGATGCCTCGCTCTGTGGTGTGCTTTTGGTGCTGGAAAACCACTTCGCCCGCAGCGGATGGAATGTTGATGACGTCAGGGATCTCGGCGCCGTCAGAGCTCGACGGCTTGACCTGGGCGGAGGGAGGCGCCGCCGGGGTGGCCACAGATCTGCCGGGAACAGCGGATT
The DNA here is from genome assembly GCA_041674465.1 of Sterolibacterium sp. Taxonomy (GTDB): domain Bacteria; phylum Pseudomonadota; class Gammaproteobacteria; order Burkholderiales; family Rhodocyclaceae; genus JACRAR01. Next base: position 12,990 of record JBAYVV010000081.1, read on the forward strand.
TGCTTGCTGTTGCGTCTGGACTAATGACAAGCAGACTGGCAGCGACAAACAGCAGTGTTGCTACTGCGGCAACGGTATATTTAGTCATGACTGTCTCTTATGGAATGCAAGATCAGAATGCGGTTCAGCGAACTGAAAAAGGAATTTATTTCAGGAAATTATTGGTAAATTCCTCGAAAATTTTCTGATCGGTTCTCTGCTTCTCAGTCAAGTCTTCATTTTTCCCGGAAGGATCCGTATGCAGCCTGGTCTTTTCCACTTCCTTCACCAGCTCGCTGTACTTGTCGATTTCCTCCTTGTACCAGTTGATTGAATCTATGCCTATCTTCAAGCCATGCAACTCTTCAGAAAGATTGGAGGGCTCGACGCAACATATCCAGCTCAACTCGAACGGGCTGAGGGCAATCAGCTCCGGATGCTCGATATGTTCCGCATTGATGTAGGTGATATTTCCGCTTAGCGGCGAGGCCATGCTGATCGTTTGACCGTTACGAACAATTGAGAAAATCGTATCGCCCTTTTTGATCTCGGTGTTCAGTTTCGGTAAATCAATCTTGTCAATACGACCGATGATTTTGCGGGCAAATTCATCAATACCGACACGCGCTGTGCCGTTCATTTCGATATTGACCCAGGTATGGTTTCTGGAAATGAAGATGCCGGCAGGCACGTTGAACTCGTGCTTCGAGCCCGAATCCTTGGCCGATGTCGATGGTGTGATCAGGCGGACCGTTGGCTTCATTTGCCGCTCGATTCGATCTTTGCGCTTGATCAGGCATTTGTTGAAAAAGTCGATCAACTCGTCTTCGGTAAAGGGTTTCTGCACATAGTCCATGGCTCCAAACTTCATGGTTTCAATGGCAGTCTCGAGGGAGGCATAGCCGGTGATGACGATGACGTCGATATTCGGACGCAGATGTTTCACTGCCTTGGTGACTTCCAATCCATCCATTTCGGGCATTTTCAGATCTGTGAAAACGAAATCGTAGTCGTTCTTCAAAATCAGTCCGAGAGCTTCCTGTCCTTTTTCCACGGTATCGATGCTGTAGCCGGCAACAACAAGAATCTTTCTGAAGCTATCCAGGATGATTGCCTCATCGTCGACCGCCAGTATTCGCGCTTTGGGATTGGGGACTTCCACCCGCTTCAGGGTCTTGGCCTCTTCTGTGTAGTCGAGTTTAAGACCGATATCCAGGGCTTTTTCGCGTTCCTTGCGGAGTTTTAGTTCGTGCCTTTTCTGAAAATAAATCCGCAACGTGAAATCCACGATGATGAAAACAATGACCGTGACAACTACGATTAAGAGAACCATTTGATGCCTCCGTAGAGTACTTGGCTTCTGTCAAAGATTGGGGGGTCTTTTGGAAGTCGTGAGGGAAATGCAAAGATGTGAACATTGCCGGAATGCGCATGGAGAAAAACATCTTGCGGTCTGCAAGATATTCTTCTCCGAGGTTCCTTTTAAAGCTAGCTTAGATTGGGTGAAAAGTCCGATTAACTGCGTTTAGCGACTGCCTTGAAACCAAACCAGGCCAGCATGCCCAACCCGACGAAAGGCATTGCGACAATATAGATCAGACCAATGAAGGGCGCGACAAGGAACAACGCGATATTCTTGACGGCACTACCCTGAACTGGCGCTTCTGCGACTTGCCCAATCTCGGCTGGTTCGACTTGCGGCTCTGCCTGCACTACCGGCATCGCTTCCAAGGCGCGCTGACCCAGGGCATGCGCCGTGCTGGCTTCGATCATTTCCGGGGACAGTGGCTTGCGCAAAAATTCGGACACACCCGCCGCCGCCGCCCTGGCTTCATAAGCGTCGGAACCGTAACCCGTGACAATCACCACCGGCAGCCAGGGCTGGCTGGCCTTGACCTGTTCGGCAACCTCGAGACCGCTGATGCCCGGCATTTTGATGTCGGTAAAAACGAGATCGTAATGCTCGTTCTTGAGCTTGCTCAGTGCCTCTTCGCCATTCGCGGCGGAGATCACTGCATAGCCCTTGTTGGCCAGCACACGATCGAAACTCTTGCTGACCACGGGATCATCATCGACGACCAGGATTTTAGTTAGGACGCTCATTGCATTCTCCTTGGATTAATTGACACAACTGACGGGTTCCGAAACTCGACGGATGGCCGCGGCTGCAGATGCCCGATCCCGCTGCAAAGCCCATTTTTTCTGGGTGATTGCGCTGCTTGCCACCTTGATGATCTCATCCGGATTGACCGGCTTGGCCAGATAATCGTAGGCGCCCAACCGTATCGCTTCCTTGGCTGTTTCCACGGACGGATAACCGGTGATGACCACCACTTCGCTCTCCGGCCAGCGTTGCTTGATCATACGCAACACCGACATGCCATCCATGCCCGGCATGCGTAAATCCAGCAACACCAGATCAAAGCAATCCCGCTCCATTTCGCGCAGGGCCTCGACCCCGTTCCAGACGGCGGCAATATGGCGATCCTCACCCGCCAGCAATCTGAGATGACTCAGGCGAACGATCTCTTCGTCGTCTACTACCAGAATGTTGCTTTTCTCGTTCATGGTACACCTCCATCGCTTTTGCGTATCTGTTTGACTTGTATTTAGCAATGGCCGTGCCTGATCCCGATATTTAGGATATAAGCATGTTGATTCAACAGCTTGCCAGATCAACCGAGGTGTCGAAGGGAAGCCCGGCAGGCTCTGCATGTACATTTCTCATGTACATGCAGAGCCGCAGACAAACTAATAGTTTTTTATATTCAGTGAGATAAGTCGATTGAGCAGCGTACACAAATTTCAGGCGCTCGTTCCGAGAACTGGCCGGGGTTGCCAGCGAGGTTGCCAGTTCACATGCCGGCAATGACCTTCCCGAAGGCCTCGACCTGCTGCCAGTTGGTAAATTCAACCACCGTGCTCGGGTGCGTGGGTCCCTTGGTGATCCACATGATGAAGCGGATCATCATGCGGTCAATGAATTTATAGCGAGGATAGTCGATCTTGCCGGCGAAAACCGCCAACTGCTTGGGCTTCCAACTAATGCGTTTGAGAAACTTGATCAGATAGGGATTGGTGTGCGGCTGATTTTTTTCCGGTTTGCGCGCCACCACGTTCACGGAAAAAAAGGCGTTCGGCTTGCTGTCCAGGAGCGCCTGATTGCGCTGGATGAAATGGAACACCTTGGGACTGTGCTTGCCGTAACGGATGCTCGCACCAACCACGATCTTGTCGAACGCCGCCAGATCCACCTGCGGCCAGTCATCGATGCAGACAGTCGTGACTTGATACCCATGCTGCTCGATGACTTCCTGAAGGCGCTTGCAGATGACGATGGTATGGCCATCCGTGGTGGAATAGATGATGAGGATTTTCTGCTGGGCGGACGTTTGCACTCGATCTCCCTCTTCCCACTCTCCGCTCAAGCGGAAAATTCCGCCGCCGACCATTCTTCCTTGTGGCCGAAACCACGCTGGTTGTTGATGAAGCGTATCCGCTGCGCAGCCGCTTCATACCAGCGCACCTTGCGCAACGCCTCGGCCAGGGCGGCGAGTACCGGCCGGTCGCCCAGGACATCGGGAAACTTTTCCCCGTACAGGCGTTTCGCCGCTTCCTTTTCTTCGCCATCCAGTTCTCGTACCAGTGCGTCAATCTGAATTCCCTTGATCGCGCTCCAGTCCGAGTAATCCTCCTGAATGGTCAGCGCCACCCGCGCGTCGGCCATGTAATTCCGGCAATGCAAGCTATGCGGCGCGGAAAGAAAGTACAGCCGCGTTCCCTGGCTGACATAGAAAACAGCTGCGGCCGCCGGACCATCCGCCCCGAGCGTGGCGATGGTCACGACATGATGCGACCGCAGATAGTCGAGGACTTCCTGGCGCGCGTCCACCCTGCAGTCGTGCCTAGCCGCAACTCCCCACCGCCCCGCAGGCGCTGCAGAAGTCGCAACCGTCCTTGCGGATCACGGTGAAATTGCCGCACTCGGCACACAACGCGCCTTGCATGATCTTTGCCCCGCCCTTTTCCTGCGGCGCTTCGAGGATGCCCATCTCGCGCGTCGGGTAGCCGTTCTCGTTGAGGATGCCGAGCATGGCGTAGCGATGCATGATGAGCCGCGCGATGTAGGCCACGGTCGATGGCCAGTTCTGCTGCCGGCGCGTGCCGGGGACAAAGGCCATGAAGTCGCCGAGCGGCTCGGGATAGTTGAGCAGCTTGCGCAGTTTCATACCGATCCAGGCCGGATCCATGACGCGCATGTCGAGTGACAACAGCTTGGTCAGGCCGTCGAGGGCGCGCGGATAATTGCCCGAGAGCCACACCGAGTAAGGACGCGTGACGCCGTCGGGCAGGGTGATTTCCTTGAGGCCGAGCACGAAATCCTC
>JBAYVV010000082.1:0-17287 GCA_041674465.1 Sterolibacterium sp.
CCTGGCGGATGTCAAGGAGCCCATCCTCGCCTGCCCCAACGATCCGGACGACGTCAAGGTGCTCTCCGAAGTCGCTGGAGAAAAGATCGACGAGGTTTTTATCGGCAGTTGCATGACCAACATTGGCCATTTCCGTGCTGCCGGCAAAGTGCTCGACGGTAAGACCGACATCCCGACGCGCCTCTGGATCGCTCCGCCGACCAAGATGGATGCCATGATTCTCAACGAGGAAGGCTACTACGCCATTCTCGGCAAATCAGGCGCACGCATGGAAATGCCGGGCTGCTCGCTGTGCATGGGCAACCAGGCGCAGATTCGCAAGGGTAGCACGGCGGTATCGACTTCGACGCGCAATTTCCCCAATCGCCTCGGCATCGATACGCGCGTCTATTTGAGTTCTGCTGAACTCGCCGCAGTCTGCGCTTTGATGGGCAAGATTCCGACCGTGAGCGAATATTTGGCGCAGGTCGAAGCCGTCAATGCCAAGGCTGCCGATGTCTACCGCTACATGAATTTCGATCAAATTGAAGCGTTCCGGGAAGTCGCGGATACCGTAACAATTTGAGCTTTGGGGAAATCCCGGCAGTAATAACTGCAATCTGCCCCTGCCCTTCCGGCAGGGGCGTTTTTTGTCTGTGATCGAGGCCTTACTGTAGAATCCGGCAATTCCAATGCGCTGAAGAATCGTTTCTGCCGATGATCGACCATCCTTTACCCGATATCGATGCCTGGATTCTGTTCTACACCCAGGCCGACTTGCCGGTGCTGAGGCATACGCTGCTGGCGCTCGACAAGCTGCGCGACAACGCCGAAAACGTTAACGGCCGGGTGTTGTCTTCGGTGATTCTGCAGGATCCGCTGATGACCCTGCGTGTCCTGGCTTATCTGGAACAGAATCGACGCAACAAGCAGCGCACCGACATCACGACCATAGATCGAGCGCTGATGATGATCGGGGTCGGTCCCTTCTTCAGCAATTTTGAAAAGCTGCCACTGGTCGAAGATCATCTTAAAGCCTATCCAAAGGCCTTGCTTGGCCTACTCAAGGTCATCCGCAGGGCGCGCAAGGCAACCCACTGGGCGCGCGAGTGGGCGATTTGGCGCCACGATCTGGATGTCGATGAAATCACCGTCGCCGCACTGCTGCATGACATCACTGAAATGCTGATGTGGTGTTTCGCACCTAACCTGCAATTGCGCGTCCAGGACATGCTGGCGCAAAACCGCGGACTACGCACCACGGCCGCCCAGCAGGAAGTGTATGGCATTCGTTTGATCGATCTGCAACTGGCACTGGTCAATGCCTGGCATTTGCCGAGTCTTTTGGGAACTCTTATCAATGCCATTCCCCCGGATGGCGCTGAAGTTACAGGGGAACTCATCGGCCCCGACAATCCGCGCATCAAGAATGTTTTCCTGGCGGTCGACTTGGCTCGCCATTCAGCTAACGGCTGGGATGATGCGGCACTGCCTGACGACTACAAAGGGATCGAGGAATTGCTGCACATCAGCCATGAGGCCTTGATGCACAAGTTGGGCCTGGATTCCGACGACCCAACCAAGGCAGGTCAGAATCAACCGCAGTAGCGCAGATTGAGAAAATTCAGCAGCAAACCCGGCTGCTGATAGGCCGCAAAAACGGCGAGCGCAATAACCATCCCGAACATCGCCGCAACCCACCAACCGGCATTTTTCATTTCGATTCCTCTTGTTCAGGCTGCTCGCTGTTCGAGTTTTTCCCAGCGCAAAAGAAGTTGTTCCAACTCTCCTTCGATAGCTCCGACTCGCTCTTGCAAACGTTTTGCCTGCATTGGCGATTCGCGGTACACCTTGCCGTCGGCAAGGCCTGCAGCAATATCGGCTTGCTCCTTCTCCAGCATAGCGATTCGATCCGGCAACTGGGCCAATTCCTGGGCTTCTCGATAACTGAGCTTGGTGCGTGGTTCGCGTCGTGCTCCTGAATTTGGCGCAGCGACTTGCGTTTTTCCGGTTGCGACAGGAATCGTGCGCGGTGCTCTGGCCTTCGCGGTCAGCCAATCCTCATAGCCGCCAGCATATTCCCGCCAGAGTCCATCGCCTTCGGCGACGATGCACTGAGTCACGACGTTGTCAAGAAAGCGCCGGTCGTGGCTGACAAGAAACAGGGTACCCGCATAATCCTGCAACAGGGTTTCGAGCAATTCCAGCGTCTCGATATCCAGATCGTTGGTTGGCTCGTCGAGCACCAGCACATTAGCTGGACGGGCAAACAAACGCGCCAGCAGCAAACGATTGCGCTCGCCACCGGAAAGCGACTTGACTGGAGAGCGGGCGCGCTCCGGCGCAAAAAGAAAATCGCCCAGATAGCTGATGACATGCTTTCGCTGACCGGCGATCTCGACATATTCCGAGCCGGGGCTGATCACTTCGGCAAGTTCTGCCTGCTCGTCAAGTGCTGTACGAAATTGATCGAAGTACGCCACCTCTATCCGGGTGCCGCTTCTGACCATTCCCTCATCTGGTACCAGTTCGCCCAAAATCAGCTTGAGCAACGTGGTCTTGCCAGCGCCATTGGGGCCAATCAATCCAATCTTGTCGCCACGCAGTATCCGTGAAGTAAAGTTTCTTACCACCCAGCGATCACCATAACGCTTGGAAATATTTTCCAGCTCGACCACCATTTTACCGGACTGCTCTCCGCGCGCGACGCGCAGGTCGACACTGCCGATCCGGTCGCGGCGCGCCACGCGCTCACTGCGCAAGGCATCCAGCCGCAACACCCGGCCTTCATTGCGCGTGCGGCGTGCCTCTACACCTTTGCGAATCCAGACCTCTTCCTGGGCGAGGAATTTGTCGAACTTTGCGTTTTGTTGCGCCTCGCTCGCCAGGTCGGCAGCCTTGCGCTCTTGATAGGCAGTAAACGAACCGGGGTAACTCGTCAAGCGCCCCCGGTCGAGTTCGACAATGCGGGTTGCAACCGTATCGAGAAAACTTCGGTCATGCGTGACCAGCAAGACGCCCCCTTGAAAATCGCGGATCAATTGCTCAAGCCAGAGGATGCCGTCGATATCGAGGTGATTCGTCGGTTCGTCGAGCAGCAACAAATCGGGTTCGGCTGCCAAAGCCTGAGCCAGTGCCACGCGCTTGATCGTACCGCCAGAAAGTGCCGCTATTCGGGCATCACCGTCCAATCCGAGCCGGCTGATCACTTGCTCGACACGTGTGTGCAACCGCCAGCCATCGACATGTTCAAGCTGCAACTGCAATTCCTGCAGTCTGTCCATATTGCCCGATGAGTGATCCAGTGCCAGTTGTCGCGCTGCTTCGTGGTAATCCAGCAGCAATTGGCTGGCTGTTCCCACGGCAGACGCGATGGTTTCATAGATGCTGAGTTGCGCATCGAAGCTCGGCTCCTGCGCAACATAGGCCAGTCGCAGTCCTGATTGGCGCCATACGGTGCCCTCGTCGAGCAGCGTCAGGCCGGCCAACGCCTTGAGCAATGACGACTTGCCGGTGCCATTGCGACCGATCAAGGCAATCCGTCCACCTGAATCGATCTGCAAGGTTGCGTGATCGAGCAGTGCCACATGGCCAAAGGCGAGGTGTGCATTGTCAAGAGTCAATAAGGGCATATTATTGTGTGACCATAGCTTCAAGTTCCGCTAGAACCTTCTCTGTGCCGGAGGAACACCGGGCAGCAGCAACGAGATAAAATAAGACCACTCCTCCCCGTAGCACAATGGATAGTGCATGCGCCTCCTAAGCGCAAGATGTGGGTTCGATTCCCGCCGAGGAGGCCAAGATGCAGCATTCTATTGCCCATACTTGTTTCCAGGGTGCTGATGCTAGAATCAAAGCACCATCATCCTCACGCAGACACATGGATTTCCCACTGAACCTTGCTATTGAAGTCGAACGAAATGTACTCGCCGCACTGGCCGAAGATATCGGCGGTGGCGATCTCACCGCGCAGCTCATGCCTTCAGGGCATAAAAGTCGAGGACTCGTGGTCAGCCGTGAAGACGCCCTGCTTTGCGGGTCGGCATGGTTCGATGCCTGCTTTCGCAGACTCGATGCAAGCGCACGAATCGAGTGGCAAACACGCGACGGCCAGCGCATCAGTGCCGGACAAACCTTGTGCGAAATCAATGCCGAGACACGGGCATTGCTCACTGCCGAGCGCACCGCCTTGAACTTCCTGCAGTTGCTCTCTGGCACTGCCACGGCAACCCGCACGTTCGTGGACGCCGTCGCCATGACCCGGGCGAAGATCGTTGACACTCGCAAGACTCTGCCCGGGTTGCGCCTGGCGCAAAAATACGCGGTCAAGACCGGCGGCGGCTACAACCACCGTTTAGGACTCTACGACGGTATCCTGATCAAGGAAAACCATATACTTGCCGCGGGTGGGATTCGCGCAGCCTTGGCCCAGGCACGCCAAATGGCGCATGGCATCGCCTTCATCCAGATTGAGGTGGAAACCCTGGCTCAATTGAGAGAAGCGCTGGAATGCGGAGCGGAAATGATCCTGCTGGACAACATGAGCCTGGAACAGATGCGCGAAGCCGTGGCAGTCAATGCTGATCAGGCAGAACTGGAAGCTTCGGGCGGCGTCAATCTGGCACGTGTCTGCGACATTGCGGCTACAGGCGTGCACCGCATTTCCATTGGCAGTCTGACCAAGGACGTCCGAGCGATTGATCTCTCTCTGCGCCACGTTGAGAGATAAGCCAGCGATGCACGAAGATAAGCCCTTTTTACCAGCCAATCCCGGCTTGCTTTGTTGATTTGAACAAGGTATAAAGATTCCTGTCAATGCCGGTTTTTGCTTGATAAACAAACACACAGCCATTCAGCGGAGATTATCAAGATGTGGTTCACCCTCTATTACATCGTCGCAATCGTGATCATGGTCATGCATTTCACAGGGTTGCTCGCCCGCTTCAATATCGAATGGCTGATTCTTGTGCTTGCAGCCACGGTATTCCCTGCAGTCATCTATCTCTAGCGGTCCCTGCCCTTCGCGCCGGATGTCATTCGGCGTGGGCGGCAATGTAGTCCTTGATGGCTTGAGCATCCACCGGCATCACCGCGAAACGCTGCGGTAAGTCTTCCAACCCATCCATCCCCCCAGGCCGTTCCGGGTCGCGCTGTAGCGCTTCGCGGATCGTATCTTCAAACTTGATGGGCAAAGCAGTCTCCAGGCAGATCAGCGGAACGCCTGAAGTGCTGTTCTCCAGACCGACCTTGATGCCATCTGCCGTGTGCGTATCAACCATGACGCCGTATTTGTCCCAGACGCTCCGGATAGTTGCCAGACGGTCGGCATGACAGCTGGTGCCGGAAATGAATCCATAGTCGGCGACATGTGCGAAATGCCCCGTCCGGGACAAATCGAAGGCTCCACCCGAATCGATCCGCCCCCATAGCTCGCGTATTGCAGCTGCATCACGGCCGACCAGATCGAAGACGAAACGCTCGAAATTCGAGGCTTTGGAGATGTCCATGGATGGACTGCTGGTCTGGAAAGTCTGCACCGTGCCACGCGGACGGTAGATACCCTGCTTGAAAAACTCGTCCAGCACATCGTTCTCGTTGGTGGCGAGAATAAGTTTCCTGATAGGCAATCCAATCACGCGCGCAATATGCCCGGCGCAGATGTTGCCGAAATTGCCCGAGGGCACACTGAAGTCGACCTGCTCGTCATTGCTTTGGGTCGCGGCGAAATACCCCTTGAAGTAGTAAACGACCTGGGCCACGATGCGCGCCCAGTTAATCGAGTTGACCGTGCCAATGCGATATTTTTGCTTGAAGGCGTGGTCGTTGCTGACCGCCTTGACGATGTCCTGGCAATCGTCGAACACACCCTGCACTGCGAGGTTGAAAATATTCGGATCGGCAAGTGAAAACATCTGCGCCGTCTGGAAGCGGCTCATTTTGCCCTGCGGGGAGAGCATGAAAACGCGAATGCCTTGCTTGCCTCGCATGGCATATTCCGCCGACGAACCCGTATCTCCGGAGGTAGCGCCGAGTATGTTCAACTCTGACCGATTCTGTTTCAACACGTACTCGAAGAGGTTGCCCAGAAGTTGCATCGCCATATCCTTGAAGGCGAGTGTCGGCCCGTTGGAAAGCTCCAGCAGATGCAGTCCCGGCCCCAAGGTGCGCAGCGGCGCGATTGCGCCTGCGTCCTCGCCTGGTCGGACATTGCAATACACGGCCGCCGTATAGGTCTTGTCGATCAGCTGCTTGAGGTCGGCGGCGGGAATATCGTCGATAAATTTCTCAAGCACCTTGAACGCCAGCGCTGGATAGGAAAGCTCACGCCATTGCGACAATTCAGCAGCGCTCACGCGCGGATATTTTTCTGGCAGGTAAAGACCGCCATCCGGGGCCAATCCCGCCAGCAGGATTTCTCTGAAACCCTGTCGCGGCGAATTGCCGCGCGTGCTGATATAGCGCATCGGCTTACTTGTCCAGCGTTTCCAGGCGCAGGCGAATCGCCTGCCCCTTCACTACCGGCAGGGATTCGATCCTGGCGATCGCGGCGTCGATGCGTTTCTCCTGGGTCAGGTGGGTCAGCATGATGATGTCGGTCTGCTCCTCACCTTCGCCGGGTTCGCGTTGAATCATCGCGTCGATCGAGATGCTCTGGTCTGCCAGGACTCTTGTGATATCCGCCAACACCCCAGGTTGGTCTGCCACGCGCAAGCGTAAATAGTAGCTGGTCTCGACTTCCGCCATCGGCAGGATCGGTGTATCCACCAGCGCATCGGGCTGAAAAGCCAGGTGCGGTACGCGATGTTCCGAATCTGCCGTATGCATGCGGGTCACATCGACGAGATCGGCGATCACCGCCGATGCCGTTGGTTCGGCACCTGCACCCTTGCCGTAGTAAAGCGTTGCACCAACGGCGTCGCCCTGCACCAGAACTGCATTCATCGCACCCTCAACGTTGGCGATCAGGCGTCGCGACGGGATCAGCGTGGGGTGTACCCGCAGTTCTATGCCAGCCTGCTTGAGCCGCGTGATGCCGAGCAACTTGATACGGTAACCCAATTGTTCGGCGTACTTGATGTCCTCGGCCTCAAGCCGGCTGATCCCTTCGACATGCACTTTGTCAAACTGCATCGGGATACCGAAAGCGATGGCCGCCATGATGGTGAGTTTGTGCGCGGCGTCCACGCCTTCGATATCGAAGGTCGGATCGGTTTCGGCATAACCCAGACGCTGGGCATCCTGAAGCGCCGTTGCAAACGACAGCCCCTTGTCGCGCATCTCGGAAAGGATGTAATTGGTAGTGCCATTGATGATGCCGGCAATCCACTGGATGCGATTGGCGGTCAAACCCTCGCGCAAAGCCTTGATGATTGGTATGCCACCGGCCACAGCCGCCTCGAAAGCGACCATTACGCCCTTGCGCTGCGCCGCCTCGAAGATTTCATTGCCATGAATCGCCAACAGTGCCTTGTTGGCAGTCACCACGTGTTTGCCATTCTCGATGGCCTTGAGCACCAGTTCCTTGGCAACGCCGCATCCGCCGATCAATTCGACGACGATATCGACTTCCGGATCGTTGACCACGGCAAACGCATCTTCTGTGATGCGAATTTTGCTCGACGTAACCTGCTGCGCCAAAGCCAGGTTCTTCTCAGCCACTACGGAAATCCGGATCGGCCGTCCGGCACGGCGGGTAATTTCGGCTTCGTTGCGGGTCAGTACGGTATAAGTGCCGCCGCCAACAGTGCCGATGCCAAGCAAACCCACATTGATTGGTTTCATCTCAAGTGCCATGGCGTTTGCGGTAATTTTCCAGGAAGCGCGCGACGCGGCCTATGGCCTCGCGCAGATCGTCTTCATGCGGCAGGAAGACGAGGCGGAAGTGATCCGGATGCGGCCAATTGAAGCCGGTGCCTTGCACCAGCAGGACGCGCTGCTCCTGCAGCAGTTCCAGGATGAACTGCTGGTCGTCGGTGATCGGATAAATTTTCGGATCAAGGCGCGGGAACATGTAAAGCGTCGCCTTCGGTTTGACACAGGTCACACCCGGTATGGCTGTGATCAGATCGTGCGCAACATCGCGCTGGCGCAGCATGCGCCCGCCTGGACCAACCAGGTCGTCGATACTCTGATAGCCCCCGAGCGCGGTCTGGATCGCGTACTGTCCCGGCACGTTGGCGCACAAGCGCATCGAGGCCAGCATGTCGAGTCCTTCGATATAGTCCCTGGCGTGTCGCTTGTCACCAGAAACAATCATCCAGCCGGAACGATAGCCGCAGGCGCGGTAATTTTTCGACAGGCCGTTGAACGTAATCGTCAGCACATCCTCGGACAGGGCGCCCAGAGCGGTATGGGTCACACCGTCGTACAGCACCTTGTCGTAGACCTCGTCGGCATAGAGGATCAGGTCGTTCTGGCGCGCAATCTCGACGAGTGCCTTGAGCAAGTCATCTGGGTAAAGCGCTCCCGTCGGATTGTTCGGATTGATCACAACGATGGCGCGCGTCTGTGGCGTGATCTTGGCGCGGATATCATCAAGATCGGGCAACCAGCCGTTGTTTGAATCACACAGGTAATGGCGCGGCGTGCCACCGGAGAGGGTCACCGCCGCCGTCCATAGCGGATAGTCAGGCGCTGGCACCAGCACCTCGTCGCCGCTGTTGAGCAGCGCATTCATGGCCAGCACGATCAACTCGGAAACGCCGTTGCCCAGGTAGATATCATCGATCGCAACGCTTTTGACATGTTTCTGCTGTGTGTAGTGCATCACCGCCTTGCGTGCCGAGAAGATACCTCTCGAATCCGAATAGCCGGAAGCATTCGGCAGGTTTCGGATCATGTCCTGCTGGATTTCCTCGGGAGCATCGAAGCCGAAGGCGCCGAGGTTGCCGATGTTCAGCTTGATGATGCGGTGGCCCTCCTCCTCCATCTGCTTGGCGCGTTCCAGCACGGGGCCACGGATGTCGTAGCAGACATTAGCGAGTTTGGCAGACTTGATTACAGGTTGCATCGAACTGATCCGTCCTTTCGACTGACTTGCTGGATGGCGCGCAGTTGCCAAAACTGATGGCATAGCGCCAAAAAGATATAATCTTACCGAACCCGGCGGTATGCCGCAAACCAATCTCCTCGTCTGTTGGCATTGTCCGTTCTCCCGACGCCATGAAACTTCATCAGGATCTCCCTGCTGACCAAAACATTGTCACCTCGATCGGTGACGATTATGTGGCCGTGAACGGCGAGCGCCACACAAATAGTTTCCTGCTGCTACCACACCACCTTGTGCAAGGTTGGGGCCAGGCTGGCTTCGATGCCTTGACCGAAGCAGATTTCGCCAAAATCGCTGCGCTGGGTTGCGAAATCGTTCTGTTCGGCACCGGCCGGCGTCAACGCTTTCCCCGGCCGGCCCTGTTGCAACCCTTGATGGCCGCACGTATCGGCGTGGAAGTGATGGATACTGCGGCAGCGTGCCGCACCTACAACATTCTCATGGCCGAAGGCCGCAATGTGGCAGCGGCGTTGCTGCTCGATTGATGACGCAAAACCCACCCGGGCGCACGATCTCAGGCAGGATGATGCTGACATTGCTGGCGATTTTCGCCATGGTCTGGTTTGGCACGCTTGACTATCGCAAGCTGATCAAGCCGGATGAAGGCCGCTACGCCGAGATTCCACGCGAAATGGTGGCGACTGGCGATTGGATCACGCCACGCCTCAACGGCATCAAATATTTCGAGAAACCGGCGCTGCAATACTGGACGACGGCGACGGCCTTCACGCTATTCGGCGAACACCACTGGACCGCCCGCCTGTGGAGTGCATTGACCGGCTTTCTCGGAATTCTGGCCACATTCTTCACGACACGACGACTCTGGGGTGACACACCCGCTTTATATGCGGCTGGCGTACTGGGAAGCAGCTTGCTGTGGGTGATGATCGGCCACGTCAATACACTGGACATGGGGGTCAGTTTCTTTCTCTCCAGCGCGATTTTCTGTTTTGTCTTGGCGCAGCGCGATCAAGCACCTGCCGTGGAAAATCGCCGGTACATGTGGCTGGCTTGGCTTGCATTGGCGCTGGCCGTTTTGAGCAAGGGACTGATCGGCCTGTTGCTACCGGCTGCGACGCTCGTGCTCTACACCCTGTGGCACCGTGACTTTGGCCTCTGGCGACGTCTGCATCTGCTGTCTGGCCTGGGACTGCTGCTGGCCGTCACTGCGCCCTGGTTCATCGCGGTATCGCTCGCCAATCCGGAATTCGCCCGCTTCTTTTTCATCCACGAACATTTCGAGCGGTTCCTGACCAAGGTGCACGGCCGCTACCAACCGCTCTGGTATTTCATTCCCGTCCTGCTGGTCGGCATGCTGCCGTGGCTGGTCGCACTGTTTACAGCGCTGCGCCACGCGCTCCTGGCCGAGCCGCTGAGTCGCTTCCAGCCACAGCGCTTCCTGCTCTTGTGGTGCCTGGTGGTATTCGGCTTTTTCTCGGTCTCCAGTTCCAAGCTGGCCTCCTACATCCTGCCGTTGTTTCCCGCAGTCGCAACCTTGATTGGGCTGCATCTTGCAAAATTGGTCCAGGGCGACGCCCGGCGACTCCGCTGGCATGCCATCCCGATCGCGGCGCTCGCCCTGGCTTGTATATTGGTTGCGCCGCAGGTGGTGCAATTGAGCAGCCCCGAAGTGCCGTTGCAACTCTATGCCGATTACGTTCCCTGGTTGCAATCTGCCAGCCTCCTGCTGCTTTGCGGAGCCACGGCTGCCTCGGCCTTTGCCTGGGTCGCAAAACCAACAGCGAGCATTCTGAGCCTGGCCTTTGGCGGTATGCTATGCAGCCAGTTGATCCTGCTCGGTCACGACAGTCTGGCGCCTGCCAACTCGGCCTACCAGACTGTCGAGCGGATTCGGGATCAGGTCAAGCCGGAAGATCCTTTCTTCAGCGTGAATACTTATGACCAGACGCTGCCGTTTTATCTGAAACGCACTGTGACCATGGTGATATATATGGATGAACTTGCTTTCGGCATCGCGCAGGAACCGGATAAATTCATTGCCGACCGCGCCGGCTTTGAGCAAGCCTGGCAGGCCGCGCCGCGCGCCTGGGCACTCATGGAGCCGCCAACCTATCAACAGTTCGTCAAGTCAGGATTGCCGATGCGATTGGCCGCACAGGATAGCCGCCGCATGATTGTGACCAAGCCATGAATGCAGTCAGTTTCAGCCTGGTCCTTGCCGGTGTGCTGCTCAACGCAGCGGCGCAGCTACTGCTCAAGGCGGGCACCAATGCGGTGGGCCAGTTCGAGTTCCAGCTCGACAATATTGTTCCGGTCGGCTTCAAGCTGGCACTGGAGCCACATATTCTGGGCGGCATGGGCTGCTATGCAGTGAGTCTGGTGGTATGGATCATGGCCTTGTCGCGCGTACCGGTCAGCATCGCCTACCCGATGCTGTCGATCGGCTATGTCGTGAACGCCTTCGTCGCCTGGCAGTGGTTTGGCGAAGCGCTTGCCGCGCAAAAATTGCTGGGCATCGGCTTTATCGTGCTGGGCGTATTTCTGGTGGCACGTTCATGAGCAGCTTCTTGCCGTTCACCAGACCAAGTATCGACGAGGAAACTATTGCGGCAGTCGCAGGAGTGTTGCGTTCGGGCTGGCTGACCACCGGGCCGAAGGCCAAGGAATTTGAGGCTGCCCTTTCCGCCCACTGCGGCGGCCGCCCTGTGCGCGTCTGCAATTCGGGCACGGTCACCATGGAGATTGCCCTGCGTCTGGCGGGCATCGGTCCCGATGACGAAGTCATCACCACACCGCTCTCCTGGGTCGCCACTGCGGGTGTGATTCTCACCGTGGGCGCAAAACCGGTATTTGTGGATATCGACCCGATCACGCGCAATATCGACCTCGATAAAGTCGCTGCGGCAATCACGCCGAAAACCCGCGCCATCATTCCGGTCGATCTGGCCGGACTGCCGGTGGACCGTGACAAGCTCTATGCCATCGCACCAAGCTACACACTGCGAGTGATCGAGGATGCCGCCCAGTCATTCGGCGCTTCCTGGAAAGGCAAGCCCATCGGCAGCTCATTTGGCAACGACAGCGATTTCGTCTCTTTCAGTTTTCATCCCAACAAGAACATCACCACCGGTGAAGGCGGTGCGCTGGTACTGCCGGCCGACATCGACCCGGCAGCCTGCGAACGCATGCGACTGCAAGGCGTGCGGCGCTTCGACGAAGACGGCATGGATGTCGAAGTGCTGGGCGGCAAGGCCAATCTGACCGACATCGCCGCCGCCATTGGACTAGGCCAGCTCAAGCGGCTGGAAGAATTCACCGCGCGCCGGAAACATCTGGCGCGGCGCTACTTTGAATGCTTCAACCCTGGACTGGGTTGCATGCTGCCACTGAAAGATTTCGAGAATTCCAACTGGCATATGTTCCAGATCCTCCTGCCACCAGGCTGCGACCGTGGCCGCCTGATTGTCGCAATGAGGGAACGCGGCATCGGGATTGGTGTGCATTACCCAGCGATGCACTTATTCACCCTGTATCGCAAGCTTGGCTACAAGGAGGGTGATTTTCCGCAGGCCGAGCAAGCAGGTCGAAGAACCATCACTCTGCCGCTCTTCCCCTCAATGCTGGATTCTGACGTGGAACGCGTCTGCAGTGCCCTGATCAATGCTCTAAAATCGCTGGCATGAACCACCCAGAGATCTCTGTCGTCATCCCCGTGTATAACGAGGAATCCGGGCTTGCCGAGTTGTTCAGCCGGCTCTATCCGGCACTGGACGCGCTGGGTGCATCCTATGAAGTTGTCTTCATCAACGATGGCAGCCGCGATCATTCCGCCGCCATGTTGCGCGAACAGTTCCAGAAACGCCCCGAAGTCACCCGGGTGATCCTGTTTTCCACCAACTTCGGCCAGCACATGGCGATCATGGCCGGTTTCGAGCATTGCCGCGGCGAAATCGTCATTACTCTGGACGCCGACTTACAAAATCCCCCCGAGGAAATCGGCGCCCTGGCAGCAAAGATGCGCGAAGGCCACGACTATGTCGGCAGCATCCGCCGTCAGCGCCAGGACAGTCTCTGGCGGCGCTGGGCCTCGCGCGCCATGAACCGGCTGCGCGAACGCATCACCCACATCAAGATGACCGATCAGGGCTGCATGATGCGTGCCTATTCGCGCTCCATCGTCGATGCCATCAATAGCTGCCAGGAAGTCAGCACCTTCATCCCGGCGCTCGGCTACACCTTCGCCCAACGCCCGACCGAAATAGAGATTGGCCACGCCGAACGCCACGCCGGCGAATCGAAGTACTCGCTGTATAGCCTGATCCGCCTCAATTTCGACCTGATGACAGGCTTCTCGCTGGTGCCGCTGCAGTGGTTCGCCATGCTCGGCATCGGGATTTCGCTGCTCTCCTCGCTGTTTGTGGCTTTTCTCGCCGTCCGTCGCATCGTCGTCGGTCCGGAAGCGGAAGGACTATTCACCCTGTTCGGCATCGCCTTTTTCCTGATCGGGCTGACTTTGTTTGGTGTCGGACTGCTCGGCGAATATGTCGGACGCATCTATCAGCAGGTGCGCCACCGTCCCCGCTATCTCGTCGAAGCCATCCTGGAACGCCAGGAATGACGCGTGCCGTGGTCTTCGCCTACCACAACGTGGGCGTACGTTGCCTGTCCGTGCTGCTGGCGCATGGCATTGAAGTGGCCCTGGTGGTCACACACCAGGACAATCCCGGTGAAACCATCTGGTTCGACAGTGTCGCCGAGCTCGCTGCACAGCATGGTCTGCCCTGCATCACGCCGGACGATCCCAACGATACGGCCGTGATCGCACGAATCGCCGCACTGTCGCCGGATTTCATTTTCTCCTTTTACTACCGGCTGATGCTCAAACCGGCGCTGCTGAATCTCCCTAGACTGGGCGCCTACAACATGCACGGTTCGCTGCTGCCAAAATACCGTGGACGCGTTCCAGTGAATTGGGCCGTGTTGCGTGGCGAGCGCGAAACAGGCGCTTCACTGCATCGGATGCTGGAGAAACCCGATGCAGGTGCGGTGGTTGCGCAGCAGGCCGTGCCTATCCTGCCCGATGACACAGCGCTGGTAGTGTTCCGGAAAGTCACCGTCGCCGCAGAGATGGCGCTCGACAACATCCTGCCCGGTTTGATCCATGGCACTGCCGAGGAAATCCCGCAAGACCTGACGCAAGGCAGCTATTTTGGCGGTCGCAAGGCCGAAGATGGCCGCATCGATTGGCGACAATCTGCGCAGGCCATTCACAACCTGGTTCGTGCCGTCGCGCCACCCTACCCCGGCGCATTCTGCGACATCGCGGGCAGTCCGCTACGTGTGCTCGCCACGCTGCACCCGACCGGTGAAATCGGCAAATGCGGCAGACCTGCGTTCTGGGTTCATCAGGACAAACTGGTTGCAGAATGTGGCGACGGAAAGCTGCTCCGTCTGCTTGCGGTAGAATTCGAGGGCAGGCAATTGTCTGCAGCAGAATGGCTCGCCAAATTCGGCACAGCGCCCGTATTCCCTGACTCCCAGGCTGATCCCAGCAACATTTCCCCTATCTCACTGCCCTAACCATGAAAAAAGTCCTGATTCTTGGCGTCAATGGCTTCATCGGCCATCACCTCTCCCAGCGCATCATGGACACTACCGACTGGGAAGTCTATGGCATGGACATGCAGTCCGAGCGCGTGACCGACCTGATGGCCAACCCTCGCTTCCATTTCTTCGAGGGCGACATCATGATCAACAAGGAGTGGATCGAGTACCACGTCAAAAAATGCGACGTCATTCTGCCGCTGGTGGCCATCGCCACGCCGGCCACCTATGTCAAGGAACCGCTGCGCGTCTTCGAACTCGATTTCGAGGCCAACCTGCCGATCATCCGACAAGCCGTGAAGTACAAGAAGCGCGTCATCTTCCCATCGACTTCCGAGGTGTACGGCATGTGCAAGGACCCCGAATTCGATCCGGAGAACTCCGACCTGATCCTCGGCCCGATCAACAAGCCGCGCTGGATCTACTCCTGCGCCAAGCAGATGATGGACCGCGTGATCCACGCCTATGGCCAGCAGGAAGGCTTGCAATACACGCTGTTCCGCCCCTTCAACTGGATTGGGCCCGGCCTTGATTCGATCTACACCCCCAAGGAAGGCAGTTCGCGCGTCATCACCCAGTTCCTCGGCCATATCGTGCGCGGCGAACCAATCAAACTGGTGGACGGCGGCGCGCAGAAACGCTCCTTCACCTACGTCTCGGACGGCATCGATGCACTGATGAAAATCATCGAGAACAAGGACGGCATTGCCAACGGCAAGATCTACAACATCGGCAACCCGAAGAACAACTACTCGATCCGGGAACTCGCTGCACTGATGCTCGACCTCGCCAAACAGTATCCCGAGTACGCCGCAAGCGTTGCCCAGGTGAACGTGCTCGAGACCACTTCCGGCGAGTACTACGGCAAGGGCTATCAGGACACGCAGCACCGCGTGCCGAAGATTGCCAATACCATGGCCGAACTCGACTGGGCACCCAGGATCAATTTCGAGGATGCCCTGCGCAGCATTTTCGAGGCCTACCGCAGCGATGTCGCCGCTGCGCGGCAACTGATGGACTGAACGCTTGTCGACGCTCGCTCTCAAAATTGACGTCGATACATTTCGCGGCACCCTGCAGGGAGTGCCGCGTCTTGTTGAGAGCTTGCGCCGCCACAACGCCCAGGCCAGCTTCCTGTTTTCACTCGGTCCCGATCATACCGGCCGGGCACTCAAGCGCGCCTTGCGCCCGGGTTTCCTCAAGAAGGTCTCACGTACGTCGGTCGTCTCGCATTACGGCTTCAAGACCCTGCTGTACGGCACCTTGCTGCCTGGTCCGGATATCGGCCTGAAATGTGCCGAAATACTCAAGGGTGTACGCGATGCCGGGTTGGAAGTTGGCATCCACAGTTGGGACCACGTGAAATGGCAGGATGGCGTTGAACACGCCGATGCTGGCTGGACGGAAAGCGAAATGAAACATGCCTGCACGCGTTTTCAGGACGTTTTCGGGAAACCTGCCAACACTCACGGTGCGGCGGGCTGGCAGATGAATGCACATGCCATGCGCCTGACCCAGCGGCTGGGGTTCCAATATGCATCCGATACGCGCGGCACCTCCCCGTTCATGCCGGTCTACAGAGGCGAAGTGATACTCTGCCCGCAACTGCCCACCACCCTGCCGACGCTTGACGAATTGATCGGACTCAACGGCATCACCAGCGACAACGTTGCCGAGTATCTGCTCCAGATGACGCAATCACCACCGCCGCAAGGGCACGTCTTCACGCTCCATGCGGAAATGGAGGGCATGAAGCTGCTGCCGGTTTTCGAAAGTTTGCTGACGGGCTGGCGTGCGCAGGGTTACAAATTGACCTCCATGCAGTCCCTGTTCGACGCTCTATCCGCCGACCGTCTGCCACGCCACGAGGTCATCCGCGGCGAAGTGGCGGGACGTTCCGGCACCTTGATGCTGCAAGGGGAAGAGTTCCTTGCCGCCGAAACCCTGAATGGATGACATGCTCATGAAGCTCATGCAAGCAGTGCCCGATTTTTCGTTGCCCTCGACCGGCGGCCAGACTTTCCAGCTTTCCGCGCAGCGCGGTCGAAGCTTTGTGATGTATTTCTATCCCAAGGACAGCACACCCGGCTGCACCACAGAAGCAGGCCAGTTCAGGGACAATCACGCCGCTTTTCAGAAACTCGGCTGCGATATCTATGGCATCTCGCGTGACAGCCTGAAGTCGCACGAAAATTTCAAGTCCAAACTGGGCTTACCCTTCGAACTCCTGGTCGATGCCGAGGAAACAGCCTGCGAGCTGTTCGGCGTCATCAAGATGAAGAACATGTACGGCAAGCAGGTGCGCGGCATCGAACGCAGCACTTTTCTCATCGATGACAAAGGCGTATTGCGGCAGGAATGGCGTGCGGTCAAAGCCGATGGCCATGCCGCAGAAGTTCTCGCTGCAGTCAAATCCCTCTGAGCCATTCGAGGAAACCCATGAACACCAAGCAGGCCGTGCGCCCCAAGTCGCAAAAAACCGCCAAGCAAACCAAGCTGTTCGTACTCGACACGAATGTGTTGATGCACGATCCGACCAGCTTGTTCCGCTTCGAGGAGCACGATATCTATGTGCCGATGATGACTTTGGAAGAACTCGATGCCAACAAGAAGGGCATGACCGAAGTGGCGCGCAACACGCGGCAGGCCAGCCGCCTGCTCGATGAAATCGTTTCCGGATTCGAAGACGAAATC
>JBAYVV010000083.1:0-17204 GCA_041674465.1 Sterolibacterium sp.
ACATCCCGCTTCTCCCCCAGAAAACTCCTGAAATCCCCCATATCGCTGCGGTTCGAGATATACCAGACATTGAATGGCAGGTCTTCTCCGCGCGAATTCTCAAGGGCTGTTATTTGCTTGCAAAAAGCATCTGCAAAGAAAAAATTATTTTCAAGCAGCAGCATATCGCTTTGGACATTGAAAAATCCAAAGGCAATGTCGCCATGGCTCAGTGATCTAAATCTTAATGGCATACCTTGTTTTTCTCCCTTCGGATCGAGAGTATACGAGGTTATCCATAGTCTTCAACACCAGCGCCGAGAGTTGGCTGAGCCAGCAAGTGCAGTATGACCTGTGGCATGCGGAGCAAGGGCGTAAAGCACTCAAGGTCATCAAACTTGCCGCGTAACCAGATGCCCAATCCATCGGTCGAGCGGGATGCTTCGCCGCAAAGCGGCTCGCGCCTCTCACCTTGACGTTGGGCGCCATTGCGCGGAATGAGCGACAATTAGACTTTTACCACCGGAGTCAAGATATGGAACTGACCGCGGTACTTACTCCCGCCGAAGAAGGCGGCTATGTTGCCCTGAATCCTGAGACAGGTACCACCACGCAAGGTGAAACTGTTGAAGAGGCTATCGCAAACCTGCAAGAGGCTACGACACTCTATCTGTCGGAGTTTCCAATATCTGCGCCAGGACATCCCCTGGTAACAACGTTCAGCGTTCCTGCGCATGCCTAAGCTCCCCCGCATTTCGGGAGCTGCGATAGTGCGGACGCTGGAGCGTCTTGGTTTCGAGAAGCTCCGTCAGACCGGAAGCCACGTCATCATGCGCCGTGGTTCTAAAGGCTGTGTCGTCCCCCTGCACAGCGAAGTCAAAGTTGGCACCCTGGCCGGTGTCTTGCGTCAGGCTGACGTGTCGTCAGACGAATTCATTGCATCCATGTGACCGTGGTTCCCAACCCGGCAGTCACCGGACGCTGTGCGAAAAGCCGCGCAGGACGGTGAATTCAACGACAGATTTCCCGATCTCTCTACTTCCGCTTTGTAGCTAAAAGGGCCAGATTACTTCCAGCTGTCATGCGGCCGCAATGGCACAAAGCGCCAATTCTATTTTCCAGAAAGCAGACGCACAATCTCGCTGCGATTATCGCCGCGTCATGAGGGGGGAATAGCTTTTGGCCGAACTTCAGCCGTTCTCAAGTAATCCCTGAAAGGCTTGTAATACAGCGATGCAAAGACCTTACGTCAGCCATCAGCGAAAACTTCGCCGCTTCGGCTTCCTCTGTGCATGAGCAGCTACCCGACAAAAGTCAATTTTTGCCACTCATCTGGGTTGTCGCACCCCGCAACATTTTCATTCCGGCAAGGCGGTATGAGCGCGGCTGGTTTGGAAATGGAATAAAGTAATGTCATGGTAAAAATAACGACTCCCGTGACCGTGATCACCGGCTTCCTCGGCAGCGGCAAGACCACGCTGCTCAACCGCATTCTGAGCGAAATGCATGGCGAGCGCCTCGCCGTCATCGAGAACGAATTCGGCGCCGTCGGCGTCGATGCGGAGTTTCTGGTCAGAGGCGGCAACGAGACCATCATCCAGTTGGCCAACGGCTGCCTGTGCTGCAGCGTGCGAGGCGATCTGGCGAAGTCGCTGCAGACACTCGGCGAAAATGCCACGTCCGGCGGTTTTGTCTTTGACCGGGTGCTCATCGAGACGACCGGAATCGCCGACCCCGGCCCCATCATTCAGACCTTCCTGGCCGAGACGGCCATCCTCACCCAATTTCATCTCGATGGCGTGGTGACGCTGGTCGATAGCGTGCATGCCCTGGCCCAGATCAACCAGCCCGAAAACAAGGCGCAGGTGGCCTATGCCGACCGTTTGCTGCTGACCAAGTGCGATCTTGCCGCGCCCAGCCAGAGTGATGCTGTCAGCGAACGGCTGGCAGAGATGAATCCACGGGCGGAACTGCTGTCCGTCGATCTGCATCAGGTGCCCATCGCCGATTTGCTGCGGCTGTTGTTCGATGCGCGCGGCTATACCTTCGATTACGTACCTGCGCAGGAATTGAAACAGGTCCAGGCGCGCAGTTCATTATTGGCGCGGCGCGGCGCCAGGGTTGCAGCAAAACATACCGAGGAGGTGGTGTCCTGCGTCTTCGAGTCTTCCGAACCGCTTGACCTGGAACGACTGAACCGGTTTTTCGATGAAGCGCAGCTCCGGTATGGAACGCGCTTGTGGCGCTACAAGGGCATCGTCTGGGCGCAGCACCAGCGGCCGCGTCTGGTGGTGCAGGGCGTGCAGAGCCTGCTGCAGATCACCGGCGGCACCCTGTGGCGCGCGTATGAACCGAAGCGAACTGTGCTGGTCTTCATCGGTCTTGCGCTCGAGCCGGACTGGATCGGGAACGAACTGCGACGCTGCGAAGCGATTGATGCCGTGGTGGTCAAATGAACCATCCCCGCATCGCTAGTGCAGGCAACCACACAGGCAACAATGTAGGCAACTGCGCAGAGGCTCTGCCGGAACATCCCTTTCCTTCCGAACTGGTGCTCGAGAACGCCATCGTCGGTGTCTGTTACATGATCGAACGCCGCTTCATCTGGGCCAATTCGCGCATGGCCAGCATCTTCGGTTACGAGGACGGTGAACTCAACGGCCAACCGGTGCGCAAGCTGTACCTCAACGAAGAGGACTACCAGGCCGTCGGCAACATGTATGCGACTTTCGCGCAGAACGATACCTACAGCCACGAACGCGCGATGGTGCGCAAGGATGGCAGCCTGATCTGGTGCCTGATCGCGGGACGCATGATCGATGCCGGTGACCCGCGCTCGCCTTCCGTCTGGGTGGTGCAGGACATCACGCCGCGCAAAGAGGCCGAGGATCAGCTCAAGCGCACCAATCAGCGGCTCGAACAGATCGTCGAGCGGCGCACCCTGACCCTGCGGCGCAGCAACGAGGCGCTGCACGTCGAAGCGGAGCGGCGCAAGACCATGCAGACCGAACTGCTTGAAAGCCGGGAAAAGTACCGCGCCCTGTTCCGCCACATCCCGCTGGGCGTGTTGTTCACCAATGCCGAGGGTGAGATCGTCGAGATCAATCGGACCATTCAGAGTTTCACCGGCGCGCGCACCAAGCGCGAACTGGCGCAACTGGTGCAGGACGCAGATCGGGTCGTCGAGGCCGACGGCAGCAGCATCTCGCTGGCGGAATTCGTGAGGCGGCATACACCGCGGGACGGCCGGCGCGTCGAGCGCTGCGCCATGACCTGGCGCAGCATCAGCGGCAAGCTGCGCGAATATTCGATCGTCGCCTCGGCGCTGGAGGTTCATGACCTGGGAGCCATCGTGACCTTCGAGGATGTCACCGAAGCGCGCCTGGCGCACAAGCGCGAGCATGAACAACAGATGGCGCTGGCCCAGGCCTCGCGCCTATCGCTGATGGGTCAGATGAATTCGGCGCTGGCGCATGAACTGGGGCAGCCGCTCAATGCCTGCCAGAGCTATGTCAGCGGCATCCGTCACCGGCTCGGCGAAGAGCTCAAGGATCGCCCCGAGCTGCTGGAAGCGCTTGACAAGATTTCAACGCATCTGGATCAGGCGGGAGATATCATTCACAATGTGCGCAGCTTCGTCGCCCAGCACCAGCCCAAGTTCGAGGCCATTGACCTGGTTGCCCTGCTGCGGCAGACCCTGTCGCTGCTCGACATGCAGATCAAGACCCGGGAGGTCAGCCTGGACCTGGACTTCGAGGACGATGCGTTATGCGTGCAGGCCAATTCGGTGGAGATCCAGCAGGTGATCATCAATCTCATCGTCAATGCGCTCGACGCGATGGTCGGGTTGCCGCAGTCCGAACGACGAATCACGCTACGGCTGGGCCAGGACCAGCGCGGCAAGGCCTTCCTGCAGGTGAGCGACAACGGCCCCGGCGTGCCCAATGAATTGCTCGGCAGGATTTTTACGAGCTACCTCAGCACCAAATCGACCGGGCTCGGCATGGGCCTGATGATCTGCCGCAGCGTGATCGAATCGCATGGCGGCACCATCCGCTATCTGCCGGGCAAACCCTCCGGCGCCTGTTTTCGCTTCACCTTGCCGACCGGTGGGGCAGCATGACGATCGCTCCAGTCCAGGTGTTCCTCGTCGATGACGAGGCGGAAGTGACCGAAGCCCTCAAATGGCTGCTCGATTCGGTGAAGATTCCGTCCACCGTTTTCAATTCGGCGACGCCGTTCCTCGCCGCTGTGCGCGACTATGAGGGACCGCTATGTGCGGTGCTCGATTTGCGCATGCCCGAGATCAGCGGCCTGGAACTGCAGCAACTGCTGTTGCAACAGGGCCACGATTTGCCGCTGATTTTTCTGAGTGCACATGGCGATGTGCCGGCGGCGGTTAACGCAATCCAGAGTGGCGCGCTCGATTTTCTGCAGAAACCGTTTAACCCGCAGGTTTTCCTCAACTCGGTGAATCGCATGCTGAAGCTGGCGCGTGATCGCCATGAAACCCGGCGGCGGCGCCTGGAACTGGACAAGCAGCTCGGCCAGCTCTCGCTGCGTGAATCGGAGGTGTTGAACCATCTCGTCAAGGGCAACACCAGCAAGGAAATCGCCCAGTTACTCAACATCAGCCCGAAAACCGTCGACGTTCATCGCGCCAACATCCTGCACAAGATGCAGGTGAAAACGCTGACGGAACTCCGGCGCAAGCTCGAAGAAAGGCCGGCAGCTTCCTCTTGAGCTGCGGCCGACTGCGCCGGCCAAGTCGCGGGTGATCCGCTCGTCGGAGAAGAGAAGAATGACTGAATGCAGCCAGTCAAGGCCGTGCACGAAATCTTCCCAAAGGAGTCATTGAGTCATTTGAGGTGTATGCTATCGGCTTAAATGTCGAACTAATCAAATTGTTGTACATGGCCGTTCTCAGTGGGAGGCAGGTCGTCAAGATGCTCAATATGTTAGAAGCCGCCGCTGGATTATTGGTCAGTCCAATAATCCGTTTACTGCCCGAGTTGTCGTCGACATCACGTTGGGCCTCAATGGGACGGTTCCATGAAATTTGAGCTGGAGACATTCAATCGCAATGTGGCAGACGAAGACCTGCTGCAGGACTTGGTGACTACCGACGCCAAGCTCAAGGAGCTGGGAAAGAGGCTGACCTTTCGCTCTTACAAGGAGTTCGGCAGATATTCCGCAAGCACGATTGGCGTCAGGTTCGGCTCGGGGAACGATGGCTTGCGAAGAGCCGGATTGGCGCCGAGTGAAGAAAAGAATGTTTCTATCGAGGCTCTTTTCGATAATCTGAAACTCGTCTGGATTGCGAAGGGCAGGCAGCCTGTCTACCGGGACATGAGTTTCCCGCCGTCCCAATATACGTCCTCAATCTATAACGACCGTTTCGGCGGTTGGCGACGAGCCCTCGAAGAATTCGTGACATCCGTCGATCAAGAGCAGGTGGAACTTCTCAACTACGAGGTCGAGGTCAAGAACAGCAAAGGTACAAAGAGAACGAAACGCGATCCATCGCTGGCGCTGAGATTCTTCGTGTTGAAGAGAGACCGTTTTTGTTGTGTCGCCTGTGGGCGCTCACCCGCAACAGTAGCTGGTTTGGTGTTGGAGATTGACCACGTCTTTCCATGGTCAAAGGGTGGCGAAACCATTGAAGAGAACCTGCAAACACTTTGCTTCGATTGCAACCGTGGAAAGGGTGCTACGTGAGGCCCAACCCGGCAGTCGAGCGGACCTGCGCGAAAAGCCGCGCAGGTCGCTCACTTCCACTCGTTAGCCGTTAGCCATTTCATAGCACATGACTCCCGCTGAAACTCTGATGCACACTACTGTCCGGCTTGAATGCGCCCTGAATGATGATCGCGTGTCCACTGGAACCGGGTTCTTTTTCTCGTTCAAGATAGATGACAAAACGCATGTGCCTGTGATCGTTACCAACAAGCACGTAATCAACAACTCCAAAGTCGGTACGTTCGTCCTGACGAAGAGCGATGATCAAGGCCAGCCAATCCTCGGTTCAACTGAACGAGTTGTCCTCGACAACTTTGAAAGCCTTTGGGTAAAGCACCCTGAGGAAAACGTCGACTTGGCAGCGTTTCCAATTGCTCCGCTTTACCACCAAGCCGAAGCGAAGGGAATCAAGTTCTTCGCCCCGCCAATCGGGGAGGACTTATTGCCTTCGGCCGAGAAGCTTGCCGATCTGTCTGGTTTGGAAACCATAACCATGATCGGCTATCCGAACGGGATTTGGGATGAAAAGAACAACATGCCAATCGTTAGGCGGGGCATTACTGCCACGAACCCTAAACACGACTACAATGGTTTGCCAATCTTCGTAATCGATTGCGCATGCTTTCCAGGATCGAGTGGAAGCCCGGTGCTTATTTTCGACCAAGGCGGATACCTTGATGCAAAGGGTCTTAACCTTGGCGGCGGTCGCATCATTTTGCTTGGCGTTCTGTTTGCTGGTCCTCAGCATGTTGCCGAGGGAGAAATCCAAACCATAGAAGTACCGCTGGCCCAAGTTCCCATCAGCTTGTCTAAGATTCCAAACAACCTTGGTTTCGTCGTGAAGGCTCGAAAAATTGCTGACTTTAGAGCGCTGCTTATTCCAAATGGCTCTCAAGAAACACCTTAATTTCGACTGGACATCCTATACGCCCAGGGCGTATAGTTAATTTATGCTTACCGTTATTGAAACGGCACTTTTCCAGCGACAGTGGCCGCTCTACTGGACGGAGGACGAACGTGGTTCGTTCGCTGCTTATATTGCAGAGCATCCAACCGCAGGAGACGTAGTGCCCGAGTCCGGCGGTATCCGAAAGGTGCGTTGGAGTCGGGCAGGTTCAGGTAAGTCTGGTGGTGTTCGGGTAATTTATTTCACTCGGACAGCACAAGGAGAAGTTGTCTTGCTCACGCTTTATGCGAAAGCAAGAACAGACAACCTTACTGGTCCAAAGTTGAAGGAGATTCGCCGTGCCCTCGAAGAATAGTCGCCCTCTCACAGATGAAGAACTTGCAGCCTACGAGGCCAAACGCGATCTCGCGGCTGAACTGTTACAGTCCGTGCGCGAAATGAAGGCAGGAAAAGTTCACACCATAACTTCACCTGTCATTGAGGCTCGCAAGAAGACTGGCTTATCCCAGTCGCAATTCGCTGTTCTTCTGGGCGTATCAGTCCGCACACTTCAAGGTTGGGAGCAAGGCCGCAAACAGCCTAGCGGTGCTGCACGCACTCTACTTACCATCGCTAGTACAAATCCAAAGGCTGTGCTGGCTGTAGCATCAAAGTAGCGCTTGGTGCCGCAGGTGCCCAACCCATCCATCAACACGGACTGGCGCGATAAAGCCGCGCCATGACGTTTTCGCCGTCTTCACAGCAATATCGTGGCCGGCAATGTCAGTCTGGGTAAAGGTATTTTGCTTCGTCTAGCGCGAAAGACCGGCCAGGAATCGTTCGATGTGGGGATTCACCTCGGCGGCGTGGGTGAGGTTGGCCGCATGTCCGGCTCCGGGGATCACGACCAGTTCGGCATGTGCCAGACGCTTGGTCATGTCCTGCGCCCGTGGGACTTCGATGGCCGCATCCATCTCGCCGTGAATCACCAGGGCCGGGGCCTGGATTTCTCCGAGACGCCCTGAAATGTCATCGCGCGATCCCAGCGTGGTGAAGATCTGCTGCAGGTTGTTCGGGCGGAAATTCTTCCAGCGGGCTTTCCATTCGGCAGCACCGGCGAATCCTGCCCCGAGGATGATGTGTTCGATGATGGTTGCGGTTTCATCGGACAGGCCCTGTTGCACCCAGCCTGCCACCATCTGCATGTAGCCGGGCAGCTTGGCCGGGTCCTCGGGCTGCGCCTGGGTATCGATGAGGACCAGTGCCCGCACGATCTGCGGATGCCGCAAGGCGGCACGCAGTGAAAGATAACCGCCCTGCGACATGCCGACCAGCACCGCCTGCTCGATGCCGAGGTGAGCCAGCAATGCGGCCAGATCGTCGGCCGAATCGTAATAGCTGAACGGCTCGGCAGCATCCTGGGTGAGTCCGTGACCGCGCTCGTCCCAGGTGATGCAGCGGTAGCGGCCGCTGAGCGCCTGCACTTGTGATGCGAACATGGTGTGGTCCATGAGCAGGCCGTGCGAAAAGATCAACGCTTGTCCGGTGCCGCCCGTGTCCTCGAAATAAATCGACTGTCCGTTGATGATTGCATTCGGCATCGCAGTCTCCTCTGTTGATTGCTTGTGAATTGGAGTGGCGTATTGTAGTCTCGCAGTGCTATAAAAATGCCCTGTTCAATTTGACTGACCGCGCCATAAGACCAGAGGATTTTCATGACTCACTTGCCACCGCCAGCCCAACTCAAAGACCACCGCATCCTGCTTGTCAATGACGACAGCATTCATGCCCGAGGGATCGAATTGCTCGAAGAACTGGTGCGGCAGTTCACCGATGACGTCTGGGTCGTTGCTCCGGACGAGGAAAAATCCGGCGCGTCGCATTCGATTTCGCTTTCCCATCCGGTTCGCGTGCGGAAGCTCGGCGACAAGCGCTTTGCCGTCAAGGGTACGCCGACCGACTGCGTGCTCATAGCGGTGTGGGAAATCATGGCCGAAAACCCGCCCAGCGTGGTGATTTCCGGCATCAATCACGGCGAAAATCTGGCCGAGGATATTACCTACTCGGGCACGGCAGGGCCGGCGATCGAAGCGGCGCTGCTGGGTTTCCGCTCGATCGCGATGAGCCAGGTCTATCCATTTCAATTGGGCTTGCCGCCCAATTTCGACGCAGCGCGACAATTTGGGCCGCGGGTATTGCAACAACTTCTGTCCTGTCCCTGGGAAAAGGGCAGCTTCGTCAATGTTAACTTTCCCGCAGCGACACCCGAGGAAGTCACTGGCGTGCGTATTACCACGCAGGGGCAAAGACGGCCCGGCTCGTTCACGCCCATGGCGGGGCGCGATGGCCGCAACGTGCCTTACTATTGGATCAAAATCGCCTACGACATCGGTGATCCGGCTGCGGAAACGGATCTGGCGGCCATTCGCGACAAGGCGGTATCCGTCACCCCGCTGCAACTCGACATGACGGCGCATTCATTCGCGAAAAACCTCAAACCGCTGTTTGGCGGTTAACCGGCGTTTCCGATTTCACGGAAATGCCGGCTGAGTCATTTGGTGGACGGAAGTCTAGCGTGCCGAAGTCCCGCCATCAACGGTCAGCAATGAGCCGTTGCAATAGGAAGCCTCGTCCGAGCCCAGATAGAGACAGGCATAGGCGACTTCGTCGGGCGTGGCGGCACGCTTCATCGGCGAGAGCTGCTCGGCGACCACGGGATCGTCAAACAGGTTCATCACCGATGCAACCATCTCGGTATCGGTGAGGCCGGGGCAGACCGTGTTGGAACGTATGCCGTCCCTGGCGTAGGTCACGGCCAGCGAGCGCGTGTAGTTGATCATCGCGCCTTTGGACGCGGTATAGGCATGGGCATTATCCACGCCGCCCATGCCGTAGATCGAGGCCACATTCACGATGGCGCCTTTACCCTGTTTCTGCATCTGCGGAATCACCAGACGACAGGTATAGAAAACGGTGTCGAGGTTATTGGCCATGACCAGACCCCAATGCTCGGGGGTGGTCGTGGTGGTTTCGTTCATCGTGCCGGGAATGGCGATCCCATAGCTATAACCGACCCCGACCGAGTTGATCAGGATGTCGATGCGGCCGAACTGGTTCAGCGCCGCCTTGATAGCCTGTTCCACTTCCGCCGGCTTGGTCAAATCCGCCGCCGCCGCGCCTGCAACGCCGCCCGCCTTGGTGACTTCGGCGACGACAGTGTCCAGCTTGGATTTGGTCCGGCCTATGGCAAATACCTTGGCGCCTTCGCGCGCGAACATGTTCATGCATGCACGTCCGATGCCGGCGCCGCCGCCAGTGATTACGACAACTTTGCCTTCGACTCTCTTCATGACTGCCTCCTTGTGTTGTTGTGATGGAACGACCGACTCAATTCAGATCAATCGAAACCCTGCAGCGCTCAGTTTTCCTGTGTTGGAGCAAATGCTTCGTCGGAAAGATGCAGCATCTGGATGCGGCTGCGCCGGATGTGCAGGCTGACGACCC
The DNA here is from genome assembly GCA_041674465.1 of Sterolibacterium sp. GTDB lineage: Bacteria > Pseudomonadota > Gammaproteobacteria > Burkholderiales > Rhodocyclaceae > JACRAR01. The sequence goes on from JBAYVV010000083.1 coordinate 10,109, forward strand.
ACTTGGCCTGTTTCGGGTCGCCGGCGATCAAGGCGTTGTACAAGCGCTGGTAATCGTCGAACTGGCGCTGGTGCGTTTGTGGCGGCAGGAAGGAATGCACCTGCATGCGCAGAATTTGTGTCGGCACGACCGGGTTGATGCGCACCAGTTCGCGGTTGCCGGCAATTTCCAGGATGGCATCGTAGAAGCGGGTGCGGGCGATCGACTGCAGCACCCGGTCGCCGCTGGCGCCCTGGCTTTTCAGCAGTTCGTAGGCATTCGCGAGTTTTTCCGCGTAGCCGTGGGTTTTCAGGCGGCGGTCACGCCGGATGCGTGCCGCAGCCATGCCGACGGCCAACCGCATGATGGCCTGCAATACCTGCAGCAGATCGAGTACCTCGGAACGGGTCAGGGCCCGGATATAGGCGCCGCGGCGGGGAGTAAGCGCTACCACGCCTTCCGCCGCCAGGCGCTTCAGCGCTTCGCGCACCGGCCCGCGGCTGACCTTGAGGTCGCGCGTCAGGTCGGCTTCGATCAGCCGTTGCCCTGGGACGAAGCGCCCGTACAGGATGCCTCTCTCGATGGCGCTGACGACCAGGTCAGGTGAACTCGCCGAGGCACCCAACGTGTCGGGGGCGTCTGGAGCGGTTTCTGCAACAATTTCATTCATGGTCAGAAGGCATAAAACGGTGTTCCAGGCCGAGTAGCATTTTTATCATACTACAACTTTGTCGCCTGATCTTGTCAAGCCTAGTTGTCCTTTTTGACGGAATTTCCCGCTTGACAAGCTTAGCGTCGGACAGTATCGTCTTACAATCGAGTTTGGCACGATCATTTCAAGCAGTTAAAACAACGACAGGAGACCGCCATGGCGAAACTATTCGTGGACCAGGACAAATACGCGGACGGCGAAGGAAGTCCGATCGTCGCCGCATTCAACAGTGCCCTCAAGGATCTGGTGCGCAAGAAACTGGATGAAAGCGGCGGCAACTGGAACGATTTCGTTTTCGGCAAGGCCTATTCGCTGATCACGGCTGACGAGATCGCCAAGGTCGAGCGCAAGGTGCTCGACAGCGGCTACCGCTATACCTGCTCGGCCATGATCTCCATCATGGAGCGTCCCGATGCCTACAAACCCCTGCCCGGCACCGAAAGCGGCGCAGCCAAATTCTCCTTTGAGCATCCGGAAGCCCAGACGGCACCTGTCGACGCCAATGGTCGCGAGCAAAGAGGGCAGGGCGACAACGTCGTCAAGGTACCCGCCAATGTCGTTGGCATTGCGCGCTATTACCGCTCGGCGGATCAGGTGATGCAGAGCCTGACGCAGGGTGTTCCGCCCGATACCATCGCCATCATCGACGACAGCGGCGGCACGCTGACCGCGCCCATCCTGGAACAGTTCAAGGGCGTGATCTGCGCCGGCGGCACGGTCCGCTCCCACCTCGGCATCCTGACGCGCGAGTACGGCATCCCCTGCCTGATGGGGGCGAAGATCAGCGGCATCTTCGACGGTGACACCGTCGAACTTGAGGTTTCGGGGCAGTCGAAGACCACCGAGGCTTACCAGAAGGGTGTCGAAATGACCGTGCGCGTGTGGAAGCTCGCGGCCAAAAAATAATCGAGGAGACAGAACATGCCCAACAACAAATTGACTTATGCCCAGCTGCTCGAGGCCAACAACATCATGCAGGTCTGCGGCGACGAGACCTATTTCCTCTGCGTGACACGCACTGTGCAGGAGTCGAAGCTGTTCCCCGTGTCCTCCTACATGCTGCTGAGCTATCTGAACGCCTTCTATCGCTACCCGACCCTGCTGCGCAAGATCGAGAAACACATGCCGGCCGAGATGATCGCCGACCGCGTGCGCAACATGTGTTCCAAGATCCAGGCCATTGGCACGGGCTGGTGCATGATCGGCTTCTATCTGCTGGGACGTGAAATGCTCATCAACATGGGCATGATCCGGCCGCAGGATGCCGCCGAGGATGTGGCTTACGTCATGGATTTCTGGAAGCGCTACCAGCTCTCCTGGCATCGCAACGACGGCCACATCACCAACAAGGAAGCCGGACACCGCTCGCAGATCCTGCCGGAGCGGCGCATCCAGGTGTTCCACGCCGACATGTATGCCTGCAAGGACGGCGACGCGCTGCATACCGCAGCAGACAAGTTCCTCGCCACCGTGTCGCAATACGCCTTCCTCGTCGCATGCGAGAGCCGCATCAGCATGAGCAACCATGGCCCCTACAATCTTGGTGACGGACGCGAGATGCTGGTGCGTGATTTCTTCGACCTGGCCGAGGGCGACCTGCCCTGGCTGGACGGCGTCGCCAGCGAAGTGCCTTTCAACCGGCTGACGGTGACCACGGCGGTCAAGGACACGCATTTCTACCTGGTGGACGACTGGGGCAGCTTCGATTCCCGCCCCGAATACAAGGGTGAAAACATGTGCGGCGTCGGCCTGTATACCTCCGATGAATTGTCCGAGACGCACACCCCGGTCGGCATGGGCAGCCGCGAGGAACTCACCGAGACTTTCGACCGCTATGCCGACATTTTCAAGGACGCAACCACCAAGCTGTGGAAGCGCATTGCCGGCTATTCGCGCAACCAGATGCTCGACGCCGGCGCCCTGACCTACTACGCCATCATCAAGGATATGGCCCACGTCGCCGGTTGCTATGAGGTCGATGACTGGATGAAATTCGACGAGCGTGCCGAGCGTTTCCGCGGCCTGCTCAACGACGAATACGGCAACGAACTGCTCGGCGCACTGGTTGTGCCGCTGACCCTGCCCAGCCACCAGTGCAACGAATACACCATGATGCAGCATAGCAACGCGCCCAAGCGGGTGCACTCGCCGATCTCCTATGCCATTCTCACCGGCGAAGACTATGTGCCTTCCGTGGGTGACGGCATCCGGCCGGGGGTCACCTACCTGCCGCCCAAGGCGGATCGCTACCGCACCACGCAGGGTGTCATGACGCTGGCCGAGTTCAATCAGCGCTGCAAAAATTTCACACCCCAGCTATGCACCGAAAAATTTCGGCACCTCGACGAGACCTGGGTCAAGTTCAATTACAAGACGCCAGTGGCTGACGAGATGTACAAGATCGAGCAACAGCAGTCGCGCAAGCTGGCCGGCAAGGGCGCAAAACTGAGCCGTGCGGATGTTGCGGCGCTGGCGGACAAGTTTTAATTCCATTCACTGAAATGCCGCCTCGCCGCTGCGGGGCGATCGGGCAAAGGTTGGTTGAACATGCAAATCGGGGCTTTGATTCGGCGAGCGGGACTTCACTTCAAGGATGCGCCTTGCCTCACCGAAGGCGAGCGTAGCGTCAGCTTCCGCGAGTTTGACCAACTTACCGATCGCGTCGGCAATGCCCTGCTGGCAGCGGGATTGGTGCCGGGCGATCGCGTCGGCATCCTGCTGCCCAACGGCATCGATTGCCTGGTCGCCTATTACGCCCTGGCCAAGTCCGGCCTGGTGCGGGTGCCGCTCAGTGCGCGCGACCCGGTCGACAGCCATCACTACAAGCTGTCTGACAGCGGCTGCCGCGCCGTGATCCAGCAGGGTACTGCAGCGCTGAACACCGAGATGTCGATTTCTGCCGCGCAGCTCGAGGAATTCTGCCGTAGCGGATCGAGTGAACCCTGTGTGGTGGATCGCGCGCTCGACGCACCCTACCGGCTCGGCTATACCGGCGGTACCACCGGACAACCCAAGGCCGTGACGCTGACGACCCGCGGCGAACTGGCGGAGCTCTCCGCCTTCCTCACTGACCTCATGCCGGACATCCGGGCAAGCGACTGCTTCCTGCATGCCGCACCGATCGCCCATGCTTCGGGAGCCTTCTTCCTGCCTTCGCTGGTGCGCGGTGCGCGCTCGGTGGTGATGGCGAAATTCGATCCGGCGGCGTTTCTTGAGCTTGCGGAAAGCGAACAGGCGCAGCTGACCTTCCTGGTGCCGACCATGCTGGCGATGATCCTCGAGCAACCCGGCGCGGTCAATGCGAAACTTGCCCTGCGCCGCATCGCCTACGGCGCATCGCCCATCTCTCCGGCCTTGCTCAAGCGTGCCGAGCAGCGTTTCGGCAGGGTCTTCGCGCAGTGCTACGGCCAGGCCGAAAGCCCGATGGTGATCACCTGGCTCGCACCGGAAGATCATGGCCGCGAGGGTTCCTGCGGCCGCCCCTTCACCATTGCCGAAGTGGCCGTCTTCGATGATCAGGACCGCGCCCTGCCGCCAGGCGAGACCGGCGAAATCGTCTGTCGTGGCCCGCAGACCATGGCCTATTACTGGAACCGTCCCGAAGCTACGGCGCAGGCCTTTCGCAACGGCTGGCTGCACACCGGCGACATCGGCACCATGGACGCGGACGGTTTCTTCTACCTGCTCGACCGCAAGAACGACATGCTGATCTCGGGCGGCTTCAACGTTTATCCGCGCGAGGTGGAGGAAGTCCTGCTGGCCTATGACGGTGTCGTCGAAGCCGCAGTGATCGGCTTGCCCGACGAGAAATGGGGCGACCGCATCCATGCCGTGATCAGCGCCCGACCGGGACTGGATTTGAAGGCATTGCAGGCGTTCGCGGATGAGCGCCTGGCCAACTACAAGCGACCCAAGGCCATCGAAATCTGGCTGGACCTGCCGAAGAGCTCGGCCAACAAGATCATGCGGCGCACTGTGCGCGATCAGGTGATCACGCAAATGCGCGCCGCCCAGAAGCAATAGAAACAATGCGGAGTGAAACCATGAAGAACGACATGCACCTGGTGCTGCACGGTCTGGCCATCAAGAAGCACGCAAGCGCCGAGGCCATCGCCGGCATCATCGGTCTCGATCCCGTCCGCGTCGCTGCCGTGTTGCAGGATGCGCTCGCCAAAGGCAGCGTGATCGAGGCCAAGGGAAAGTTTTCGCTGCAACCGATGGCGCGCATCGCCCTGGAGAGCGACTATTCGCGCTATTGCAGCGACCTGCGCGAGAACCCGGCCTTCGTAAAGCTCTACGAGGATTTCGAGGTGGTGAACCATGTGCTGAAAGCCTTGATCACCGACTGGCAGGTGACCGAGATCGCCGGCTCGCGGGTGCCCAACGACCACAGCAACAAAGACTACGACAGCCGCATCATCGACCGGCTCGGCGATTTGCACGAGCGTGCCGAGCGTGTGCTGACCCAGTTCGCCGTGCATCTGCCGCGTCTGGCAATCTATCGCGACAAGCTGCTGGCGGCCCTGGAGAAGGCCGAGGACGGCGCCATCGAATGGGTCAGCGATGCCCGCATCGAGAGCTACCACACGCTCTGGTTCGAGTTACACGAGGATCTGTTGCGCATGCTGGGGCGTACGCGGGTCGAGTGAACGGTCAGCAACGATGAATAATTCCTCGCAGCGCTGGATCTGCAGACTGGATGGCAATGAGCTGCCTGAACGGAGCCTGATCGGCGGCAAGGCCTGGTCGATTGCCCACATCCGTTCGCTCGGCCTGAACGTGCCGCCGGCCTTCGTGATCACCACCGAAGCCTGTGCCGCCTTTCTTGCCAATGGTGATTTCCCACCCGATTTCGACGCGGAACTGGCAATGAACCTGACGGCCCTGGAAGCCGATACCGGGCGGACTTTCGGCCATGGTCCGCGACCCTTGCTGGTCTCGGTACGTTCCGGTGCGCCGATCTCGATGCCGGGCATGATGGACACGGTCCTCAACCTCGGCATGAACGACGTGACCGAGAATGCCTTGGGGCTCGAATGCGGCGACGAGAGTTTCGCCAGGGACACCCACCGGCGCTTTCTCCATCTGTTTGGCGAGATCGTGCTCAAGGCCGAATTGCCGCGCCTGCCGCGCGAAGAGAGTCCCGCGCAATGGCGCGAGGCGATCGGTACGGCCAGCGGCCGCAGCGTGCCGGAAGATGTCATGGCGCAGTTGCACAGCGCCATCCGCGCCGTGTTCAAATCCTGGAACTCGCGCCGCGCCAAGCGCTACCGCGAACACCACGGCATCCCGCACCACCTGGGCACAGCGGTGACCGTGCAGGCCATGGTGTTCGGCAATCTCGATGCGGAGTCCGGCACCGGCGTGCTGTTCAGCCGCAATCCGCTCAACGGCGATCCCGCGCCCTTCGGCGAATACCTCCCGCAGGCGCAGGGCGAGGATGTGGTGTCGGGCAAGTTCACGCCCCGACCGCTGTCCGCCATGCTCGACAGTGTGCCGGTTGCCATGCACGCCCTGCTCGACGCCGCCGGAGTGCTGGAGCGGGCCAACAAGGATGTCCAGGACATCGAATTTACCGTCGAGCGCGGCCGACTCTTCCTGCTGCAGGCGCGTACCGCCAAGCTGGCGCCGCAGGCGGCAGTGCGTACCGCGATCGACATGGTGGGCGAAGGCCTGGTTGACCCGGCCACGGCGATTCAACGCATCTCGCCGGACCGTATCCGCATCCTGCTGGCCCCGCGCCTGCCCGAGGGTGCCGCTGACGTGGCCGAACTCCTGGCGCGCGGCGAAGGCGCCTGCCCGGGTGTGGGCATCGGCGTCGTCGTTACCGATTCCGAAGAAGCCGAACGGCGCGCTGCAGATGGCGACGTGGTGGTGCTGGCGCGGCCGACGACGAGCCCGGACGATCTGCACGGCATGATCGCCTCTTCCGCCGTGATTACCGAGGAGGGCGGCAGCACCTCGCATTCCGCCGTGGTCAGCCGCGCACTGGGCATTCCCTGCGTGGTCGGCTGCGGTGTTGGCAGCCTGGCGGCACTGACCGGCAGGACGGTCACGGTCGATGGTCAGCGTGGCCGCATCTATGCCGGTGCGCTGGAGATCGTCGTCCCCGACGAGCGCGCCGATCCCGCCCTGGTGCAACTGACCCATTGGGCGGAAGCCTTGTCGCCGCTGAAAGTGCTGCGGCCTGGTGCCGCACCTCACGACGGCGTCACCGACCTGAGCCACATCGACGCCGCCACCGATCCGGCACAGATCGCGCAGGTCCTGGCCGGTTTCCCCGGCATCCAGGGCGCCAGCGGCGGCGCCATCGCCAGCGAGGAAGGCGTGCGTGCGGCACTGGCCGCAGGATTGAAATTCATCGTCACCGAGCCGGTGTTGCCGGCACTGCTGGCTGCCGCACAG
>JBAYVV010000084.1:0-17102 GCA_041674465.1 Sterolibacterium sp.
ACATTGAGAAATAAAATCTGGCTGGCGGTCATCGCCTGCCTCATGCCGCTGGTTTCGATGCCGGCGTTCGCCCAGGGCGCCGTGGCCGACAAGTGGAAATGGCTGACCTTCCTGGTGTTCGGCGCGATCATCTGCGTGACGATGTACGTCACCTATCTGGCGGCCAAGCGCGTCAAGACGACGGCGGATTTCTATGCCGCCGGTGGCGGCGTGTCCGGTCTGCAAAACGGCTGGGCGATCGCCGGCGACTATCTGTCGGCGGCCTCTTTCCTCGGCATCGCCGGCCTGATCTCGCTCTATGGCTATGACGGGTTCATGTACTCGGTGGGCTGGCTGGTGGCCTACATCACCGTGTTGCTGGTGATCGCCGAGCCCTGCCGGAATATCGGAAAATACACGCTGTCCGACATCCTCGCCTATCGCAACGATCCGAAGAAAGTCCGCATCGTCGGCGCACTATCGACGATTACCGTGTCGACCTTCTACCTGACCGCACAAATGGTCGGTGCCGGCGTCCTGATCAAAACCCTGATCGGCATCGATTATGAAATTTCGGTGGTTTGCGTCGGCATCATCATGCTGATGTATGTGCTGTTCGGCGGCATGGTCGCGACCACCTGGGTGCAGATCATCAAGGCAGTGCTGCTGGTCTGTGCGTCGATCGTGATGGTGATCCTGGTCTGGAGCCAGTATGGTTTCCTCGGCGAGTTTCTCAACAACGTCGTCAACGATCCCAAGGTGCAGCAACGCGTCGCCACCCTGCTCGGAGATAAGGCGAAGAACCTCTCGCCCACCGAACTCGGCCAGATCTTCCTTGAGCCCGGACTGTTCCTGAAAGTGCCGATCGACCAGATCTCGCTGGGTATGGCGCTGGTCTTCGGCACCGCCGGCATGCCGCATATCCTGATGCGTTTCTTCACCGTACCGACGGCACAGGCCGCGCGCAAGTCGGTGAACTGGGCGATGGCCATCATCGGCGGTTTTTATGTGCTGACGCTGTTCCTCGGCATGGGTTCGGCAATGAAGGTCGGTCCGGCCAACATCGCCGCCATCGACGCCGGCGGCAACATGGCCAATCCTCTCCTCGCCCAGGCACTCGGCGGCGGACCGGACAGTCTGATGGGCAATTTCATGATGGCATTCGTTGCCGCGGTGGCGTTTGCCACCATCGTCGCTGTGGTCGCCGGCCTGGTGCTGGCTGCTGCATCCGCCATGGCCCACGACCTCTATGTCGGCGTCATTCGTGAGGAGCACGTGACGCAGGAAGAGCAAGTCAAGGCGGCGCGCATTGCCACCATTCTGGTGGGCGCCATGGCCATCGTCATCGGGATCTCGGCCAAAGGCCAGAACGTGGCCCACTTGGTGGCGCTGGCTTTCGCGGTGGCGTCCTCGGCCAACTTCCCGTGCGTCCTGATGACGCTGTTCTGGAAGCGCTGCAATACCGGCGGCATCGTGCTCGGCATGATCGTCGGCACGTTCACCGCCATCGGCCTGGTGATGGTTTCGCCCAACCTCACCTACCCGGTGATCGTGAAGGCTGCGCAGGAAAAGATCATCAAGGCTTCCGATGACAAGCTGACCAAGCTCAACGCTGACCTGGCTGCTGCTTCAGTACCTGCCGCTGCTCCTGCGCCCGCCCCGGCGGTCGACCCTGCCGCCATCGAAAAGATGAAGGGCGAAATCGCCAAGGCTGAAAAAGCCAAGAAAAGCGCGCAGGACAAGATCGCCTCGTTCGGCAGCGACACGACCAGCATCATGGGTCTGGAAAAGCCCTGGTTCGAATTGCGCAATCCTGGCCTGTATTCGATCCCGCTGGGCTTCCTGGCCGTCATCCTCGGTTCGCTGATGTACAAAGACAAGCGCGCCGAAGATATGTGGGACGAGCTGTACGTGCGCCAAAACACCGGCATCCTCTCCGCCAAGGCTGTCGCCCACTAAGGCAACCCGCTGCGACAAGAAGGGCCCTTCCAAACTGGAAGGGCCTTTTTTTTGGATCTGCGCCTCATGACCCGTCAATTACCTGAGTGAGGTATCTGGCAGTGATTTTCAATCAACCGTAGTTACGCGAGGGCTATAATCAAATTAGCGAAAGGAAACGCCATGACCCCATCTCGTCTGACTGGCCAGCGTTTGACGGCTATCTTCCTGCTTGGTTGGGTTCTTTTCGACTACCCGCTGTTGTTTCTCTTTAACCGCAATATCTATTTGTTTGGCATACCATTGCTGTATGCCTACGTTTTCCTTGCCTGGGCGGGATTGATTGCGCTGACGGCCTGGGTCGTCGAGCGGCGGAGCGACTAATGCTCCAGGGCTGGTTCATCGTTGTTGTGTCTTTCGCCTACCTCGGCGTGCTGTTTGCCATTGCGTGGTATGGCGACCGACGCGCCGATGCGGGCCGCTCAATCATCGCAAACCCAACCATCTATGCCTTGTCGCTGGCCGTCTATTGCACGACATGGACCTATTACGGCAGCGTTGGACGCGCAGCAGCGACCGGCATCGGATTCCTCCCGATCTATCTCGGCCCAACTTTGATGCTGGCACTCTGGTGGTTCGTGATGCTGAAAATGATCCGCATCGCCAAGGCCAATCGACTGACTTCCATCGCCGATTTTGTGGCTGCCCGTTATGGCAAGAGCCAGTTGCTCGGCGGCCTGGTAACCATCATCGCCGTGATCGGTGTGATTCCCTATATCGCCTTGCAATTGAAAGCGGTATCGAACAGCCTGTTCATCGTGCTGCACTACCCGGACATCGTCATGCCGGCGCGCGCCGATGCCTTGCCGCTGCTGCAGGACAGCACGCTCTATGTGGCGCTTATCATGGCGGCGTTCACCATCCTGTTCGGCACCCGGCATCTGGATGCCACCGAGCGCCATGAAGGTATGGTGGCGGCGATCGCTTTTGAATCCGTAGTCAAATTGCTGGCTTTCATCGCAGTCGGATTGTTCGTCACGTTCAGTCTCTATGACGGTTTCGACGATATTTTTTCGCGTGCCGGCGCGGTGCCGAAGCTACAGGCCCTGATGAGCTTCAACGGCAACTACAGCAGCTGGGCGTCACTGACTTTTCTGTCGATGGCGGCGATCATGCTGCTGCCGCGCCAGTTCCAGATCGCCGTGGTGGAGAATGTCAACGAGAACCACCTGCGCCGTGCCATCTGGCTTTTTCCGCTCTACCTGTTGCTGATCAACCTGTTTGTGCTGCCGATCGCGCTGGGCGGATCGATGTATTTCGACAGCGGCGACGTGGATGCCGACACTTTTGTGCTGACCCTGCCGATCGCTTTCCAACAGCAGTGGTTGGTGCTGCTGGTATTCATTGGTGGGCTGTCGGCGGCAACCGGCATGGTGATCGTCGAAACCATCGCTTTGTCCACGATGATCTGCAACGATCTGATCATGCCGACCATGCTCCGTTGGGAGTGGCTTGGTTTGTCCCGTCGTACCGATCTTTCCTGGCAGTTGTTGAATATTCGCCGCTGGGCGATCGTGATCATTCTGCTGCTCGGCTATCTTTATTTCCGCGTGGCGGGCGAAGCCTACGCGCTGGTGGGCATCGGTCTGATCTCGTTTTCCGCGGTGGCGCAATTCGTTCCAGTGATTGTCGGGGCACTCTACTGGAAAGGCGGAACCCGCCCGGGCGCATTGGCGGGGCTGGCCGCCGGATTTCTGGTGTGGGGCTATACCCTGCTAATGCCTTCTTTTGCCAAATCCGGATGGCTGCCGGTCGACTTCGTGGCGCACGGCCTATTCGGCATCGAGTTGCTCAAGCCGCAGCAATTGTTCGGCCTGAGCGGTCTCGACGAGATCACCCACTGCCTGTTCTGGAGCATGTTTGCCAATATTGGCGCTTTTCTGGGCGTATCCTTGTTGCGCCAGCAGAATGCGCGAGAGGCAGGACAGGCGACGCTCTTTGTCGATGCGCTGCGTGCCCCGCAGGCGCCGGGCGCCCGCTTCTGGCGCGGCAGCGCCCAGTTGGAGGAGTTGCTGCCGTTGATTGGCCGATTCCTTGGCCCGAAAAAAGCCCATGAGGCGTTCAATCAGTATGCGCAGCGCCGCGGTGTGGCCTCGCTCAATGAATTGAAGGCCGATGCCGATCTGGTCGTGTATGCCGAGAGCCTGCTGGCGGGCGCCATCGGCAGTGCGTCGGCGCGCGTGATGGTGGCCTCGGTGGTGAAGGAGGAGGCGCTGGGTCTGGATGAAGTGATGAACATCCTCGATGAGGCTTCCCAGGTTCGCGCTTATAGCCGGCAGCTGGAGCGGCAGTCGCAGGAGCTCTCTGCCGCAACGCGCAACCTGCGTGCCGCCAATGAGCGACTGAAGGAGCTCGACCGGCTCAAGGATGATTTCATGTCCACCATCACCCACGAACTGCGCACACCCTTGACTTCGATTCGGGCGTTTTCCGAGATGCTGCGCGATGATCCGAGAACCGACCTGGCTGAGCGCAAGCGCTTCCTGGGCATCATCGTCGCCGAAACGGAGCGGCTGACCCGGCTGATCAACCAGGTGCTCGATCTGGCCAAGATCGAGTCGGGCAAAGCTGAATGGCATACCGCAGAGGTTGATTTGCGCGAAGTCATCCAGCACTCGGTTGATACCACCGGCCAGCTCTTCAAGGAGCGCTCTGTCGCCCTCGATGTCAGCCTGCCTGACACGGTGCCGTCGATTATTGCGGATCGCGACCGGCTGATGCAGGTTATGATCAACCTGTTGTCGAACGCAGTGAAATTTTGCGACCCGGGATCCGGCAGCGTCGATGTGCGCTTGTGGCGGGATGGCAAAATGCTGCGTGTCGATGTCGCCGACAACGGACCAGGAATTCGGCGCGAGGATCAGGCCATCATCTTCGAAAAATTTCGCCAGGGCTGCCGCAGCAGCGATGTGTTGACGACCAAGCCGCAGGGCACCGGTCTTGGCCTGGCGATCAGTCGCCAGATCATCGAGAATTTCGATGGACGATTGTGGGTGGAGAGCGTGCCGGAAGAGGGCCGGGCCGGCGCGACGTTTTCCTTCAAGTTGCCAATACAGGCGACGGAAGATAAAACGGCCAAGGAGGAGGGCGCATGACCAAGAAAATATTGATCGTCGATGACGAGCCGAATATCGTCATATCACTCGAATTCCTGATGAAGCGGGAAGGGTTTCAGGTGACAGTGGCCGTCGACGGCGAGGAAGCCTTGAGAAAAATCGCCGAATTGGAACCGGACCTAGTCTTGCTGGACATCATGATGCCGAAAAAGAGCGGCTTTGAAGTTTGCCAGGAAGTCCGCGCCAATCCTGACTGGGCGGCTACCAAGCTCATCATGCTGACGGCAAAGGGACGTGACACTGAAGTTCAGAAAGGCATGGCGCTGGGTGCCGATGCCTATGTCACCAAACCGTTCTCCACCAAGGATCTGGTGATCAAGGTCAGGTCCGTATTGGGGCTGGACACTGCGGTATGAATGCACGCTTGCGCTTCTGGCTGGCGCTGCTCACCTTGTTCTTTTTGATCACCGGGCCGTTCCTGGCGACGACGGCCTTGCTCATGGCCGATATGCCCGCGGAAGAACGCCATATCCTGACGGACATGCTGCTGCCTCGCTTGCCCATAGGCATCATGATGACCGGCCTCGGGTTGGCCATTGGCCTTGCCATGCTGAGAGGTTTGTTCAACCAGTATGTGCAGGGACTGCTGAAAATGTCAGAGATGGCGCAGTTAATGTTGAGCGCCAATCGTACTTTCCGAATGGAACCCGAGGGACCGCCCGAAGTCCAGATGCTGGGGCAGGCAATCAACAAGCTGGCACAGCGGCACGATGAACTCCGTGACAATCTTGAACAGCAGATTCAACTGGCCAATGCCACCGTGGAAGAGGAGAAGAACCGTCTTGCTGCATTGATGTCCGAATTGACCCAGAGCGTCGTGGTCTGCAATCTCGACGGACGCGTCCTCCTGTACAACAACAGCGCTCGCACCCAATTCCGCGCGTTTGTTCAGGAGGGAGGCGGAACGGCCAATTTGCTCGGACTGGGCCGGTCGATCTTCACGGTGCTTGACAGGAATCTGATTTCGCATGCGCTTGAAGCCCTGCAAAGCCGCCTGGCAACAGGCGAAAGCCAGCCCGCCACGCATTTTGTCACCGCGACCCGGGCCGGCCAGTTGATCCGGGTGCAAATGGCCCCCGTGCTTTCCTTGATCGCTCAAGCGGGGACAGCCGAGGCAAACCCCCAGACGGGAATCAGTGGTTACGTGCTGATGCTCGACAATGTTACGCGCAGTGTAGAGAAAGAAACCCAGCGGGATGAAATGCTTCAGCACCTGACCGAAGGCAGTCGCGCAGCCCTGGCGAATATTCGTGCGGCCGTCGAGGCGCTGATTGAATACCCTGACATCGATGCCGAACAGCGCGAACGTTTTCTGCGCATCATCGGCGATGAGGTGTTGAGCATGGGACAGCGGCTCGACAGAACGCTTGAGAGCCATTCCGATTCGCTGAAGGCACGCTGGCCGCTGGAGGAAATGCTCGGCGCCGACCTGATCTCGGCAGCGCAACGACGCATCGAGAGCAAGTTCGGCCTGTCGGTCAAGCTGGATGAGGTCGATAATGACTTGTGGCTCAAGGTCGATAGTTTTTCGCTGATCCAGGCGATCAGCTATATCGTTTCTCGCCTGCACGAGACATTTGCCATCCGCTTCCTGCGCTTGCGTCTGACCCAGAATGGACGCCTGGCGCATCTCGATCTGATCTGGATGGGGGCGGCGATTTCCACGGAAACCTTGCACGGCTGGGAACAGGAGCCGATGAACCTGTCCGGCGAAAACAGTCCGCTGACGCTGCATGACATCATGGATCGTCATGGCGGGGAGATCTGGTTCAAACGCGAGAGCGCCACGCAGCAAGCTTATTTCCGCTTGCTGATTCCCATCGCGGCGCATCAGAAAACAGCCGAGCCCGTACCCCAGTTGCGTGGAGACAGCCGCCCGGAATACTACGATTTCGATTTGTTCAAGCGCCGCGACCAGGACCATGCACTCGACGAGCATTTACTGACGGAACTGACTTATACGGCCTTCGACACCGAGACCACCGGATTGAGGCCTTCCGAGGGTGACGAGATCATCCAGTTTGGTGCCGTGCGCATTGTCAATGGACGCCTGCTGCGCAACGAGAGTTTCGACCAGCTTGTCGATCCGCGCCGCAGGATGTCGGCAGAGTCGATTGCAATCCACGGCATCAGCCAGGACATGGTGGATGGTCAGCCCGGCGTGGAAAAAATCCTGCCGGACTTTCATCGTTACTGCGAGGATACCGTCCTGGTGGCGCACAATGCCGCGTTCGACATGCGCTTTCTGCAACTCAAGGAAAACGCGACGGGAATCCGCTTTACCCAGCCCATACTGGATACGCTGCTGCTTTCCGCAGTGGTGCATCCGAACCAGGATTCCCATAAATTGGAACTCATCGCAGAGCGACTGGGCATTGCCATCATAGGACGCCATACGGCGCTTGGGGATGCCATCGTCACCGGAGAAGTCTTTTTGCGCATGGTTCCATTGCTCAATGCCATGGGTATTCATACATTGGGTGAGGCGCTGGCCGCAGCCCAGAAGACCTATTACGCCCGAATTCAGTACTGATCACAAACAAAATGACTGCAAAATTAGCTTCCAGTCGAGATAGCAGCCCCAGCCTGAGCCTGCACAGCCAGCTCGCGGCGCTGGTTCGGCACAAGCCTGTGACCGCCTCGCCCGAAACGCCCCTGCGAGAGGCGCTGCAGATCATGTCTGAGGAAAAGGTGGGCTCGGTTGTGATCGTTGAGCCGGAAAGCGGCAAACCGATCGGCATTTTCACCCTGCGCGACCTGTTGCACCGGGTAGCGGCCAAAGACTGCGATTTTGAGCAATGGATCGCCGCGGTAATGAGCGACAGCGGCCTAGCCATGCTCAATTGGCGATCCACCGTGTATCAGGCAGCCCTGATGATGGCGCGGAGAGGGGTGCATCACGTGATCATCGTCGATGCGACCGACCGCCTGGTCGGCGTCGTATCGCAGGAGGACATCTACGAACTGCAGCGCGGTGGTGTCAAGGCGGTCAGCGGCACGATTCGCAATGCCCGTGACCTGGATGCACTGATCCTTGCAGCACAGGAAATCCGTCGCCTGACCATGCAGATGCTGTCCAACGGCAGTACGGCCGAAGCGCTTATCCAGTTGATCTCCACGCTCAACGACCATCTGACGGTGCGCGTCATCGAGTTGACCACGACCGAAATCCCCCTTCCGAAAGTGAACTGGTGCTGGCTGTCTTTCGGCTCCGAGGGCCGTTATGAGCAGACTTTTAGTACGGACCAAGACAATGGCATTATCTTCGAAGCGCCCAATGCCAGTGTAGAGCGGATTGAAGCGATGCGACAGGCTTTCCTTCCGTTCGCCCAGGCAGTCAATCGCAAGCTCGACGCCTGCGGCTTTGTCCTGTGCAAGGGCAACATCATGGCGGGCAATCCTGAACTCTGCCTGTCTCTTGAGGAGTGGCAAAGCAAGTTCTCCAACTGGTTGCATGCGGCCAATCCGCAGGCCCTGTTGAATGCCACCATATTCTTCGATCTGCGTCCGATCTACGGTGCCGACTATCTTGCCGACAACTTGCGTGACTGGTTGCTGGCGCGAACGAGTTCGGCGCAGCTGTTCCTGCGCTTCATGGCGGCGAACGCGCTCCAGGCTTCGCCACCGCTGGGAGTGATCCGCGATTTTGTCTTTGACAAAAACCAGCAATTTCCTCATACCATCGATCTCAAGGCATTTGGCTCACGGCCGTTCGTTGATGCCGCGCGCATCTTTGCCCTGGCCAACGGTATTGCAGAAACTTCCACTGTCCAGCGGCTCCGGGCAGTTGCCGCACAAATGGAATTTGCTCGAGACGATGTGGCGGCGATGGTTGAGGGCTTCCATTTCATTCAGCAACTCCGCCTGCGTCATCAACAAAGCGAAGGCATGACCAGTGGATCGGCAAATCGGGTTGATCCGGACCGCCTCAATGAACTCCATCGCAATGTGCTGAAGGAAGCGTTCAAGCAGGCCAGGAAACTCCAGCAGAAGCTCCAACTGGATTACCGGCTTTGAAGGTGATGCTTGAATGTTTGGCGGCAAGGGATGATCGGCGAGTGGAATGCAGCGGGTAGCAGCGCCTGATCGATCTCCTGGAAGCATGCGAAAACAAGGCATTTTTTGACGTGGCCCCGTCCCGCCGCTATAATTCGGCACTCGAACCGCAACAAAGGCCAGGTAGCTCAGTTGGTAGAGCAGCGGACTGAAAATCCGCGTGTCGGCAGTTCAATTCTGCCCCTGGCCACCAATAAACATGCGGCTCTCAGAGATGAGGGCCGTTTTTTATTTCAGCTTGGAGTTGAGTTGCGGATGCGGGTTACGTTTCTGCCTGACATTGAATACAAGAATTCAATCTGGCAAGAACAACTCAATCAATCGCAAAGGGAAAAAAATGGCTGATAAGAAATTGAAAATCATATACACGCTTACAGACGAGGCGCCACTGCTGGCGACTTATTCTTTTCTGCCCATCATCAACAAGTTTGCCGAGCCGGCCGACGTCAGCGTTGTCGGTAGCGACATCTCGGTCGCGGCACGCGTACTTGCCGCATTTCCCGACTACCTCACCGACGCACAGAAGGTACCGGACAATCTGGCCGAACTTGGACGCCTGACCCAGGATCCCGACACCAACATCATCAAGCTGCCGAACATCAGCGCTTCCCAGCCGCAACTGATCGCGTGCATCAAGGAACTACAATCGAAAGGCTACAAGCTTCCTGATTTTCCGGAAGAACCGAAGACCGATGAGGAAAAGGCGATTCGTGCCCGTTACGCCAAGTGCATTGGCAGCTCGGTCAATCCGGTCCTGCGCGAAGGCAACTCCGACCGTCGCGCTGCGCCCGCCGTCAAGCGCTATGCGCGTAAGAACCCGCATTCGATGGGCGAATGGAGCCAGGCTTCGCGGACCCACGTCGCGCACATGCGCCATGGCGATTTCTACCACAACGAAAAATCCATGACACTGGACAAGGACCGCGACGTCAAGCTGGAACTGGTTACCAAGAGCGGCAAGACCATTGTGCTGAGGCCCAAGGTTTCGCTGCTCAAGGGCGAGATCATCGACAGCATGTTCATGAGCAAGAAGGCCTTGTGCGCTTTCTACGAAGAACAGTTGGAAGACGCGCGCAAGACCGGCGTCATGTTCTCGCTGCACGTCAAGGCGACCATGATGAAGGTTTCGCACCCGATCGTCTTCGGCCATTGCGTGAAGGTTTTCTACAAGGATGCCTTCGAAAAGCATGCCAAGCTGTTTGCCGAACTCGGCGTCAATGTCAATAACGGCATGGCCAATCTGTACGATAAGATTGCAAAGCTCCCAGACGCCCAGCGTGAGGAAATCATCCGCGATCTGCACGCCTGCCACGAGCACAGGCCGGAACTGGCCATGGTCGATTCAGCCAAGGGCATCACCAACTTTCACTCGCCCAGCGACGTGATCGTGGACGCCTCGATGCCGGCCATGATCCGTATCGGCGGCAAGATGTGGGGCGCCGATGGTCGTCCAAAGGACACCAAGGCAGTCATGCCGGAGTCCACCTTTGCCCGCATCTATCAGGAGATGATCAACTTCTGCAAGACCAACGGCGCCTTCGATCCGGCGACCATGGGCTCGGTGCCAAATGTCGGCCTGATGGCCCAGCAGGCTGAAGAATACGGCTCGCACGAAAATACCTTCGAAATTTCCGAAGACGGCGAAACCCGGATCACTGACCTCGCCACCGGCGAGGTACTGCTGGCGGAAGGCGTCGAACAGGGCGACATCTGGCGCATGTGCCAGGTCAAGGACGCTGCAATCCGCGACTGGGTCAAGCTGGCCGTCACCCGCGCCCGGAATTCCAACACACCGGCGGTGTTCTGGCTCGATCCCTACCGTCCGCACGAAGCCGAGCTGATCAAGAAGGTCAATACCTACCTCAAGGAGCACGACACCAAGGGACTGGACATCCAGATCATGTCGCAGGTGCGTGCCATGCGCTACTCGCTGGAGAGGATCGTGCGCGGCCTCGATACCATTTCTGTGACGGGCAACATCCTGCGCGACTACCTGACCGACCTTTTCCCCATCATGGAGCTGGGCACCAGTGCCAAGATGCTCTCGATCGTGCCACTGATGGCCGGTGGCGGCATGTATGAAACCGGCGCCGGTGGTTCGGCGCCGAAGCACGTCCAGCAACTGGTTCAGGAAAACCACTTGCGCTGGGATTCGCTTGGCGAATTCCTTGCCCTTGGCGTGTCGCTGGAAGACCTCAGCATCAAGACCGGCAACACCAAAGCCAAAATCCTGGCCAGGACACTCGACGAAGCCACGGGCAAGCTGCTCGACAACAGAAAAGGTCCGTCGATTCGCACCGGCGAGATCGATAACCGCGGTAGCCAATATTATCTGGCGCTGTATTGGGCCCAGGCTCTGGCCGAACAGACGGAAGACCCGAAATTGAAGGCCCATTTCGCACCACTGGCAAAAGCGTTGGCGGAGAATGAGCAGAAAATCACGGAAGAACTCAAGGCGGTGCAGGGCAAAGCGGTGGACATCGGTGGTTACTATCTTCCCGACGTGGCCAAAGTAACTGCGGTCATGCGTCCGAGTGCGACATTCAATGCTGTATTGGGCTCTGTCTGAGCCTGATTTATTGCGTTGAGTGATGATTTACCTTGACGGGAGGTAGAGCAGTTTTTATAATGGCGGTCTAGACGCGGGGTGGAGCAGTCTGGCAGCTCGTCGGGCTCATAACCCGAAGGTCGCAAGTTCAAATCTTGCCCCCGCAACCACAAGAAAGTCCATAAAGCCAATCACTTAGCGGTGATTGGCTTTATGCATTTGGGATGCTACCATTGCCTGTGACAGATCTGTGACAGGTTCTGTGACACTTCTGTGCCACATCGATTTTCTATTTTCAATGCGGCATCCGGCAAATGACCTTCGGTTTATGTGACAGGCCGCGCATTATTTGAGCAATCAGCCAAATAATGCAAAAAGCATTTAAGCGTTATGGATTTGGGGACAGTCGGCTGCGCCGATCCCCGTCTAACCGCGTAAACGCGGTTCCCTATGGACAATCCGTGGAAAGCGCTTTGCTCTTCCCACCGTTTGCCCACAGGTCGACGGCTGCCCACAAGCTCCACAGCGCACCAACAGTCATTTTTTTATAAGGGAAAGCGAAACAACCAAACAACGCGCAACTGGGAAGGCTGGTGGAACACCGCAAAGCTTATTTATTAGGGCTTCACTAGAATCAGTATCATTTTGAAACTTCTTTATTCTCCGACTACACCTCACTGGAAGGAATAAATTCGGCCAGATCCTCTAAGCGGCATCCGAAATATTCACAAAGCTTATCGAGATTGTCAGTCACTGTACTGCAGCCTGGGTGGTTGGCGATTTTTGACAATGTCATTCGATTGATTCCAGTCGCTTGCGCAACCTCTACGATAGTAATCACGCGGCGTTCATCACCCCATCGAAGAGATGCGCCAGATCGTAACCAACAAGGGCAACAAGCGCCTACGCTGCATCAAGAGCATCGAAGCAGCAAAGGTGGGGATCGCGCAACGTGACGCATTTGGCCGGCAGTGCGCCTCACAAACCCGGCCGATGGCATTCTCTGGCTACGCAATTGCCATCGCAGGAATTAAGCCGGTTGCATTGATCGGCCCTGATCGAGTTGATTTATGTAGCGTATGCGTTACAATATGAGACATGCTTGAAATCCTTGAATATGTCACCGATGCCGGAGAATCGCCATTTTCCTATTGGGTTGATGGTCTCAATGACATCCAGGCGGTAGCCCGAATTGATGCCCGTATCGGCAGGTTGGTGGAGGGCTTGTTCGGTGACTGCAAGCCTGTTGGCGACGGTGTGTGGGAACTGCGAATTGATTGGGGTCCGGGTTATCGCGTGTATTACGCGCAGTCGGGAAAGCGTGTGGTGCTATTGCTTTGTGGAGGCGATAAGCGCCACCAGAAGGCGGATATCAAGCGCGCAGTGAAGTATTGGAAAGATTGGCAACGGAGGGCAGCATGAAAAGCAAAACAGACCGCTCGTATAAGGAAGGATTGCTGAAACGCCTTCAAGACCCCAGTTTCGCGGCGGAGTACCTGACTGCCAGTGCAGAGGATCCGGAACCCAGGGTGTATCTCAGTGCGCTTCGCAATGTGGCTGAGGCACAAGGAATGTCGGTAGTCGCCAAGGCGGCCGGCATCCCGCGCGAGAGCCTCTATCGGGCATTGTCGGCCAAGGGGAATCCACGGTGGAGTACGCTGTCTGCGGTACTGCGGGCCACCGGATTGAAGCTCACCGTCAGCAGGGCATCCTAGCCCGATACTGCTGCCAAGTTGGCTGTTGAGATCGCGAAGCGTGAAGCGCAAAAAAACCCGCCGAAATACACCCCGGCGGGTTGATTCCTTCGCAAGGAAGGCGTGTTACGCCTTCTGGATGTTGGAGGCTTGTTTGCCCTTGGGGCCTTGAGTTACCTCAAACGAAACCTTTTCGCCCTCTTGCAGAGACTTAAAGCCGGGCATATTGATTGCGGAGAAATGTGCGAAAAGATCATCGCTGCCATCTTCCGGCGATACAAAACCAAAACCTTTAGCGTCGTTGAACCACTTAACAGTACCTAGTGCCATAACAAAATATTCCTTAAATTAATACAGAAACCAAAACGTCACGATGACACTCTGGGGATATGTGTGTGCTGCAACTTCGCGACAGATGCGGAAATTGCCAAGCGGAGTTTCAGTGAATTGAAGGACTACGGGGGGCTTATCAACAGTGCAGAGACATTGACACAACAAACACAAGAGTACTTGTACGCACTATTCACCCTATAGTCAAATTTATTATCGGTTGCGCGGAATAGACAAGCAAGAAGGCAGGCTGCACCATAACTTGCCGCCGCTCGTGGCACCTCATCGGTAATCATTGATTACTGCAAGAAAATCAGCCGCGTACCGCAGGAGTTTTACCTGTCCGACTCCGCTGATTTGACTGAATTCCTCCGTGGTTCGCGGGCGCTGATTATGGATTGCGATCAGCGTGCTGTCGTGAAAAATATGGTACGGAGGGACTGATTGTTCGCGGGCGAGTTCAAGTCGTTTTGCCTTAAGCGCCTGCCATAGCGGACTTTCGTGTGGCCGCCCATCCTCAGGGTTGGCCGAAGTTCCATGCTTGGAACGTCGCCCTTTCCGGACGGTGGATTCCATGTCGCGACGGAGCCAAATATCTTTCTCTCCCTTAAGAATTGGACGCGATTCATTGGTCAATCGCAGCCCGCCGTAAGCTTCCATATCAGCTTCCAAATAACCCCCGGCTACAAGCTGTCGGAATATGCTGCTCCATTGATTCTGCGATAGAGATCGGCCAATGCTAAAGGTTGACAGCCTGTCGTGTTGGAACTTCTCGACTTGAGCAGTACCCTTCCCCAGCAAAATATTGACCAAGTGAGCAACACCAAAGCGTTGACCGCTTCGATAGACGCAGGACAGCGCCATGCGCACAGCTTCGGTAGCGTCCCAAGTACCTACAGGCTCGAGGCAATTGTCACATTGGGCGCAATTTCCAGGATGCTCCTCACCGAAGTAACGAAGGATGGTCTGGTGACGACAGGTAGCGGATTCGCAGAAACCCAACAGGGCATCAAGTTTTTGTCGTTCGAGTCGCTTCCGATCTTCTGAGGCTTCGCCTGCTGCAATCATCTGGCGCATCTGGACAACATCGCTGAGTCCATAGGTCATCCATGCGTTGGCTGGTAAGCCGTCACGACCAGCCCGGCCTGTTTCCTGATAATACGATTCCAAACTTTTGGGAATATCCAGATGAGCGACGAATCGAACATTGGGTTTGTCGATGCCCATGCCAAAGGCGATTGTGGCGACAATTACCACCCCCTCTTCACGCAGGAAACGATTTTGGTTGGTTGCCCGCGTGTTCGAGTCGAGTCCGGCGTGATAAGGCAATGCATTCCATCCGTGCTGTTGAAGCCATTGAGCTGTCTCATCAACCTTCTTGCGTGACAGGCAATACACGATACCAGCATCTCCTGGATGTTCGCTTTCCAAAAGGCTGAGCAGCTGTGCGCGCGCATTTGCCTTCGGGGTAACACGGTAGCGTATGTTCGGTCGGTCAAAGCTTGCGACAAACTGCCTGGCACTTCCCAATCCAAGTTGCTCGACGATTTCGGAGCGTGTCGGCGCATCGGCAGTTGCAGTCAGTGCGATGCGGGGAATGTTGGGGAAGCGGGTTTGGAGTAATGTCAGCTCTCGATACTCCGGGCGAAAATCGTGGCCCCACTGAGAAACGCAATGCGCCTCATCAATCGCAAATAATGCCAATCCGGGACCCCGGGCAACCTGCTCCAGTGCATCCAAAAAATTTGGTAACACCAGTCGTTCCGGGGATATGTAAAGCAGATCCAATTCGCCGCGCAGAAGATAACCAAAAACTTGGCGGGCAGTGTCTGCATCAAGGCTCGAGTTAAGAAATTCAGCTCTCACACCAAGTTGCTTGAGTGCGGCAACCTGATCCTGCATCAACGCGATCAAAGGTGAAACGACGATCCCGCAACCAGGACGCAACAGAGATGGAATCTGGTAACAGAGCGACTTGCCGCCGCCGGTCGGCATCAATACCAGGGCATCACCACCAGACCGGACATGCTCGACGATCTCGGCCTGCTCGCCGCGAAAAGAGGCATAGCCGAATACCGAACGGAGCTGGTCAAGCGCGGCGGACATGTGCGTTATCTGCGTTTGGGTCCGCTCAGGCCGCAGGAAGATTCAGGTAGCGACAGCCCGTCTCGTCGCAGCGCAGGTAATTGCCATTGTCATACCAGTCGCCGAGCACCCAGCGTTCGCAAGTCTGGCCATCGACCTCATGCCGATGAAATGCAGGGCGATGGGTATGGCCGTGGATCAGGCGCGGATAGCCATGGCTGCGCAACACGGCAGCGACAGCCGCGGGATTGGCGTCCATGATGGCAGCAGACTTGAGCTGCTTCTCCTGGTCGCTTTGCTTGCGCAATGTTTCGATCTGCATTTTTCGCTCAGCCAGCGGCTGAGCCAGGAAGCTCTCCTGCCATGCCGTGCTGCGCACTTTGTTGCGAAACTGCTGATAGGTAGCATCGTCGGTGCACAAGGTGTCGCCGTGCAGCAGGAGCGTGGGAAATCCGTTGATGTCCAAGATTTGCGGTTCGATCAGTACTGTTGTGCCGCTGGCCCGCGCAAAACCGGAGCCAGCCAGGAAATCGCGGTTCCCCGGCATGAAAAAAATCTGCGTGCCGCTCTCGGCGAGATGCTTCAGAGCAGCGCAGATGGCAGCGTTGAATGGGTCGGCGAGATCGTCATCGCCCGCCCAGTATTCAAACAGGTCACCAAGGATGTAGAGCGCTGCGGCTTGACGCGACTGGTGCGCAAGGAAATGCTGAAACAGGCGGCTGATCGCCGGCCGGGTTGCTGACAAGTGCAGGTCGGAGACGAACAGCGTGACCGACATGCATGTCTCCTTTTATTCCATCAGACGATTTCGGCGCGCTCTATCAGGACGTCCTCGACCGGCACATCCTGATGGAAACTCTTGCTGCCGGTCTTGACCTGGCGAATTGCATCCACCACGTCGGTACCTTCGACCACTTTGCCGAAGACACAATAACCCCAGCCGCTGCCGCTGGCCGCGGTGAAATCGAGAAAGCCGTTGTCGGCAACATTGATGAAGAACTGGGCAGTCGCCGAATGCGGATCGGAAGTACGCGCCATGGCGAGGGTGTACCGTTCGTTCTTGAGGCCGTTGTCGGCCTCGTTCTTGATCGGCGGATTGCAGGGCTTCTGCTTCATGCCCGGCTCGAAGCCACCGCCCTGGATCATGAAGCCATCGATCACGCGGTGAAAGATTGTGTTGTCATAGTGGCCGGCCTCGGCATAGGCCAGAAAATTCTTCGCCGATTCGGGTGCCTTTTCGGTCTCGAGTTCAATGCCGATGACGCCATGATTGGTGTGGAGCTTGATCATTTGAGA
>JBAYVV010000085.1:0-16745 GCA_041674465.1 Sterolibacterium sp.
GACACCCTGGAGAAACTGCCGTCCTGTCTCAACAGTCAGATCGATTCCTTGCTGCCGCTTCGCTCGCAAGATACGCGCCCAATTTCTTCGTAGGCGTACCTGGTAGCGACTCACGCTTACCATTCGCCGGATTTGCCGTCCAGCTTTTTTTGTCGGCCGTCCACGCAGGTCTGCACCGGGAACAGGAGCAAGCTTGCGCATTTCCAGGGCACGTTGCCGCTTGGCCAGGCTTTCCTGGGTTTCCTCGTAGAGCAGGCGCGCTTCAATGGCCGGGCGGCGCTGATCGTTGACACCGGCAACTACGACTACAAAATGTTGGTCGCCGCTCGAGATATCAAGCATGTCACCCCGACGCACTTCTTTGGCGGGTTTGACCCGTTGCGTGTTGAGCAGGATCTTGCCGTTCTCGATCGCGGCCGCGGAGAGACTCCGTGTCTTGAAAAATCGGGCCGCCCAAAGCCATTTGTCGAGACGCAGGCTGGTTTCAGCAGAAGTCATTGAAATAGCTTTGGCGGCTGAAGCACTGAGGATAGGCAGCAGTGAAAAAGGGTAATATCCGTGCCGGACGGCGCAGGGGCGAATTGTAAACCGGTAAACCTGTAACCTGTTAACCTGTAAATCGTTCTTGATTCCGGCATATTTCTTTGGAAAGCATTCCATGTTTGCAGACACTGACGAAGTCGTAACGAGATTTGCGCAAGCCGGCTACATTGCCGACCATCAACTTGCCGCCTTGACATTCCTGTCGGTGCGTCTTGGCAAACCCATGCTACTTGAGGGAGAGCCTGGTGTCGGAAAAACCGAAGTGGCGAAGGTACTGGCCAAAATACTGGGTACCGAACTGATTCGCATGCAATGCTACGAGGGCCTGGATACGCACCATGCCTTGTATGAGTGGAATTATCTGCGGCAGATGATAGAAGTTCGTCTTGAAGAAGCGCGTGGGGTGGCGAAGGAAGAGATTGGCCGCAACATCTTCAGTACCGAATTCCTGCTGAAACGGCCACTGCTGCAAGCCATACAAAGTGACGGAAAGTTGCCGCCGGTCCTGCTAATCGACGAAGTTGACCGTTCGGACGAGGAGTTCGAGGCGTTTTTACTGGAAGTTTTGTCGGACTTTCAAATCACGATTCCCGAACTCGGCACGATCAAGGCGACGAGAAAACCCTTTGTGGTGCTTACTTCGAACAGAACGCGCGAGTTGCATGATGCCCTGAAGCGGCGTTGCCTCTACCACTGGATCAACTACCCGAAATTCGAGAAGGAACTTGCGATCGTGCGTGCCAAGGTGGCGGGTATCGATGATTCCTTGGCGCGCCAGATTTGCCACTTTGTCGAAAGACTGCGCGAACTTGACTTTTACAAGCGTGCTGGTGTCGCCGAAACGCTGGATTGGGCACAAGCCCTGCTATTCCTGGGGGTGGCAGAATTGGATGCGGCAGTCGTGGATTCGACCATGGGTTGCATTCTGAAAAGCAAGGACGATCTTGATAAATTCAAGACGCTCGATCTGGTAAAACTGGTTGCCGATGCCAAGCAGCCGACACCCTAGCCCACTGCTGGAGCATGTCGTGCGCTTCGAGCAGGCGCTGCGTGCTTCCGGCCTGACTGTGAATCCGGCCAATCTGATCGATTTTTGCCAATCGCTGGAACATATCGATGTGACATCCAGGCGCGATTTTTTCGCTGCTGGACGGGTAACGCTGGTGCATCGTCAGGAAGACCTGGAGCGCTTTGACGAGGCCTTTCGACGATTCTGGGAGGCAACAGATACACCTGCCGAGCCGCCTGATTTTCAGCAAGAGGATGCAGGAGAGGAGGGCGAGAACGATTCCTCCGGGCAAGGGCAGATGCAAGCTGACACCCCGCTTGAACTGACGGAAGAAATGCAGGATGTTGGCGCAGCATCTTACAGCGGCCAGGAACTCCTGATGCAGAGGGATTTCGCCGCGCTCACTGATGCTGAACTTTCACAAGCCCGCCGCATGCTCGCCAGTCTGGTTGATGCCCTCGCGAGTGAGCGTGGACGTCGCTACGCCCCGAATGATCGCGGCAACAGGCTTGATTTCGGGCGCATGCTGCGGCGTCATTCGCTGCATTCACCGGAGTGCATGCGGCTGCTGTTCAAGCGGGAGAAAATCAGGAAGCCAAGATTGATCCTGCTCTGTGACATCAGTGGATCCATGGAAAGTTACTCGCGGTTTTTGATTGAATTCATTTTCGCCCTGCGCCGTACCCTGCCCAGGGTTGAGGTTGGGGTATTCGCTACACGCATGACCATGATCACTCGACTGCTGGAGGATCGCAATGTCGATCGCGCCCTGGCGCAGGTGACGAGAGAGGTGCGGGACTGGGGCGGTGGCACTGACATCGGAGCTTGCCTGGGAGAGTTCAACGATATTTGTGCGGAAAAAGTCTTGCGCGCCAAAACGGTCGTGGTTATCCTCAGCGACGGGTGGGATTGCGGCGAACCACAGCAGTTGCGCTTTGCACTGGAACAACTGCGTCGCCGGGTGCATCGGCTGCTCTGGCTGAATCCCTTGCTCGGCGGTGAAGGCTATCAGCCGCTTTGTGTGGGCATTCGTACCGCATTGCATTACATTGATGAGATGCTTCCGGCCCACAATCTGGAAAGCCTGGTTCGAGTTGCACGAATTCTGCGCGAGGTCTGGCATTAGCCCTCCCATAAATGCTGATAATTATCTGCGGTTGGATGATACGACCTGCAGTAACTGGATAATCTTTGCCACGGGCTCCGCATAGACTTATGCGGGGTAGTTTTCATGCACAGGAGAAGAACAGATGGCGCTAGTCAAACTGAAAGAATTTTGTATTCCGGACAAACCCGAGCAGGTTGATGCTTGTGTTGCCAAATATGGCGACAACGCCTTGATCCTGGCCGGCGGAAGCTTCATCCATGGCCTCGAAGCGCGTGGCCTGTTGTCCGAGGTGGAAGCCTTGGTCGATATCCGCAAGCTGGGGTTCGCCGGAGTTACATTCTCGTCCGAAGGCCTGCGCATTGGCGCGATGACCACTTTTGCCCAACTTGAGCAACTGCCCGAATTGGGCAGCGCTCCATGGCTTGGCGCGCTAAAGGATGCTTTGACCTATCCACCCATGCAAATCAAGAATGCCGCGACCGTGGGTGGCTGTCTCGCCGCCGCCTGCCCCTTCTTCGATATCCCGACCGCGCTCATGGCGCTGGATTGCAGGCTGAGCGTGAGCAAAGCCGGGGCGAAGCGGGAGATGAATCTGGCCGATTTGTTTGCCGGGTTGTTCGAGAACTCTCTTGCCCCCGGTGAATTGATCATGGAAGCCAAGCTTGCCAAGCCAGCAGGGCGAGCGGCCAGTGCCTTTATCAAGCTTGAAGGCACGGCAAACGATTTGGCCATCGTCAACGCAGCCGCGTATATCTCACTCGACGGATCGGGCAAGTGCCAGGCAGCCCGGGTCACATTGGGTGGTGGCGTTGGCGACAATGTGGTGCGCTCCTCCAGTGCCGAGCAAGTTTTGCTGGGACAAAAACTGACCGAAGAACTGCTGCAACGCGCCGCGGACGCAGTAGGACAGGATATCCAGCCGATGGCAGATCAT
The DNA here is from genome assembly GCA_041674465.1 of Sterolibacterium sp. Lineage (GTDB taxonomy): Bacteria > Pseudomonadota > Gammaproteobacteria > Burkholderiales > Rhodocyclaceae > JACRAR01. The sequence continues at coordinate 3,595 of JBAYVV010000085.1, forward strand.
CGTGCCTCTGCAGCCTACCGCCTGGCGATGGCCAAGGTTTTCACAAAACGGGCACTGAGCCAGGCCTTGAGCCGCTTAAACTAAGGGGAACGATTATGAAACAGCTCATTTCACTTGAAGTGAATGGTGATACGCACGAGATCGCAGTGGAGGCCGATGCGACCTTGCTGAGCGTGTTGCGCGACAACCTGGGACTGATAGGCACCAAGCGTGGCTGCGATAGTGGCGGCTGCGGCTGCTGCACCGTGCATGTTGATGGCAAAGCCATGTATTCCTGCATGATGTACGCTCTTTCCGCCCAGGGACGAAAGATCACCACGATCGAAGGCCTGGGTTCGGAGGAGAAGATCGATCCCTTGCAGGACGCGTTCGTCAAGGAAGGCGCGGTACAGTGCGGCTATTGCACCTGCGGCATGATCATGACGGCCAAGCAGTTGCTTCACGACAACCCGCATCCGGATGAGGATGCGATCCGCCACGGCATCGCCGGAAATCTGTGCCGTTGCACCGGATACCACAAAATTGTCGAAGCCATCAAGACGGCGGCGGGTAACTGAATGCCACACATGAAAGGACAATGAACATGACGAATTTGAATGTCGTTGGTAAGTCCGTCCTGCGCCAGGACGCTTACGAGAAAGTGGTTGGCGGCAAGGGTTTTCCCGTCAATGTCAGTCTGCCGGGAATGCTCCACGGCAAAATGCTTCGCAGCCCCTATCCCCATGCCCGCATTCTGAGCATCGATACTTCTCGTGCCGAAATGCTGCCCGGCGTCAAAGCCGTGATGACGCCCAAGGACGTACCGCAGATTATCTTCAATCCGATCTTCTTCATGCCTGCCGACTCGGTGGCAATTCACCGGGATATGCTGATATTGAGCGACACTGTACGCTTCGCCGGTCAACCGGTAGCGGCGGTGGCAGCAACTACGGCGGCGATCGCCGAGCAGGCTCTGTCCCTGATCGATGTCGAGTACGAGGAGCTGCCAGCGGTGTTCGACCCGGAAGAGGCGATGAAGGAGGGCGCCCCCGAGATCCACGCCGGCGTCAAGAACAATATCCGCGCCACACCCTCGTTTGGCGCCGGTGACGTCGAACAGGGTTTCAAGGAAGCCGATTATGTCTTCGAAGGAACCTACGAGACCCAGCGGGTTCATACCTGCTACATGGAGCCGAGGGTCTGCGTTTCCGACACCGACAGCAGCGGGCATATCACGATCTACTCTTCCATCGCCCACCTGTTTGGCCTGCGCGAGAGATTGGCCTACGCGCTAGGCTTGCCAGTGAGCAAAGTGACAGCGATCCAGGCACCCTATACGGGTGGAAGCTTCGGCAGCAAGCTCGACCTGGCCTATATCGAGGCGCTGTCGGCACTCCTCAGTGCCAAGACCAAAAAGCCGGTGCGTATGGAGCACACCCGCTATGAGGATTTCATCTGCAATGCTCGTCATCCGATGAAGGTGCATCTCAAGACCGGCGTCAAAAAGGACGGCACCATGACGGCGCGTTACGCCAGTACGCTGTGCGACACCAGCGCCTATTCGGCACATGGTCCGGAAGTGATCATGGTGCATGCCTACTTCGGCCTGATGCTCGGCTATCGCGCTCCGCACACCAAATGGGAAGGCACGGTGGTTTATACCAACAATATGCCGGGCGGGGCATTCCGCGGCTACGGCGCACCCCAGGCAGCCTTCGCTGTCGAGTCGCAGATCGACGAAATTTGCGAAAAACTCGGTTTCGATCCAATCGAGTTTCGACTCAAGAACACGCCGCGCCAAGGCGATCCACATCCCTTCAACCCCGAATGGAAACTTGGGGGCTACGCTCTCGATCAGTGCCTCCACAAGGGGGCAGAGCGCATGGGCTGGGCAAACCGAGCCAAAGCTGGCAGCGCCAGTGGCACCAAAAAGCGCGGTATCGGCATGGCCGCGCATCCGATCTGGGTTTCAGGCTGTGTCGGCTTTCCCGACATTTACGAACATTCCGGCGCGATCATCAGGCTCAATGTGGATGGCACGGCCTATCTCTCATCGGCGACCATGGACATCGGTTCTGGCCAAAACACCACGCTTTGCCAGATTGCGGCAGAAGAACTGGGGCTCAAGTTCGAATCGGTCCGCATGGCACCAGGCAATACGGACAACTTACCGTTTGACGCGCCGACTCATGCGAGTCGCGTCACCTATTCCTCTGGCAATGCTGTCAAGGTGGCTGCCGCTGATGCCAAGAAAAATCTGCTGGAAGTAGCGGCCACCGTCATGGAAGCGAATGTGGCTGATCTTGAAGTTCGCGATGGCATGATCTCGGTCAAGGGCGCACCGGCAAAAGCCATGTCTGTCGCCGATGTGGTCAAGCGTGCCGAGTCACCCTTCATGGTGGTTGGCGCACAGGGACCAACGCCGACGACGCTCAAGGAAAAAGGCACCATCATGGGCATATCCAGCGTTGCTCCGCCCGCGAATGCCTCGCCTGCGGTGGCGGAATTCGTTGAAGTTGAGGTGGATACGGAAACCGGACAGGTTAAGGTGCTGCGTGCCGTTTATGCCCACGACCTTGGTCGGGTGGTCAACCCTGCCGCTGCCCAAGGCCAGGTGGAAGGTGGACTGCAGCAAGGGATAGGCTATGCATTGATGGAAGAAATGCTTTTCGCTCCGGAGACCGGAGCCTGTCTCACATCGGATTTTCTTGATTACAAGATGCCGACTGCGGTTGAGATGCCAAGCAAGATCGAGTGTATTTTCATCGAATCGAACGAGCCCACTGGCCCATACGGAGCAAAGAGTTTGTCGGAGGCCTGCCTGATCGTTCCCGCTCCAGCCATCGCGAATGCCATCTATAACGCCATCGGCGTGAGGTTTCACAGTTTGCCGATCACACCAGAGAAGATATTGGCCGCATTGGGCAAGTTGTAGCAATGCCGAGATGGCTACCGGAAACCCACCGGTAGCCATCGTAGTCCTCATCCCTGGTCCTCCCCGCCGGCTATTAGCGGTTTCGCGCGTCTATTCGCGTTGAGCGGCGTGCTTCACAATCGCTGAGATCAATGGATTGCAGCATATTGCAGCAGGCTGCAACATAATGCTTGATTTGCTTCGTGATGTGGGGCGATAATGAGTTCTTGCAATCTCCATAAGCCTTGCGCAGACAAGGGCAGGGGAATTTCGCCGGAGGAGAATTTTATGCAGATGCTGACTCAGCCACGCCAGGATAAGAGCGTGCCGCTTTCAGGTTACCCGCTGTTTCTGTCGAAAGATATTGAAGAAACCCGCGAGATGGTGTCAGGCATATTTTGCCCTCATGACCTGAAGATCACAGGGCGAAACCAGAAACTGGATGCACGCATGTATCACGCTTCAGTCGGACCGGTTTCCTTCAGCCGATTGCAGCATGGCGCGGATGTCTCGATTGACCCGGGTTGCCTCAAGGATTTTCTGCTGGTTCAGATGCCTATCAAAGGGAAAGCGGAAATCTCTTGCGGCAAGAGCCACATCGACTCCCATCCGAAACTCGCCTCCGTCATTACGCCGGATATGCCGCTAAAGATGTGGTGGTCTGGCTGTTGTGACAAAATCATCGTGCGCATTCCGCGCGAAGAACTTGAGCGTCAATGCGCAAAGCATCTGGGACACGGTTTGCGTCAGCCGATCGAGTTTGAGCTGGCCATGGACATGACCGAGAAGGGAGGCAATGACTGGTTGCGCCTCGTCGCGTTTCTTGTGGGGGAGTTGGATCGGAACAGCAGCATGATCTACAACTCTCCACTCATCAGGGCGCAGATGGTGCAAATGCTGGTCACGACGCTGCTCTTTTGTCAGCCGAACAATTATCGCGAAACTCTGCTAAGACCCGCGCCGCCGATTGCTCCCCACTATGTGAAACGCGTTGAGGAATACATTGCTGCGAATGCCGATCAGCCGATCACCATCATTGAATTGTCCGACTACGCCGGCGTCAGTACCCGCGCCTTGTATGCAGGCTTTCGCAATTTTCGCAATACCAGCCCGATGGCGCACCTGAAGGAAGTGCGTCTGCAGCGTGCTCATGACGACCTGCGACACGCCAAACAGGGGGAGCGCGTGACGACCATCGCCATGCGCTGGGGCTTCACCCATCTGGGCAACTTCACGGCAGCCTATAAACGCAAATTTGGCGAACAACCTTCGGATACGCTGAGGCGCTGAGTTTCCCGCTGAGTTTCCCTAAGGCAACTCCGGTTTTTAGCGGGAGGGTTGGAACAGTTTGCCGAGTTCGCCGCCCAACTTGCGTAGCAGCGCGATCAAGCTGGCGATAATTCCTGTGGCTTCCCGATTAGGTTCGGCGACACCCTGAGTTTCCGGTTCAAGGCGTGCTCGAAGTTCACCGATGAACTGGTCGCTCATTGACTCAGCCATTTTCTGCATGACGCCACCGGCGAATTTCCCCAGGCGACCAACGATATTCACTTTCGACGAGTAAGTGACTTCGGTGTTGTTCTTGTCGACCGCTTTCAGGGTCAGCGTGTTCTCGGCGTTAACCCGGCTGGCATTGCCGCCTTCATTGCCCCGGATCGAAAACACGGCATGCTCCGGTGGACGCTCTTCAATGGTTTCAATATCGAAGTTGAAGGTCGATTTGATTGGTCCTACCTTGACACTGACGATCGCCTTGTATTTTCCTGGTTCTGTGACTTCAACGTGCTGGCAGCCCGGCATGCACGGACCCACCTCGGCAGGGGTGGTAATGAACTGCCAAACTCGTTCAATAGGTGCCGCTACGGCGAAAGTGCGTGCGATCTGCATCTGTCTGGTTTCCTTGTCGCTGGGCTGATCTGCTGTATGTGACTGTCGCGAAGCGAAAACGCATGCTCCTCTTGAGGAGAATACAGTACCCGATAATCACAGTCCATCCCAAGCGCCATGATCGGGCTGAAATATCTGCAGGGAGAAGATATGGCTTGCATTAACAGGATAACAACGGCGCTGGACTGAGCATAGACTGATCTGGTGCGGTCGCAACATGCGCAGACAATACGATCAATCAATCGACCACAGACTCCGGAACATACAAGGTGTTTCCTTGAATAATCACTGTGGGATTGGCTTTTCAGAGAAGGATGGGAACACCATGAGCATTCGAAAATTTCCTGACCACACTAATCGAAAGGGAAAAACATGAGCAGTCACATGAGCAGTCGAGGATTGCCTGAGTTTGAGCTTCTGATACCGCAGACCAGCCCGGAAGCAGTGGACATGTTGGCGCAACATCGGGAGCAATTATCCATTCTAAGCGGTGGCACTGCCCTGTGGAACTATGTCAGGGGACGCAACCGGGTGACGCCGTATGTCCTCAGTCTGTCGGCGCTCAAGGGCTTAGACTACATTAACGAGATTCCCGGTGAAGGGCTGCGTATTGGCGCAAAGGCAACGGTCGCTCAACTGATCGAAAACCCGGCTGTGAGTGCAAAGTATGCCGCGCTGCATGAATCCGGCTACTGGTTCGGCAACCCGACGGTGCGCAACATGGCAACTGTGATGGGCAATGTCCTGCGTGCATCGCCGTCGGCAGATTGCTCGTGTGCACTTCTGGCCTTGGGATGCCAGGTCATCCTCCAAAGCAAATCCGGCCAGCGGGCCGTCGATATCGACGATTTCTGGCTTTCCTACGATGTCACGGCGCGCAAGCCGGATGAACTCGCTGTCGAAATCCGCATTCCGGAACCCAAGGCAACGACGCGCTCGGCTTTTCAGCGGCTGACCCGGGTCCGCCAGGATCTGGCCAAACTCAATGTGGCGGTCAGGCTGGAAATGGACAAGGGAGTCTGCCAACAAGCCCGCATTGCCATCGGTTGCGTCGGCCCGACGACCATGCGCGTCAAGAAAACAGAGGCGCTGTTGCAAGGGAAAGCCATCAGCGATAGCCTGCTGGATCAGCTGGCCACATCAGTGCGCGGAGAGATTTCCCCCATTGACGATCAACGCTCAACAGCGCTTTATCGGCAGCAGGTCGCTGGTGTCATAGTCAAACGCACGATCTCCCGTGCGGCCGCAGAGAAAGGAGCTTCCCTATGAAAACCCGACTGATTACGCTTTGCGTCAACGGCCGTGACTACAAGCTCGAGGTTCCGCATAACCGCACGCTGTTGCAGGCGCTCCGCGACGATCTTCAACTGACCGATACCAAATACGGTTGCGGATCGGGCGAGTGCGGCGGCTGTACCGTGCTTATCAATGGCAAGGACAATGTCAATTCCTGCCTGAGTCTGGCCGCCGAGATGGAAGGCAAGCACATCACCACTGTCGGCGGATTGACCAAGAACGGGGAATTGCATCCGATCCAGCAGGCCTTCGTCGAACTCGGCGCAATCCAGTGCGGTTTCTGCACGCCGGGCATGGTCATGAAGACGGCCAGCCTGCTGGCGCATAACCCCAACCCTTCAGAGGATGATATCCGCCGGGGACTGGAAGGAAATATCTGCAGATGCACCGGTTACGAAAACATCATCCGTGCAGTACAGAAGGCCAGCCAAATGATCAACGCAGGAGGTGCACGCTCATGAGCGATTTGACTTATGTTGGCAAGAACATTCCCAAGGTTGATGCCAAGGAAAAAGTGACGGGGCAGGCGATGTATGCCGGGGATCTCCAATTCCCCGACACGCTTTTTGGCAAGATCGTCAGGTGCTGGGAGCATGCACATGCCAAAGTGACCCATCTCGACCTTTCTGAAGCCGCCAAGGTTCCGGGAGTGGTCAAGGTACTCGGCCCCAAGGATGTAACGCAAAAACTGTATAACTGCGGTGTGCTGGATCTGCTGGCATCGGCAGAAGTCGGGCACATGCTGGGCGAGATTGAGGATCAGCGCATTTTTACTGATTACGTCAAGCATCAGGGTGATGCCATCTGCGGCATCATCGCGGAGACCCAGGAAATCGCCGAAGCGGCCGCCGCCAAGGTGATCGTCAAGTATGAGCCCCTGCCGGTCTATCTGCAGCCCGAAGAGTCGGCCAAGCCGGATGCCATCCAGTTTGATGCCAGGAAGCCGGGCAACAAGGCTTTTCAACTACCCGAAGGGATGTTCCCGAACAATGTCTATGGGTGGGGGGATGTCGATGCCGAAATGACCAAGGCAGAACTGGTCATAGAGAACACTTTCCAGCTTCCCAAGGTCAAGCAGTGCCAGATAGAACCTCATGCCTACGTCGCGCTGTTTGATCAGCGGGGGCGCCTCAGCATCTGGACTTCGACCCAGATGCCCAAACTGGTGCAGAACAAGCTGGCGCGTTTGTTTGAAATGCCGCAATCCAAACTCAATCTGATCCCAACCACGATAGGCGGCGGCTTTGGCGGCAAACTTGGCATGATCTTCGAGCCGGAGACCTGTGCCATGGCGATGGCGGTTCCCGGGCGACACATCAAGGTGCAATCCTTGCGGGAAGAGGACTGGGTCGCATCGGAAAGCCGCCATCCGGGAAAATACTGGCTGAAAATGGGTTTTCTCAAGGACGGTACGCCGGTTGCAGCGGATGCTTTGTTCACCGCGGATACCGGGGCCTATTTCACCCATGCCACAGGCGTTCCTTTCACCGCCGGCGCCTGGCTGATCGGCATGTACAAGTACGGTGCGGTGCGCTACAAGACCAATACCTACTATACGAACAAGGCACCCAGCGGCGCATTTCGCGGCTATGGCAACCCGCAGACCAACTTTGTGCTTGAGCAAACCGTGGACCAGGCCTGCCGCCAACTGGGCATTGATCCGGTCGAATGGCGCAAGCGCTGGCACAAGCAAGTGGGCGATGACGGCTGGTGCCTGGGCATCCCCTACGCTTCCAGTTCCTTGACCGAATGCCTGGAGCGCGGCGCCGCCAAGATCGGCTGGGCAGAGAAACGCGCCAAATATGCCAATCAGTCCGGACCCAAGCGTCGTGGCGTGGGTGTTTCGGTGATGAATCATACCTCCGGCGCCATGCCCATGCTGCTTGAGCATACCGTCGCCAAGGTAAAGATGAACGAAGACGGATCGGCCGTGATCAATGTGGCCTGCTCGGATGTGGGGGCCGGATCGCATACGGCATTGACGCAAATCGCCGCCGAAACACTGGGCATTCCGATGGAAGATATTTACATCGACAACAACATGGATTCGGCTGGCTTTGATGTCGGTTCCCATGCCAGTCGCACGGCCTATGTAGGTGGTGGTGCGGTGATGAAGGCCTGCGAGGACGTCAACCGCCAGTTGATCGAACGCGCATCGGAGCGTCTCGGCATACCGGTGGATCAGCTTGAAATCAAGAATCGCCAGGTTGTCTCCAAGGATGGCAAGGCCTCCATGAGCGTCAAGGAGATTTGCAGTGTCGGCGTTTCCAACTACGTCAACCCGGCGAACGGGGAAAGAAACGGCGTTCCTGGCCAGATTCAGGGTTATGCCAGCCATTTTCCGAGTCACAACTCCCCGCCATTCGGCGCATGCTTTGCCGAAGTGGAAATCGACATAGAAACGGGACAGACGAAGGTGGTGGAAATGGTGATCGCCCATGATATCGGCCGCGCCATTCATCCGCCTTCAGTGCATGGTCAGCTTGCCGGGGGGGCACAGCAGGCGCTTGGTATGACACTGACCGAAGAGATGCGCTATGACGAAAAAGGGCTGATCCAAAACAACAGCTTCTTCGATTACAAGCTGTTCGGTCCGCTCGACATGCCCAAACTGACCACGATTCTCGTGGAAAATCCCGACCCTGCTGCTCCCTACGGGCTGAAGAGCGTCGGTGAGGCCGGGACGGTCAATCCGGTGGGTGCTGTCGCCAATGCGGTATCGCATGCCCTCGGCATCATGTTCACCGAGGCGCCGATTACTCCCGAGAGAATACTCAAGGCGGTGAATGAGCGAGGGATCAAATAGCTCAGCTTGCGGGAAGGCTGCCCGACCGGCAGCCTGGCCCTTTTCAGGATAGCCGATGATTACTACGCTCGACTGCTGGCAAGGTTTATTGGGGCTGACACCGACTGACAAGGCCGTACTGATTACCGTGCTGCAGGTGGAAGGATCCGTTCCCCGCGGCGCCGGAACGCGAATGCTGGTTACGCAAACACAGCAATACGACACCATCGGCGGTGGTCACCTTGAATGGAAGGCGATTGCCACTGCCCGGCTATGGCTGGCTGAATCGAATCAAGCCAGGCAACCGGCGCGTCAGCTCGATCTGGCCCTCGGTCCCAGCCTGGGTCAATGCTGCGGTGGTGCGCTGCGCTTGCAGTTTGAGCGGGTCGATGCCTGGAGCGAAGCCGAACGGCAGGCCAGGTTACAGAGCTTCCACGATGAAAGACTGCACCTGCCCCATGTATATCTTTTCGGTGCCGGTCATGTTGGCCAAGCCTTGGTCCAGGTCCTTCAGCAAACGCCTTGTCGAATCTCCTGGGTCGATGAGCGTGATCACTTGTTTCCCGAGCATCTCGCGACACAGGTCCGGACCGAGGCCACCGATACGCCGGAGTCGGTTATCAAGGCTGCAGAACCTGGTGCCTACTACCTGGTGATGACCCATCATCATGGTCTGGACTTGATACTTGCAGAGCACATTTTGCGCAAGGGAAATGCCGCCTGGTTTGGCTTGATCGGCTCCAAAACCAAGCGAGCCCGTTTCGAGAGCCGTCTCATCGAGCGCGGTTTTAGCCCAGAACGACTGCAAGACATGGTTTGTCCGATCGGCATTGCCGGCATCACCGGCAAGGAACCAGGCGTAATCGCGATTGCCGTGGCGGCCCAATTGATGCAGCTGTGGACCGGAAAACCCGTGTCGAGGTCTGCCGATCAAGCTAAAGACCCCGTATGCAATGGATGAAAGAACCCTGAAGGAAAGGGTCATCATCATCAGAGGTGCGGGTGAGATGGCAACCGGGGTGGCTTGCCGCCTCTTCCGCGCCAACTTCACACGCATACTCTTGCTGGAAATACATTCACCTCTGGCAGTTCGCCGACAGGTTTCCTTCTGCGAGGCGATTCACGAACAACGTATCACCGTGGAAGGCATCGAAGCCCTTCGTATAGGGCGAGACGATGACTTGTCGGTCGTCTGGGCGAACGGAAAAATTCCTGTGCTGATCGACCCTCAGGCAGAAAGTGTTCGGCGCCTCAAGCCCGACGTTGTCGTGGACGCCACCTTGGCCAAACGCAATCTTGGTACGGCCATGGCAGATGCACCGCTGGTCATCGCGCTGGGGCCGGGTTTCAGCGCCGGAACCGATTGTCACGTAGTGATTGAAACCAATCGCGGCCATGATCTCGGACGCCTGATTAGCCGCGGTTCTGCTGCGGCAAATACCGGGGTTCCTGGTGATATCGGGGGATATACCTCGGAGCGGGTGGTGCGTGCCCCAGTCGATGGCATTTTTTCTCCTAGAAAGCAGATTGGCGAGATGGTTCGAAAGGGCGAAGTCATTGGCCGGGTTGGCGAACTTGAAGTTGTTGCGGCAATCGACGGCATACTGCGCGGTTTGATCCAGCCGAATTCGGTCGTGACCTGCGGCCTGAAGATTGGCGATGTCGACCCGAGAGGTGAGGTCGGCTTTTGCAATACCGTATCCGAAAAGGCCAGGGCGCTGGGCGGAGCCGTACTGGAAGCCGTACTGGCAGTGTATAACCGCTGAGCGATATTGCATTGACTGCACTGCCGATCGAAAACCTTCTGTTCAGGGAACACCAAGGCGTGCTGGCCCTGATCGGCGCCGGCGGAAAAACCAGTCTGATGTTCCAGTTTGCCCGGCTCCTTCTGCGTTCAGGCCATAGGGTCCTGACTACGACCACGACTAAAATCTTCGTGCCGACTCGCGAGCAGTCTGCGGTGCTGATTGTCGCGTCCGATCCGCAGAGTGTATTGCATCAATCTTCATCGAGTCTTGCAAACTCACGGCACATTACCGCCGCCGCCCAGCGTCTGCCGAACAGCAACAAGCTCAAAGGGTTTTCTTCGGAAGAGATTTTGCAGTTTGCGGAATCCGGAATTTTTGATTGGATTCTTGTTGAAGCCGATGGCGCCGCCCATCGTCCCCTGAAAGCTCCGGCAGCCCACGAACCGGTGATTCCCTCCTGCACGTCCATCCTGATCGCCGTGATTGGGCTCGACGTGCTGAATCAACCCTTGTCGGAGAAAGTCGTTTTTCGCTGCGAATTGGCAGGACCGAGGATGGGCCTGAATCAAGACGAGCATGTCAGTGAAGCTGCTCTTGTACGTCTGATTATTCATCCCGGCGGCGTTTTCAAGGGCGCGCCGCCAGGCGCACGACGCCTCATCTTTCTCAACAAGAGTGATGACGCCGAATTGCGCGCGGCAGGTTCTCGGATTGCCACAATGCTTGCCACTGCAGAGGCCAACCCGGCTGAAGCGGTCATCGTTGGCCAGGCCTTGGATGAGTTGCGAATCCATGCCCTGCACCACCTGGCGTGCACGCCCTGATGAAACCAAATCCAAACGTTACCGGAATCATATTGGCGGCAGGAGAGGGCTTGCGGATGGGTGTGACCAAGCAGTTGCTGCCATTTCGCGGAGCGACCATTCTCGAATGTGTCGTCAGCAACGCGCTCGCTTCGCCACTGCAGCAAATCATTGTGGTTCTGGGTCATCAGGCCGAAGCCATTGCGCCGAAACTGAACAACAACGATGTCACAGTGGTAAACAACCCCAACTATCGCCTTGGGCAAAGTACTTCACTTAAGGCGGGTATGCAGAAGCTCGCCGCAGATGCCGAGGCCATTCTCTTTCTGCTTGGCGACCAACCGCTTGTGACTCCAGCGATTATTGAACTGATCCTCAGCGCCTACCGTGATTCAGGGAGCCCGATTGTCCTGCCGAGTTTCGCGGGGCGACGCGGCAATCCCGTGCTCTTCAGTAAAGAGACCTTTTCACGCATCGAGGCGCTCAGCGACGATTGTGGTGCACGCCCTCTTTTTGTTGAGTATGCTGCGCGATTACTTACCGTGCCAGTTGAGAATCCCGCCATACATTTTGATATCGATACCCCGGAAGATTATCAGCGTCTCCTGCAATTAGAGCGCTCCGATGCTGCCGGGAAAAATGCTATCTGAGCGACCGACGCCATTTAGCCACAACGCTTCATGCTGTTGCGTACCGGGTGAATCCGGAAAGGCTACTTTCTCAAACCGCGGGTATTGTCACCGGCCGGTTCCCCAGCCTCTGGTTCCCAGTCGAAGGCCAAACCGCGCCACATGTCGCGATAGTCATAGCCCGTCTGCAAGGCAAGATTCAGCCGGTTATACGAGGCAAAGTCACTGACCAGGTGCACCATCTGGACAACGCCCTTGTCGCTCAGACCGACGCCATGGAGTGCTTGGACGTCCTGATCGGTAACTGATTTCGGATCGCCATTCACCTTGAGCGCAAAATCAAGCAGGGTTTTCAGGCGCTGGTCCGTCGTCGCTCCACTGCCCTTGGTTAAAAGCTGGGCGACATAGCCTTCTTCGGTATTCAGGCCATAATTCAGAATGGTACAGAAAGCCGCAGTACAGTAGGGGCAGCCGTTTGCCTTTGATACAAGAATGCCGACATGCTGAATTTCCGGTAGCGTCAGTTCCCCCATTTGCCACAAGACTTTCGTCGATCCGAGCTTGGCTTTGAAATATTCGGGGAAGTTCATTTCGACGTAGAAATGATTGGGCACAGCGCCCTCCATTTGCGTAACCCAAGTGAATATCTCCTGAACGACAGGATCAGTGATGTTCTCCGGCTTAACCAGGGCAACGCGCGTCATTTGTGGACTCCTTGAAATGGGACTGGCATGACTGTGATGAATTTATCCCGGTTTGCCACTTTCAGGCACCAACTTTAGCGAATCGATGGCTTGCCCATCCTGCAGTATGGCGCGAAAAGGCAAAAAGCAGCTTGGGCAATGCACGACTTGCTCGCCGGAAAGCATTTTTAATTGATGTGGCCTGACCGCGCCGCAGTTTGCGCAAGGAATGGAAACGATCGGCAGTGTCATTTCAACCTCATGATAGCAATGTGATTTGAATGGACACGCAAGAACACAAGGCTCTTGCGCCTACTCTAAGCTTTTGAAATCAATGGTGCCGGCGAGAAGAGTTGAACTCCCGACCTTCGCATTACAAGTGCGCTGCTCTACCAACTGAGCTACGCCGGCTGAGGAATCGGCCGGA
>JBAYVV010000086.1:0-16524 GCA_041674465.1 Sterolibacterium sp.
CCGGCATAAGGTGCGGTGACGCGGGTGAACCCGCTCTGCAGTTCCGTCTCGCGCGAATTGGCAGTGGCCACCTTGAAATCCGCCTCCGCCTTGTCGAGTGCCGCCTGGCTGATGAATTTCTGCCGGAACAACTGCTGGCTGCGCTCATGAGCGGCACGGGCATTGACCAGTTGCGCCTGCGCGCCGGCTTCAAGTTGCGCAGTTTCGCGCGGATCGATGCGCATCAGCACCTCGCCCGCCTTGACGCGGCTGCCCGCATCGAAGCGCGCTTCGACGATGCGTCCCGTCACCTGGGCGGCAATGGTGGCCTGACGCACGGCTTCCACAATGGCATCTGCCGGATAGGTCTGGTCGACTTCGCGCAGTTCCACGATGGCAGTGGTCAAGCCGACGCTGGGCGGCGCGTTCTCAGCCAGCGCCGGACCAACCAACAACACTCCGCACACTGCAAACAGAAAGAAAAAGTATCTAGGTCTCATGGCTTATTAGTATATGCTTATATGTGATTTTTTCAAGCCCGCCCCAAAAAAATGCGGCGTCGAACTTTTCGGCCACTCCGGAAATCGACAATCCCGGGAACGACTACCGTGAATACGGTATTTGCAAATAGGGCATTCAGTGTATTCCCATTAAAAATTTAGTGGCGTAGTCTCCCGCAAGGCAGAACTTTTTCAATGAGCATGTCGAATCGCAGAAGTTGTTGTTGCATCTTGGCGATTGACTCAGGCTCCGGACTCATCGAAGGTCAACCTATGGACGGCTTGCACTTACCCAGATGCCCGCATTGCAATGACGAGCCGCCCAGCTTTGCCGAGGCGACCCGGCTGGAGACGAAAGATCATTCCGGACAGATACAACGCAAATGGAAAATCCATAAATGCCTGAACTGCGGTGGTCTGGTCACGACATGGGCGCTGGATTGGGAGCATGAACCGGTTCAGGTCTTTCCCGATGCCCAGTCTCCGGATCACTCGATTCCCGCCCGCCCCCGTGCCTACCTGTTCCAGGCGATCGAATCGCTGCACTCCCCGGCAGGCTCGGTCATGCTTGCAGCGGGTGCCGTTGATGCCATGCTTAGACTGAAGGGCTACAAGGAAGGCACGCTCTACAGCCGTATCGAACAGGCCGTCAAGGACCACTTGATCACCACTGAGATGGAGCGCTGGGCGCACGAACTGCGGCTGGATGCCAACGATCAACGTCATGCGGATGGCAACTATCCCTTGCCCAACCTTGAAGATGCCAAACAGTCCATCGAACTGGCACGGGTGTATGCCCAGTTCATGTTCTGCTTGCCGGCGATCGTGCAGAACGGCATCAAGGAAGCCGGAGGTTAAGAAGGCTCTGGGCCTTTCGTTACTTCTTACTTCTGCCAGATATTGCGGCAGCCCGTTTCTCGAATTTTCAGAGTTGCCAGGCACCCCAGCGCCGCCGCTGAAGCCATCAGCAGCAAACCAGTGCGAAAGTCCGCAGCGGAATACAAGCGCGCACCGGCCTGCAGCACGCCCTTGCTCGCCAGCCAACTGCGGTCCATCGCCCAGCCGACCAGCGGCTGCAGGATGGCGGGACCGAGGAACACGCCGACATTCACGACGCTGGTTGCCATGCCGGATAACAGCGGCGGATTGACTTCCTTGGCGCAGGCCCAGGAAAGTGTCATGCTGGCGGTGAGCAGCCCCATGATCAGGCAGAGCGTGTAACTCGCCAGCGGTGACAGCAGCGCGCCGGACAGCCAGACCAGCCAGCACAGCGCATGCAGCAAGGTGCCGCCAAACATGATCGGCTTGCGCCGTCCAAGCCGATCCGAAATACGTCCCCACAGTGCCGAGCCTACTGCAAAGCCGATGAAGTAAAGGCTGATGTGATTGGATGCGACCGCCCGCGTCATGCCCTGTACCTGAGTGAAATAGGGCACGGCCCACAAACCGGCAAAACCGAAGAAGCTGCCGCCGACACCGAGGTTCACAAAAAAACCGGGCCAGGTATTTCGATTTTTCAGCACTGTCAGCAATCCGACAAACCAAGCAGTGCGGTCAACGCGTGCACCGGGTTTTTGTGCATCCGGTCCATCGCTGATGATGTACAGGCTGGAGACGCCGACCAGCAGAGACAGCACGCCGACCGTCACGAAAATTTCACGCCATGACGTGACCTGCGTGAGCCAGGCCAATGGAGCGCCTGCGGCAATCGAACCCACATTGCCGATCAACATGCAGATTCCGGTCATGGTGGCGAAGCGGTTCTCTTCATACCAGACCGCAATCAGCTTCAGCATCGCAATGAAGGACACGGACACCCCCAGTCCCACCAGGGTTCGTCCGGCAAAAGCCACTTCGAAACTCGGCGCCAGGCCGAACAGCAGTGAACCGACTCCGGCCACGAGGCCGCCGATGAAGAGAATCTTGCGCGGCCCGAGCGTGTCGGCAAGTATGCCGGTCGGCACCTGCATCAAGGTGTAGATATAGAAGTAGGTTGCGGCAAGAGACCCTAGCGCCGCGCCGCTGATCTGGAAAGCGGCTGCCAGATCCTGGGCGATTGCGGCTGGTGCGACGCGATGAAAAAACGACAGCAGATAGGCCGCCACCGCCAGACTGAGGACCAGGCCGCGCCGGCTCACGGTGTCAATATCTCCGCCGAGCTGGCTGCAGAGGGCACATCAGTGCAAGGGAGACGCAACGCTGGGTGATGACTGGGCAGGCAAAGTCTTGTGGGGTTCCTCAGGTTGCCAGCCAAGCGTAGCGTAGAGCACAACAAAACCCACCACGTAGGCCAAAGCCACATGCCAGCCATGCTTGAGCCAGTTGCCGACCGACTTGGCTTCGGGATACATGTTGGACAACGCCACACCGGCCGAAGAACCAAACCAGATCATCGAACCACCGAAGCCAACGGCATAAGCCAGAAATCCCCAATCATAGCCGCCCTGTTTTAACGCAAGTGCAGTCAGCGGGATATTGTCGAAAACTGCTGAGACGAAGCCCAATCCGAGCGCCGCCATGGCCGATGCGGGCGGCAATTTCTCGACCGGCATGAGCGAGGCGCAACTCACCAGCGACAGCAGGAATATCGTGCCCTTGAAAGTCTCCGGCAGCACTTCCCAGTCGGGCCGACGCAACGGCAGGCTGACCAGAATCGCCAGCCAGACGGATACGCCGATGAAGGGGAAGTGGTCAGCGAGGCTGCTGAAATGCACGTTGATCGTCACATTGGTCACCATCGCAGCCACCAGGATCAGCAGCACGATACCGAGCCGCGGCCAGTCGACATGGGTATGCTGATGGACATGCTTGATCATGGGCGAATAGGCGTGCTGCTGCCTGGCGGCGAAGTAGGCAGTAATCACCAGCGCCACACCCGCGGCGACATAGGCATGCAGCACATTCAGCGGATTCACGCCGTCGATCCACATCATGGTGGTGGTGGTGTCCCCGACCACGCTGCCGGATCCTCCGGCGTTGGAAGCCGCCACGATGCCCGCGAGATAACCGACATGCACCCTGGCCTTGAACAGTGAATGCGCCATGGCGCCGCCGATCAGCGCGGCGGCGATGTTGTCGAGGAAGCTGGAAAGCACGAACACCATCACCAGCAACACGAAGCCGCCTTTCCATTCGCCCGGCAGATATTTCGGCAAAATCACCGGGACATGGCTTTTTTCAAAATGCCGCGACAGCAGCGCGAACCCCATCAACAGGCAAAACAAGTTGGCCAGCACCACCCACTCATGCTCGAAGTGCAAGGCCAGACCAGCCAGACCGGCGCCGAATTTGAAACCGGTGAACACCAGCTTGTACGCGATGAGCGTCGCCAGCCCGGTCAGCGCGACATACAGGGTGTAATTGTGAAACAGCGCAACTCCCAGCAGGGTCAAGGCAAACAGGATGAAGTCGACCGGGATGCCGGCCACGACCGGGCCATCGGCAGCGGCGGCGATGGGCGCATACGCGAGCGTACAGAACAGCGGGACCAGCAGGCGAACAGCAGCAAATGGTTTCATGTCAGCTCCGCAGTTTCGAGTCCGCCGGATTCTAGCATCGCCGCTGCAGGCAGCGATATCGACCAAATTACGGCCAATTTACGGGAGAAAGCGCACCAGTACCGGCATGCCGATACGCAGGCTGTCCGCGTCGAGACGCAACAGGCATTCCACGGAGCGGGTGTCGATGTTCTCGCCGGGAACCTCGGCGAGCCGGGTGGTGCTGAACATTTCACCGATGCGCAGGACGCGTGCCGCCGACAGCACCTTGTCGTCGTTGACCGACACGATTTCCGCGCGCATTCCGGCTTTCACGTGGTCGACCATGGCCTCGTTGAGTTCGGCACGCACCACCAGCGGCCGCGCCGGACGCATGCTGAACAAGGGTGCGTGCATCGCGACATTTTCTCCTTGCCGTACTTGACGTTCCAGAATCCTTCCAGCGGCAGGCGCATGCACCGTACTCAACTCAACTGCAGCCTGCGCCTGCGCCAGCCTGCGCTGCGCCGTGGCAAGCGCGGCGGCACTGATGCGCTGCTCTGCTTTGAGTTCGGCAATGGCCTGGTCGGCTTCGTCGGCCTTGTCTTCGCTCAATGCTCCCGCGGTGGCCGCCTGTCTCAGTCGCTCGGCGCGTGCAAGCAGCACTGGCAGACGCGTTTTCTGCGCTTCGGCCTGGGTCAGCGCATGGGTCACTTCGGCCTGCGCCAGCGCCTGTGCCAATTCTGCCTGCTGGGTATCGAGCAAAGCCAAAACCTGCCCGGCACGAACGGTATCGCCAGCATCCACAGCGAGCTTAGCCAAAATCCCATCGCGCGGCGCAGTAATGCGCTGCACGCCACCTTCGACATCGACACGGCCACGCGCCAGTGCAATAAAGGTCGGAGTTGTTGTGGCAACCGGCTTGGCCGGAGCCTCATCGCCTTGGCGCGAGCACGCCGCGAGGGAGGCGATGCCCGTACCCATCACTATTCCCAGCAGCATCGCGCAAAGCCAACCGCGTTTCCTATGCTGTCCCCTGCGCTGTCCGATGCGCTGCCGGAGAATGGGCAATGTCACTCTGTTCATGCGCTAGGTTCCTTTTGCTCGGGTTGTCGTCTGTCCGTCAGAATACAGCCATCTTCCATTTGCAGGACGCGATCGCTCTGGCCGATCAGGCGCGGATCATGGCTCACGCACAGCACCGCACAATTGTGACGGCGCGCGCTGCGATGCAGGATTTCGATGACGCGTTGCCCGCTTGCGGCATCCAGCGCACTGGTCGGTTCATCGGCGAACAGCAGTTGCGGCTGCTTGGCCAGTGCGCGGGCGATGGCCACCCGCTGCTTCTCGCCGCCGGACAATGCGGATGGACGCATCGCGATGCGATCGCTCAGGCCGACTTCTGCCAGCGCTTCTTCGGCGCGCAAGCGTGCCGTTCTCGAATCGAGTCCGAGATAGCCCAGCGGCAGCATGACCTGCTCCAGTGCGCTCAGGGCAGCGAACAGGTTGAAACCCTGGAACACGAAGCCGGTATGCTCAAGGCGGAAGCGCTCGAGATCGCGCGCCGCCAGCGCCCACAGGTCAACGTCCAGGGCCTGCACCCGGCCGGCATCGGGTTGTAGCAACCCGCCGAGCAATGAAAGCAAGGTGCTCTTGCCGCAACCGGATGGTCCCGACACCAGGGTCAATTCACCGAGGCCGATCTCCACCGACAAACCGCGCAACACCGTGGTAGACACTTTGCCGCTGCGATAGGATTTTTCCAGCCCTGTGCCGCGGATCGCCACGACCGGAGCGGCACGGCCGGGAACCTGTGCACTTGAGGTCGAAGGAATACTCACCGCAGCAGGTTGGCCGCATCGGCATGTCGCAAGACACGCACTGCCGCCAGTCCGGAAAGCAGGGAAATCGTCATCACGAGACCGGCACAGACCAGGCTGGGAATTACCCCCAGCGCAACCGGAACCTCGTGCTGCGACGCCAGCACCAGCGCGCCTGCACTGCCCAGCGCACCGATCAGCAAGCCACCCGCCCCCACCCAGGCGGCCTGTTCAATCACAACCCGGCGCAATTCGCGCAGACCCACACCCAGCGCATGCAAGGTGGCGTACTCGTTAACCGAACCGGCTACCGCAGCCATCAGCGTCTGGCTCGTGATGACCACGCCGACAACGCACACCACCAGCGACATGAACAACACACCCAGGCCGGCACCGGTCTCGAACATCCAGAAGCGCACCGCACGCTGCGAGAACTCGCTGCTCGTCCAGGCTTCAAAACCGTGTCGCGCCGCCTCTCGATTCAGACGCGCAGCTACGGCCTGCGCCGCGTCAGGATCATGCAATTTGACGACGTAGTACGTCATGCGTCTGTCATCGTCACTGCTATCGCCAACGGAGCGCAAGTGGCGCGCAGTATCCAGCGATGCCAGAATATTCACGCCACCCAGCGCACGCAGCTGCTGTGCTGCACCAACCACCTGCACCTGACGGCCGTTGATGCGCGCCCGAGCGCCGACGCTTACGCCCAACTTGTCCAGGTCGGCACGATCGACGATCACGCTGTCGGGCTGGCGCAAGCGCTCACGCAACTCTGTGGGCAAAGCCCGGGCGAACATCAGGCCAGCGGCGCCCGGTTCGATGCCCGAGACGGAAACCGATACTGCGCCTTGTCCTGTCCGGCTGCGCCAATCGCCATCCACCCAGAGGAAAGCCTCGACCCGCGCCACGGCCGGATCGAGCCGCAGCCAGATCTCGCTGTCGAGAGGAATTGCACGACCCAATTCGACGCTGCGCGTGCCCGGGTAGCCGATCCACAAATCGCCTTGCGATTTATCGATGAACACCGCCGCGCTACCGAAGATGCCAAGAACCAGTGCGGTTTGTACCAGCAGCAACAATCCCGAAAAAGCCACCGCCAGCACCGCAGGGAAAAAGCGGCGCCATTCATGGAGCAAGGTCTTGCGCGCCAGCGCAACAATCATTGCGTGGCTCCCTGCGCGGCAGTGAATTTTGGTGCGGGGTCTTGCCTGTGTGCGTCTTCCGGGCTGGCGCCACCAAGCGCCTTGCACAGCGCCACGAAGCTCAATTGATGCGCCAGTTGCGCCTGGCTCAATGCCAGTTCGGCTTGCAGCCGCGCCGAACGCGCAGCACCGATTTCCATCTGGTCGGCCAGCCCGAGCCGGCGCCGGGTCAATGCGGCGTCCTCCTGTTCAATCAGCGCCGCGTGCGCACGGCGGGTGGAAACAAAACGTTCGCGCTGCAGGGCGAGGTTGGCCAGTGCCGCTTGCACTTCAGCCAGACCCTCCAGCACGCTTTGCCGATACTCGAGCACGGCAGACGCCAGTTCGGCATCACGCACATCGACGACGGCGCGGCGCGAGCCCCAGTCGAACAAGGGAATGTCGAAGGTCGGGCCAAGCACCAGGGTGCTGTGCATGGAGGCGTTGGGGCCAGTGCCGTGCAACGGCCAGGCCGCGCTAAGCATGCCGCCCAGCGCCAGACGCGGATAGAGATTGGCGCGTGCCTCGCCCGCCGCACTGGCCGCTCGCAACACCAGTTGCTCGGCACGCTGGATTTCCGGTCGCGTGCGCAACAGGTCGGCTGGCGCCTGTTCGATACGCATCTCGGTCAACGTTGCCATCACAGTACGCGCATCCTGCGGCAGCGCAGCGTTACGGTCGCCCAGCAATACTTTGAGTTGCAGGCGATGGCGCTGTATCGCGCTTTGCGGTTCCAGACGGGCAGACTCGGCTTGCGCCAGGGCGGCACGCGCCCCGGCAAGCTCGTGCGCGGCAGATATGCGCAAACGCAAGCGGGTTTGCAACAGTTCGAGATTCTGTTGCTGCAGAGAAACTTCCTGATCGAACAAAACCAGGCGGCGTTCCGCATCGCGCCACTCGAGCCAGGTGCGCACCGCTTCGGCGGCCACGGAAACTCGCGCGGCACGCAAATTGACCTGGGCCAGACCGGCATCCGCTGCGGCAATTCCGATCACTGCCGCCGAACGGCCAAACAAGCCGAGTTCCCACTGCGCATCGAAGCCCGCCTGAAAGTAGCTGCCGCGACTGTCCGGTGTCGGTGTCGCCGTGGTAGCGAAGCGCAGGCTCGGCAACGAGGCGCCCTCGGCTGGAATCGACAAGGCGCGCGCGGCACGCAAGCGTTCGGCGGCGGCGGCGAGGCTCAGGTTGCCCTGCAGCGCACGCGCGACCAGATCATCCAGTGCCGGGTCACCCAAGGCGCGCCACCATGTCGTCAGATCCGCTTGCGGCGCGGTCGGTGCGGGCTTCGCAGCGACTTCCCAATGTTCCGGCAGGTCTGCCTGCAACACGGGGGGCGTCGGCTGCGCTGCGCATCCGGCCAGCAGGCAACATGCCCCGGCGATCGCGCACGCATACGCTGGAAATCCTGTTGAAACTATGGCTGGCCTCGCGCGCTCTATCAGTCGGAAATGCAGTTTAACATTCAGTCTGAGCGGTCGATCACGCTCCTGTAGGGCAAAGGGTTTGATTAAAACTATTGGCCTGGAGAATGCGCGAAAAGCTGTCTATGTCTCTTAATCCGGATTCCAGTGTGGTCGAGATCAGGGAATAGTGTGTTGCTTCACTTCTTGCTGGCGCGAATGGCAGCTGTGGAATCACAATGCAGACTCGTCACTCAATTAAAGGCGACAGGCGGTTAAGTGCCCAAGCTGCCCGTCATATTCCTACATAGCTGCCGTTCGGTGAGGCCCCATACTGTTTATTTGGGTTACTCCATTCCGGCCGTTCGCGAACTCCGGCTGCCAGCAAGGAGCAGTCATACGCTCTGCTGCCGGGAATGACGGCAAACGGGTGAACACCAGCCGCTCAATTTATGCAGCATAAATAATCAGCCTAGCTGCGCTGAGCGTCAGCTTCCCAAATTTCCCACCGGCAACCTCGACCCACAAGAGACTGTCGAGCATTTCCGGCCTATGTCTGCAATACCGTACGGTTGCGGCCATAAAATGAAAAGTGTTGACTAATTCCCCAATCTTTCAAATAATGGCACATAATAGTTTAGACATGAAATATCCATGTTTGTTGTATTGCTGCTTGATTAATCGATTTGTCCTGCTTGGCCGTTTCCCGCAGGAACGCCATACGTAATTGCAATCTGGCAGCAGCGCCGATTGGGAATCCATAAGCACAACATGAAACTTTGTTTGCCGTATCGATCAGCAACAACCAAATTGAATTTCAGAGGAGGAACGATGTGAGCAACCTACAATCCAAGCAGAACTCCTTGAAGCAGGGGAAATGGATCAAGTCGACCTGCAAGATGTGCCTGCACTCCTGTTCAACTCAGGTGCATGTGACCGACGATGGCGTTATCAACAAGATCGAAGGTGACCCAACCAATCCATCGAATGCCGGCAAGCTGTGTCCCAAGGGCAATGCCGGCATCATGCGTCACTACGATCTTCAGCGCTTCAAGCAGCCATTGCGCCGAACCAATCCGGTCAAGGGACCTGGTATTGATCCGAAGTGGGAGCCAATCAGCTGGGAAGAGGCCTTTGAAATTACGGCGCGCGAAATCAAGAAATCGCTTGATGAAGATCCGCGCAAGATCATGCCTTCGCTGGAGGATTTCCAGAAGATGCATATCTGGAATTGGCCGCTGGCACTCGGAACCCGCAACTTCTATCAGTCCGGCGGCACTATGTGCGGAGGTGCCTACCATCCGCTCAACGGTTACGTTCATTCCACCTTCGGCGCAGTCAACGATGCCAGGCATTGCAATTACTGGATCAGCAATGGCGCTGGCGACGGCTTCTCCTCCCATTTGCACGCGGCGGCAGCGTCGCACTGGGTAGCCAAGGCGCGCGTCGAGCGTGGCATGAAAGTGGTCGCTGTTGAGCCGCGCATGTCCATCGCTGGCGCCAAGGCCGAAGAGTGGGTACCGATTCGTCCAGCCACAGACCGCCACTTCGCGATGAGCATGAGCCATGTCCTGGTGGAAGAGGGATTGTGCGATTACGTGTTCCTGCGCAAGGACACCAACGCACCCTACTTGGTGGGCCCCGATCAGTACTTCGTGCGCGACGCAGAGAAGCAGATCTATGTCTGGGACACCGCGTCCAACAGCGCCAAGCCGTGGAACGATGCGACGCTGAAGAACGAAAATCTCGCACTGGACGGAGAGTACGTTGTCAATGGCGTGAAATGTCGGCCCGCTTTCCAGGTCTACAAGGACATTCTCAAGGATGCTTCTCCGGAGGCAATGGAGAAGATCACCACCGTACCCGCCGCGACCGTGCGCCGCATCGCGCGCGAATTTGCCAAGGAAGCACGCATCGGTGCAACCATCACCCTGCCCGACGGGCGTACCGTGCCGTTGCGTCCCGCCGCCTACAACTATTACCGCGGCGCCCAGGGACACAAGACCGGCATGATGACGAATCAGGCCTTTCAGTTGGTCAATATGCTGATCGGGAACATCGACCATCCCGGCGGCCGCTGTGGCGTGACGCTTACCGACGGCTGCGTCGACAACAATCACTGCCAGCCCGGCGAATGCGGACAGATGCTCGGCACGCCGCATCAACTCGGTCCCATGCCGGCCTTTTCGTGGCCGCCCAACGAGTATCACCTGGCCGGCTTTTTCCCGGTCGGCGTCCACCCCCCGCACCTCAACATGCTCTCCTTCCTGGAGCCGGAGAAGTACGGTTCCACTTTCAAGCCCGACGTTCTGGTGAATTGCCATTCCAATCCAGTGTGGGCGATCCAGGGACCGCGCGACAAGTGGTTGCAATTCCTGCGCGAAATGCGTTTCATCGTCTGCGTCGATGTCATCCCGACCGAGATGACCGATTTCGCCGACATCATTCTGCCTTCCAACGATTACCTGGAAACCTTCAACGGCACGATGATCGAACCGCCGTATACCGAAGGCATCTGTTTCCGTCAGCCCATCACGGCGCCCATCTACGATACCAAGAGCGAAGAGGAAATCTTCTTCGAACTGTCCGAGCGTCTCGGCGTGCTGGACCAGTACAACGAAGTGATCAACATGATTCTGGGGTTTGTGCAGAAGCCGCACCTCATGCTTGAACCGGGAAAGAAATACACCGACCGCGACATCGCCGAACGTGTTGGACTGCTCTGGAACGACAAGCCGATCGAGTGGTACATGGAGCACGGCCACTCGTCCACCGAGCGCCGCCTCGACAAGCTCTACCGCCCGTGGGAAGGCATGCGCCTGCTGTTCTACATCGAAGACCTGGTGCATCAGCGCGAGACACTGCGCCAACAGTTTGACGACGCCAAAGTTCCGTTCCGCGACGAGTGGCCGTTTGACGACTACCAGCCGCTGCCGACCACGGTGCTCGATCCGATTCATCTCGAACCGAAGGAATACAACCTCTACGCCATTACCTTCAAGGACATCCAGATGAACTTCGGCGAGGGCCTCAGCAATCCCTGGCTCAAGGACATCACCTACCGCGACCCGGTGCATACCGGCTTGCTGCTGAATAGTGGCACGGCGCAGAAACTGGGCTTCGCAGACGGCGACATCGTCCTGGTCGAATCGCCCTATGGCCGCCTCTATGGCCGGCTTACCACGACTGAAGCGATGCATCACGAAACCTTGGGCGTCTCCAACTCGCTGTCTCGCACCAAGAACGAGAACCGCTCAGTGCTCATGTCGGGCGGACATTTCAACGACATGCTTCCCTATGACATGAGCAATACCGATGGTGCGACCGGTCAGCCCGAAACAAGTTGCCGGGTGAAGCTCACGAAACTCAAAGACTGGCCCGATTTCCTCAAACAGGGCTCGACCGTCTATGACTTTGTCGACTCAATCCGGAAGGCCGAGGTCAAGGGAGGACAACACTAATGGCTAAATTGGGAATGGTCTTTGACCTCAAGGCCTGCATTGGCTGCAACGCCTGCGTGGTGGCCTGCAAACAGGAAAATTCCGTGCCGGATGGGGTGTTCTTTACCCGCACGCTGAGTCACGAATACGGTGAGTATCCGGGCGTCAAGCGGGTGTACATTCCGACGATCTGCAATCAGTGCGAGGACGCGCCGTGCGAGAAGGTATGCCCAAGCGGTGCCACATACACGCGCGCCGACGGCATCGTTATGGTGGATGACCAGAAGTGCATCGGTTGCAGCAGTTGCGCGGTGGCCTGTCCCTACGACATGCGCACCATGCTGACCAAGGACGCGCTGACCACAGGCCTGTTCGGGACGGGGGAACTCACCCCGTTCGAGCAGCAGGGCTATGGCCGCTACACGGCGGGAACTGCGGTCAAGTGCGACTTCTGCAGCGAGCGTGTTGACGCCGGTCTCAAACCCGCTTGCGTGGCCACTTGCCCGACCGACGCCAGAATATTCGGCGACCTGGATGACCCGAACAGCGCTCCCAGTGTGATGATCCGCGAGCGCAACGGCCGTCAGCCGTTACCGGAAAAGAACACCAAGCCAAAGGTCTACTACGTCGATTGAACGCGGCAATTAACGATCAACTATTTAGGGTGGGACGACGATGATACAAACGAGTACTGGCCTGGTCGGCAACTCCTTCAAACTGGGTTACCGCTTTCAGCGTTATTGGGATACCTCGATGGCCATTGCCTTCTTCTCCGCAGAAGTCGGTACGGGTCTGTTCCTGGTGTCGTTTTATTTCGACTTGCTTTCCGGCATGATTCTCGGGCTGGCGATCACGGGCACGTTGAAGCCTTACTTCCATTTGGCCCATATGGGCGTTCCGGATAGGTCCTGGCGGGCGATCCTGCGACCGGATCGTTCCTGGATCAGTCGTGGCGCCATCTCCATCGGTTTGCTGATCGGCTTTGGCGCGCTGCACATCATTAATCGCAGCTTCGGTCTCGAGGCCACCCTCGGACTCCCCGCGGCGGCGGGTCAAGCGATCGCCTATCTGGCGGTGGCGGGCGCCCTGGTCGTGATGTGCTACCAGGGTATGGCCATGTCTGACTCCGAGGCTTTCACGTTGTGGGCCAGCCCGCTGGTGCCGGTAGCAAGCTTTTGCTACGCGCTGACAGCCGGAGTCTTGGCCACGCTTGCCGTGGGCTGGGGCGTGCTGAGCGAGGGGCAGCGCGCTACGCTATCGACAGTGGCGCTGACGATGCTTCTGATCGATCTGGCGGTTGTCCTCGGCATCCTCCTCCACGCCAGGGGCAAGTCCAAGGGCGGTGCGTTTTCCGTTGAGCTGCTGGTGAGGGGCGAGTTTGCGGCCAGCTTCCGCAATCAGGTCGTGATTCTTGGCCTGGTGTTGCCGGTGGCGCTCCTTGCTGTCGCAGGTTCGGTGCGCTTGGTGGAATTGTTCGCCTTGTTGGCGATGCTGATCGGCTTTTTCTTTTTTCGCACGCTCATGTTCAAGGCGGCTGTTTTCGAACCGATTACCCACGATCTGGCGGGCAGTATCGGTTTGCCCTCCGCACGCTAAGTTGCCTGAACTTGTTGCCTGAACTTGTTGCCTGAACTTGTTGCCTGAACTTGTTGCCTGAACTTCGCGCCTGGAATTCGAACCAGGCGCGGCACCAGAAAGAGGGGCGCAGTATGGCCGCTTCAGGCGGGATTGAAGCAGCGCTCGAGTTCCAGTTCGAGGCTTGCGCAGGTTTCGTCTGCCAAGGCTGCCTCGCGTAACTGTCTTACGCGCTCTGCTGCATTGGTCTGGCCAGCGAGCTGTCGGGCCGCCTCAAGCACGCGACGAAACTTGCCGTTGCCGCGGGCATGCGTGTCGCCATAACCCTTGACCAAGCGTCGACAATTCAGGATTTCAACCGCCAGCGCATAGTCCTGCTCCACGGTGCGGCTGGCTTGTTCAATCCAGTTGCGCGTCACTTCGGTCTCGACCTGGTAACGCAAGGTCGAGCGACGGAAGCGGCGCATGCCGGCGGCCAGGTACAACATCAAGAAACCGCCCAACCGGGCGCTTTCGATACGCTTGCCGTGTGCGAAGTGGCGCTTGACCAATGCGGCAAACCAGCCTGAACGTTCCAGGTAGCGACCCAGTAAAACGGGGAGCGTGCCGCAGATTTCTTCCAGCCGAGGGTGGGTAAACTCGGTGGTGTACAGCAACTGCCCAGGCTTGACGCCTACCTCGCCGGCGATACGCCGGAATCTCTCAGCCCGGGTCTTGAGGTCGGCAACGCGAATCACGTCGTCGTAGCTCATGGCCGTTGCCAGGTGCCGTGCCGCTGCCTGGGTGAAAGCCCAGTCGCGGGTCGCCCCACCGTGCCTAGCGTCCGCCGCGTGCAACTCGGCGAGTCGCTGGAGATACTCGGCTGCGTAGTCGACATCCTGATAGTCGATCAACCGTCGCAGCCCGGCCAGGATCATCGGTTGAGCGCCGGCTGGAAAATGTTCGCGCAGCCTGCGCAGCAGCGCGTTGTCGCGCCCGGTCTCGGGCATCGGCGGCAAGGGACGAGAACGGTCGACCGGGGGCGGTGTGGCCGGTGCCCTGCTGGCAGCCTCGTAGGCGATGGCGAAAGCCTTAAGGCTGGCTTCAACGCCGAGCCCGCCGCGCCGGATGGTCGCTTCGAAATCCTCGCGCTTGAAAGGCAGAACCCCGGTACCGGCGAGGCCCCCGAACAGGGAAGCAGAGATGACGCTGCCCTGCTGTTCGGCCAGCGCCTGAAAATCCAGTCCGATGAATTTGCGTGCGGCAATCTGCCCGGCCTCCAGAACCTTGTTGGGATCGGCGATGCCATTGCCCGGCGCCGCCTTCTCGGAAATGGCCAGGCTGCGGTGGGTCGAGGTGATCAGGGTGGTCCGGTCAGGCGTCACCAGGCCGCGTTGCATGGCACGGCCGGCTTCCATCAGTTCCGAGGCAATCACAATGTCCACATCGCCGGGCGTTGGTATCAGGGCCAGGATCGGCGGACTTCCTGAAGCCTCACTTGCCGATTCAGGCAACAGTTCCAGGTAGTTGATGGTGGCGCCGGTGCGCTGTGCAACACCGGGCACGGAAGTGGTTTGTGCCCACCAGCCACAATGCTCGCCGAGGTCGACAATCCAGTCAGCCAGGACGCCGCCGCCCTGGCCACCCATGGCCATGATGGCGATCTTGATCGGGGTCCCGGGATGGAGGGTGATTGTGTTCATCGGAAAGTCCCTAGAGTTGAGAACAGGCCCTAGAACGCACAACGTTCGAGACGGGCAGCACGGCGGCGTTGCAGCCAGCCGATCACGGCCAGGCTGAAGCGGGCGCGCAAGCGCTCGAAGCGGCCGGGGTTGTGTACCACTTCAGTGCGATAGAAGGATGGGCAGAGTATTGCGGCCTCGGCCACTTCACCGCAGTTGCCGCAGGCGACGCAACTGTTGTCAACATAGGCAACCGGGTCTTCCTTCAACGGGTCGCCGCTGTCCTTCAGTGTCAGCGACGGGCAGCCGGAAAGCCGGATGCAGGCGTGGTCGCCGGAGCACACGTCGGGGTCGACGCCGAAACGTTCCTTGACGACGCGCTCGCCGGCCTTGAGCGCCTTGTTGAACAGCGGCTTTATCCGGCGCTGCTTGTTGAGCATGCACTCGGACTGGGCGACGATGACCTTGGGTCCGTCGGTGGTCGTGGTCAGGGCTTCTTCCAGCGTTTCCCGCAAGCGCCGGACATCGTAGGTGCGGTCGATGGTGCGCAGCCACTTGACGCCGACGCCGCGCAGCGCGTCGGCAATCGGGTTGTTGGTGGCCCGGTCGGGGTTGGTTGCCCGCGAGGAAAGGATATCCTGACCGCCGGTGGCCGAGGAGTAGAAGTTGTCGATAATGATGACGACGCCGTCGTTCTTGTTGAAAACGGCATTGCCGATGCCGGAAGTCAGTCCGTTGTGCCAGAAGCCGCCGTCGCCCATCACCGAGATCGAACGCTTGCCACTGCGCACGTTGAACGCCGAGTTTGAAGCGGCGCCCAGGCCATAGCCCATGGTAGTGGCGCCGAGATGGAAGGGCGGCAGGATGGAGAACAGGTGGCAGCCGATGTCGCAGGAGATGTGGTGTTGCCCCAGATCCTGCTCGACCAGCTTCATGGCCGCGAAAATCGGTCGCTCCGGGCAGCCGGTGCAGAAGCCGGCCGGTCGCGGCGGAACCACGTTGGCGAGATCACGAACCTTGGGGTGGAAGACGATGGGTTGGACGGCGGGTCCCGGTTTGGATCGGGACTCGTTCTGCCCGGGCAGAGCGCTCGGCTGCCAGGTCTGGAGAAAGTTCTTGAGTCCATCACGGATCGCCACGGTGGTGTATTCGCCGGCCATCGGCAGCAGGTCCTTGCCCGACAGATGGGCTGTGACGCCCGCCTTGCGCAAAATGGCGTGGAGGTTCTGCTCGATGTATTCGGGTTGCCCTTCCTCAAGCATCAGCACGGCGCGCTTGTCGCGGCAGAAACCAACGACCTCCTCGTCGATCACCGGGTAGGTTACGTTCATCACATAAAGCGGTATGCGGGTATTGCCGAAGCTATCGGACAGGCCAAGCAGTTGCAGTGCCCTGATGACGCCGTTGTAGAGGCCGCCCTGAAGGATCAGGCCGACCCCGGCAAAGTCGCCGGGGAAGAATTCGTTGAGCTTGTGTTCGCGAATAAAGCGCA
>JBAYVV010000087.1:0-16422 GCA_041674465.1 Sterolibacterium sp.
AAATCCATAAACGCCAACGATGAGCGTTTCGCACTGGCCGCTTAAGGTCAGAGCCGGGGCTGCTGGAGCCTTGTAACCAAAGATAGCCGGTGGGGACTTCGGTCCCCATCGTTATTGCCAGCGCTGCCAATGCTATCCAGCCAGGCGACCTTCGCGGTAATCGCTCACCGCCTGGTAGATTTCCTGATCAGTGTTCATCACGAAGGGGCCGTACTGGGCGATGGGTTCTCCCAGCGGACGCCCGGCGATCAGCAGCACTTTCGTCTCGCCCGCAGCCTCTATCCTCACGCCATCGGCCTGCGCATGATTGGCGAGGATCGCCATGCGCTGCAACGGCACCGCAGTGCCAT
Source organism: Sterolibacterium sp. (assembly GCA_041674465.1). Lineage (GTDB taxonomy): Bacteria > Pseudomonadota > Gammaproteobacteria > Burkholderiales > Rhodocyclaceae > JACRAR01. The sequence goes on from JBAYVV010000087.1 coordinate 351, forward strand.
CGATGCGCACTTCGCCGCGATAGACATAGACGAAGGCGTTATGTTCAGGTGGCAACGACTGCACAAAACTCGCACCGGCAGGCAGGTGGATATCCAGATACAGCGGCGCAGTGGCCTGCCGGGTCACGGCACCGGCAACGCCATGGCTTGCACCGGCGATCACCGTCACGGCAACACCCGCCTCGGTCACGAAGCGCGGCAGGTCGGCCGCGGCGAAATCGCGATACCATGGGGCCATCATCTTGTCCTGGCCGGGAAGATTGAGCCAGAGTTGGAAGCCTTCCATCACACCTTCTTCCTGCTGCGGAATCTCGGAATGGATCACGCCCCGCCCGGCAGTCATCCACTGCACGCCGCCGTTTTGGAGGAAGCCTTCATGGCCGGCGCTGTCGCGGTGCCGCATGTGGCCGGCGATCATGTAGGTCACCGTCTCGAAGCCGCGGTGCGGATGGTCGGGAAAGCCGGCGATGTAATCGTCCGGATTGTCACTGCCGAAAGCGTCGAGCATCAGGAAGGGATCGAGTCGCTTCTGCAGGGGCTGCGTCAGCACACGCGTGAGTTTGACGCCGGCGCCATCGGAGGTCGCCCTACCGGCCACCAGTTTTTCGACAGCGCGGGTCTGGTGAATCTGTTCACTGCGCAATTTTTGGTTTGTGCTCATTGCGGTACCCCTTTTGGATAATATGGATCGCAGTGTATTGGTGTGCGATTTGGAAGAGAATCCCTTGAATCGGATATCATTGTCCTGCTCATGGAACAATACGACCCCAACGATTTGCTGATCTTTGCCCGCGTCGCCGATGCCGGCAGCTTCAGCCGCGCGGCCGAGCGCATCGGCCTGCCCAAATCCACCGTCTCGCGACGCATCTCGATGCTCGAAGAACGCCTGGGGGAACGCATCATGCTGCGCACGACACGCCGCCTCAAACTGACCGAGTTCGGCAATCAACTCCTCGAACATGCACGGCAGGTTGCAGCCGAAGTCGATGCCGTGAAGGCGCTCAGCGAGCATCGCCAGATCCGCCCGAGCGGCCGTCTTCGGGTATCGATGCCCAGCGATTTCGCGACCCTGCTATTGACCGACATGCTATCGGCATTCATCGCGCTGCATCCGGCGGTGTCGCTGGAACTCGATCTTTCGCCGCGCCGCGTCGATCTGCTCGGTGAGAATTTCGATCTCGCCGTGCGCATGGGCGACCTGCCCGATGACACGCTGCTCGCTGCCCGGCGCATCGCGGTGTTCTCGAACGGCCTGTATGCAGCACCGGCCTACCTGACCGAACGCGGCGATCCCACATCCCCGGACGACCTGCCGCAACACGAAGCATTGCACCTGCTTGGCCGCAATGGCGAGGCCGTAGGCTGGACCCTGCTCAATGGTGAGCGGAAATGGGAGGGCGTCCCGCCCGGACGCACGACCGCGAATTCGCCCGAGTTGCTGATCGGCCTGGCGCGCACGGGCAGCGGAATCGCCGCAGTGCCTGACTATTTCGCCCTGCCCCATGTCCGCTGCGGCGAATTGCGCCGCGTTCTACCTGAGTGGCGCATGCCCACGCATACGGCGTGGGCGGTTTTCCCCGGGCGACGCCTGATGCCAACAAAAACCCGGGCATTCATCGACATGCTCGAAACAACCCTGGCGGCATCAGACCTCACTGCAACCCAGGCGACAACTGAAAAGAAGGCACGCTCGGGCAAGCGTCCTGAGAAATGAGCGTCCACTACCTCGAACACTTGTTGACACCTCGCAGCATCGCGGTCATCGGCGCTAGCGAACGCGAAGGATCGCTCGGGCGGATTGTTTTCGACAATTTGCGTTCCGGCGGTTACGCCGGCAAATTGTTTGCCGTCAATCCAAAATACCAGAGCCTCAATGGCGTCGCCTGTCTGCCATCGATCTCAGCCATCGGGCAGGTGGTCGACCTCATTCTCGTCACCACCCCGGCAGCCACTGTCCCCGCCATCGTTGACGCGGCGGGTCGCGCCGGGACTCGCAGCGCGGTGATTCTCTCGGCCGGCTTCGGCGAAACCGGCGCTACGGGAAAAGCCATCGAGGAAAAACTGCTGGCCGTGGCGCGCAGTCATGGCTTGCGCATCATCGGACCGAACTGCCTGGGCATCATGCGACCATCCTTGCGCCTCAACGCCACCATCGCGCGGCGCATGGCCTTCCCCGGCTCCATCGCGCTGGTCTCGCAATCCGGTGCGGTCGCCGCGGCGCTCATCGACAGTGCTCAGGTTTCGGAGTTCGGCTTTTCGAATGTCATCTCGATGGGCGCCGGCATCGATCTGGACATTGGCGAGGTGCTGGATTTCCTGACCCATGACCTGGAGACGCGCAGCATCCTGATTTATCTCGAAGAGATTCGCAACGCCAGGCGCTTTGTTTCTGCCCTGCGCGCCGCTGCACGCGCCAAGCCGGTCATCGTACTCAAGGCCGGACGGCATCAGCAGGCAACGCTGATGGGTTCAAACAAGTCCGACATGAGCGATGACGCCGCCTTCGACGCGGTACTGCGCCGCTGCGGCGCGGTGCGGGTCAGAACCTACGCCGAACTGTTTTCCGCCGAGCAACTCATCGGCGCCGGACGCCTGCCGCGCGGCAACCGGCTGGCCGTGATCAGCAACGGCAGCGGTCCCGGCGTCATGGCGGCAGACTACACCAGTTCCGCCGGCGTGGTCATCGCTCAATTGTCGCAGCAGACTCTGGACGCACTCGACGCTTGTCTGCCGGCGCACTGGTCGCACAAGAATCCCGTCGACATCCACGGCGATGCCACCGCCGAACGATTTGCGGCAGCGCTCGGCCCCATCCTCAAGGATGAGGGTGTCGATGCGGTGCTGACCTTGTTTTCTCCGCAGCAGGTGCTCGCCTCAGATACTGCCGCGCTAACCATCGTTGATTGCGTCCAGCGCTCGGCAAAGCCCTTGCTCACGGCCTGGCTCGGCGAGCGCGATGTGAGCGCCGGTCGCAGCCTCGCTGCCGAAGCCAAACTGCCCGTGTTCCGCTCGCCGGAAAATGCCGTCGCTGCCTTCGGTACGCTTGCGGAATACCGCATGGCGCAAGATCTGCTGCTCGAGGTGCCGCCGCCGCTGGCGTCGGTTGCTGCACCGAACCTGGCTTTGGCACAAAGCATCGGCATCGAAGCCTGCCGCAGCGGCCGCACCCTCCTGAATGAAGTCGAGGCCGCGCAACTGCTGGGCTGCTTCGGCATTCCCTTCGCGCCAACCGAAATCGGCACCAGTGCCAAAGAGGTACGCGCCATCGCCAACAGGATCGGCTTCCCCGTTGCGATCAAACTGCTTTCCGGCGACATCGAACATCTCTCCGACGTGAAGGGCGTCTGCCTGGGCATACGCGGCCAAGAGACGCTGCTGCGGGAATATGCGGCATTGATGAAACGCGTCGGCCAATTGCGCCCCGCTGCGCACATCGACGGCGTGACGGTACAACCGATGGTGGAGAAGCGTTACGGACGTCGCCTGAAAATCGGCGTTGCCAACCAGTCCGTCTTCGGTCGCGTCATCAGCTTTGGCGCCGGGGGCGTTCTATCGGAAGCCATGCAGGACAATGCCGTCGGCCTGCCGCCGTTGAACCGGCGCCTGGCAGAGGAACTCGTCTCGCGCACCCGCGCGTCCCACCTGCTGCTGCCTTATCGCCATATTCCGCAGGCGGATACCGAATCGATTCTGGAAATGCTGCTGCGCGTCTCCGATCTGGTCTGCGCCCTGCCCTGGGTCCTGGAGATGGAAATCAATCCACTCATCGCCGATGAAACCGGATGCATCGCCCTGGATGCGCGCATTGTCATCGACAAGCATATTCCCGATCCCGATTCACGCTTCAGCCATCTGGCAATTCACCCGTATCCGGTGGATCTGGAAAGCCGGGTCATCCTGCGCAACGGGGAGGAACTGTACCTCAGGCCGATCCGGCCGGAGGACGCCACGCTGGAACTGGCGTTTGCCAATCGTTTGTCCGAACGCTCCTATTTCATGCGTTTTTTCAGCGCCGGCCGCGGCCTGAGTCCGGTCATGCTGGCGCGGCTGACCCAAGTCGATTACGACCGGGAACTGGCGCTGATCGCGCTCGCGCAAGATGGTCAAGGCACACAATCGATCGTTGGCGTATCGCGCTACTCCGCCAACCCGGACGCGGAATCCTGCGAATTTGCGGTGACAATCGACGACCAGTGGAATGGTCGCGGCGTCGCCTCGCTCCTGATGCGGCGGCTGATGCAGGTTGCGCGCGATTCAGGCTATTCCCGCATGACCGGCAGCGTGCTGCCGGAAAACTTCTCCATGCTGAAACTCGCCTCGCGTCTTGGTTTTCAGCGCGAGAAAGACCTGGAGGATCCGACCGTCGTCAAGGTGGTGCGCTCCCTGACCGACCTGAGCGACGCAGCGATTGCCTGACCCGGGACTCGACTACCTTGCCTTGTGTTCCGCTCCTGCTGCCATGAATCCTGCCTCAACATCCCCGCCGAACTCCCCCACCATGTTCAAGGTGCTGGGCGCCATCAGCTTCTCGCACTTCCTCAATGACATGATGCAGTCGCTGATGCTGGCAATCTATCCCTTGTTCAAGGCCGAGTTCTCACTGAATTTTGCGCAGATCGGACTGATTACGCTCACCTTTCAGGTCACCGCGTCTTTGCTCCAACCCTTCATCGGCTATTACACAGATCGGCATCCAAAACCTTTTTCGCTCGCCTTTGGCATGGGCTGCACTTTTGGCGGCCTGCTCCTGCTTGCCATTGCGGCCAGCTTTCCCGTGGTGCTGCTTGCCGCAGCCCTGGTCGGCACCGGTTCTGCCATATTTCATCCCGAATCCTCGCGCGTGGCACGCATGGCCTCGGGCGGCAGGCACGGGCTGGCACAGTCGATATTCCAGGTCGGCGGCAATACCGGCGCCGCGGTGGGACCCCTGGTTGCGGCATGGCTGGTCCTGCCCCAGGGCCAGCGCAGCATCGCCTGGGTATCGCTGGCGGCATTGCTGGCAATGATCGTGCTCACTGGTGTCGGACGCTGGTACCGGCACCAGCATCTGTTGCCCCAAAAGGCCAGCCCGCTGCATGTCATGCCGCTACCGCGCCGGCGCGTGGCCTGGACGCTGCTGGTGCTTCTGGTTCTGTTGTTCTCCAAATTCTTCTACCTCGCTGGCATCAACAGTTTCCTGATTTTTTATCTGATGCAGGAGTACCAGGTCAGTACGCAGGTCGCGCAATACCACCTGTTCTTCTTCCTCGGCGCCGTTGCGTTGGGCACGCTGCTCGGCGGACCGATCGGCGATCGCATCGGCCGCAAGCAAGTCATCTGGGTCTCCATTCTCGGCATCACACCGTTCGCACTGGCCTTGCCCTACGTCGGCCTGGAAGCCACGGTGTTACTGACCGTCATCATCGGCTTCATGCTGGCCTCGGCCTTTCCGGCCATCGTCGTGTATGGCCAGGAGCTGATACCCGGCAAGGTCGGCACCATCTCTGGGCTGTTCTTCGGTGTTGCGTTCGGCCTGGCCGGCATCGGCGCGGGTGTGCTCGGGCAGCTTGCCGATATGTGGGGAATCGTTGCTGTCTACAAGCTGTGTTCGTTTCTGCCGCTGCTCGGCCTGCTTGCGGTGTTTCTGCCGGACTTGCATGATGCTGCTCGAGCGGCACCGGTTTCCACAGTCTCTCGCAGATAGAACTGTTTCCCCCGAATGGGGAGTGGTACCCAGGAAGTCAACACGAAATAATTTGACTCATGCCTGTTCAAGTTCAAGCACCAAGGCTGAATATGGCCTTCGACACAAGGATGACTGCATGGGAAAGCTAATCAACATCGACAACGGCGGGACGCTCACCGACATTGTTGTGATCGACGGCGAACGAATATTCCATACCAAGACGCTGACGACGCCATACGATCTCAGCAAGTGCTTCATCAGCGGCTTGAAAAAAGCAGCCGCGGTCATCTATGGCGAGGAAGACCTGGCGACCCTGCTGCAAAGCACAGACCACATCCGCTATTCGACGACACAGGGCACCAATGCCCTGGTTGAAAAAAAGGGACCGCGCCTGGGCTTGATCGTCGACGCCGGCGCGGATATCGCATCGCTCAAGACCACCGGGAAAGAAAGGGAAATGCTGGATGCGCTGGTCGGCTCGCGCATCGCCGAAATCAGGCACGAACTAGATGGCGAGGACTACACGCGAACCTTGGTGGATGCCGTCAATCGGCTCAGCGCCGCCGGGGCGCAGCGCATCGTCGTCAGTTTTTCCGGCGCAGATCACATCAACCGCGAACTGCGCTGTATGCGTGAAGTCAATCGGACTTTTCCGCGCCATCTGCTGGGCGCGGTTCCCTTTCTCTACACGGGCTTGCTGACGGAGGATCCCGATTACAGCCGGCGCACCTGGACCGCAGCGATGAATGCCTTTCTCCATCCATCGATGGAGCAGTTCCTGTTCTACGCGGAAAACCTGCTGCGTCCCTATGGCATGCGCAATCCCTTGCTGATCTATCGCAACGATGGCTATTCGGGCTGCGTGGCCAAGACGACGGCACTCAAAACCTATAGCTCCGGACCGCGCGCGGGCATGGAGAGCAGCCGGGCAATTGCCGAGCGGCACAACCTGCACCGCTTGGTGTCCGTCGATGTCGGCGGCACCACAACCGACCTCGGCCTGGTCGAAAGTGGCACGATCCGCAGTCTGCCCTATGGCCATATTGAGGGCGTCGAATGCTCTCTCCCCCTGTGCGACATTGTCAGCATCGGGGTGGCCGGCGGATCGATCTTCCGCGTCAAGGCAGGCGAGATACAGGTCGGACCGGATTCGGTAGGCGGCGCGCCGGGGCCGGCCTGCTTCGGCATGGGCGGACAGCAGGCGACGATTACCGATGCCCTGTTGATGATGGGCCTGATCGACCCGGCAACGTATTTCGGCGGAAGCATGAAACTCGATGCCGAGCGCGCCGGTGCCGCCGTGCTGCAGCATGTTGCGACCCCACTCGGCCTGACGCTCGCACAAGCTGCGCATGTCATGCTGGCTACATGGGCCGAGGAAATTGCCAAAAACATCGGCGCCTTCGTCAAGGTCGATCGGGATACGACGCTGATAGGATTCGGTGGTGGCGGACCGCTCGCGATCATGGCGATTGCCGAGGCGGTGGAAGCCAATACCGTCATCGTGCCCCGCCTGGCGGCAGTATTCAGCGCTTACGGCATCGGCTTCAGCGACATCGGCCATCAGGCCGAAAGCCATCTCGACACGACGGATGTGTTGGCAGAGTGCATCGGCAAACTCATGGATCGCGTCCAGCGCGACATGTTCGCCGAAGGATTTGAAGTCCATGAATGCCGCTTCGAGGGATGGATCACCGCCGGATCGCAGAAATACCCAGTTGATCTCGACAAGCCCGCATTACCGCATGGACTCCCTGCCCATGAAGCGATGACCCTCTCGATCCGCGCCGTTCGCGTTTTGCCCCACGCGATACTGGACAGAGACGATGCATTGAGAAAAATCCCGGCCGTCGCCTCCGGTGTCCGCCGCCTGCTGCTGCCGGATGGCACAACCGCCGAACTGCCCGTCATCCGCGTGGAGGACCAGCAGGCCGGTACGGCGGGCGATGGCCCCGCGGTGATGGAAGAAGCCTACTGGACCTGTCATGTGCGCGAAAACTGGCATTACGAATTCACTTCGAGCGGCTGTATCGTGTTCCGCCGTTCAAATCAGGAAATCAAGGAGGGACCATGAAAGTTCTGGTGACCGAATACCTGCGCATCAACCTCGCGACGGAGCAATGGGAATGCCGTTCCTGCAACCATGTGCATGGCCCGGCGCGCGAAAATTACAAGAAATTCATGCTCATCCACGACCGCGATCCACGCGAGATTCACCGCCCCCTGCTCGACCCGACGCGCTACAAGTTCAACTTTTCGCCCGATCCAAAAGCCTGCGTCATTTACGAGTACTACTGCTCGGCCTGCGGCACCATGGTCGAAGCCGAGTACACAGTGCCAGGCCATGAGCCGCTGCACGACATCGAATTCGACATCGATGCCTTGAAGGTGCAGTGGGCGACACGCGAGGAAGTGCGCGAGGGCGGCATCGATACCGAAGGTGTCGCAGTGACAAAACACGCTTCCTGCGGACATCAGCATTAACCAGGTGGAACGACCATGAAACGAGTCGCGGTGGATATCGGCGGTACCTTTACCGACTGCTTTGTCTGTTGGGAGGACGCCTTCCAACAAACCAAGGCGTTGACGACACATCAGAATCTCGCCCTGGGCTTCAACGAGGCGCTCGATGAAGCCTGCGACCGCCTCGGCGTGAGCCGCCGGAAGCTGCTCTCCGAAGTTGACTCGGTGCGCTATGGCACCACCCTGGGCACCAATGCGCTCATCGAACGCAAGGGGCCGAAGATCGGACTGCTGATCACCCAAGGCTTCCAGAGCACGGTGCCGATCTCGCGCGGGCGCGGCTATGCGGAAGGGATACCCAAGGATCAGATCAAGGACCTGTCCAGCGCCACCCGCCCGCTGCCGATCGTGCCGATCGACCTGATCCGGCCGGTGCGCGAGCGCCTTGACTACCAGGGCAAGGTCCTGCTGCAAATCGACGAGGCGCATACGCGGCGCCAGATCAGGGAACTGCTCGATATCGGCGTCCAGGCCATCGTGGTCACCCTGGTCAACGCCGTGGCCAATCCCGCGCATGAACTGAAAGTGCTCGAACTGTTCATGCAGGATTACCCGCCGCATCTGCTCGGCGCCGTGCCGATGCTGCTCTCGCACCAGGTCTCCGGGCGCAAGGGCGAGTATGTGCGGGCCTCATCGACGCTGATCGATGCCTATCTGCATTCCACCATGTATTTCGCGATGAGCTCACTCGAACAGAACCTGCGCGACAACGGCTACCAACTGCCCATGCTGCTGGTGCATAACACCGGCGGCATGGCCCAGATCAATTCCACCGATTCTCTGCAGACCGTCCATTCCGGACCGGTGGCCGGCATCCACGCCGCGGAGACGCTCTCCCGCCAGTCCAGCGTGGGCAACCTGATCTGCGGCGACATGGGCGGCACTTCGTTCGACATCGGCATCGTGGTTTCCGGCGGCAGGAAATTCTACGATTTCAATCCGGTGGTCGACCGCTGGCTGGTGTCTATCCCCATGGTGCATCTGGTTTCGCTGGGCGCAGGCGGCGGCTCGATCGCAAAATATGATCCGATCTTCCGCTGCATCCGGGTGGGTCCGCAAAGCGCAGGCTCCGATCCGGGACCGGCTTGCTATGACCGCGGCGGCATCAACCCGACGGTCACCGATGCCGACTTCCTGCTCGGCTACCTCGACGGCGACCACTATGCCAGCGGCCAGATCAAGTTGAACCGGCGCCGCACACGCCAAGCTTTCGAGGATATCTGCGACGCCCTGGATCTCGACGAGGTGAACGCCGCGAAGATAGTCAAGCAACTGACGGATGGCGACATGGCCGCCGGGCTGGTGCGCGAACTGGGTTCGAAAGGCTATCGACCCGCGGAGTTTGTCTTCCTGGCTTACGGCGGCAACGGCCCCCTGCACGCCTGCGGCATCGCCGACAAAGCCGGCATCCGCACCGTGCTGGCGCCGCCCTTCAGTTCGGTATTTTCCGCCTGCGGCGGTGCAGCCCTGAACCAGATGCACATCCACGAAAAGAATGTCACCTTCGGCTTCTACAACAAATCCCTGGCGAAAATTTTCACCGGCTTCGACGAGTTCAATGCAGTCGTCGAACAATTGAAGCAGCGCGGCAGACTGGATCTGTTGCGGCAAGGTCTGTCCGAGGAAAAAATTAGGCATCGCGTCGAACTGGACATGCGCTACAGCATCCAGAAAATGGAACTGGGCATCGTCATCCCGCAAACCACGCTTGCCAGTACCACCGATGTCATCGAGATCATCGAGCTGTTCAACACGGAATTCGGCAAGCGTTTTGGCGTCGACTCCGTGTCTACCGAATCCGGCGTCTGGGTGACGACCGTGCGTGTCGTGTCATGGGTCGAATTGAATTCGATCGAGTTCGGTGACATACGCCCGCCGCAGCAGAAAGTGGCAACGCCCCCGCCGGTGGCCATGCGCTCCTGTCATTTCGTCGGGCATGACAATCCATTCGATACCCCCGTCTTCGATGACCGCGCGCTGGCGCCTGGCGTCGCCATCAACGGACCGGCCATCGTCAATCCGGGCGCGACGACCTTCCTCGTCGAACCCGGCTGGCGTTACGAATCGGCAACACAGGGCGCGGTGTGGCTGTTCAAGCAAACAGGGCAGGAGAATCAACAATGAGTACAGAAGCATTAAGTGCCGCAGGCCATCAGGCGACCGAAAAGGCTTTTCTCAAGGCCAACAAGGCTTTCCTCGGCCCGGACCCGGAGATCATGCGCGACCATCACCTGGCGCCGCGCAGCGCAAGGGAGGAGAAGATTCTTGCCGCGGCGCAGGATCACGCCCTGCATGCCGAATTGCGCTTGCAGTTGCAGGCGGCGCTGGATGAGACTTTCGATATCGCCGAGATGACGGTGGCCACTCCGGCGGCGCAATGCGGCGACATGTCCACCGCGATCTTTACCGCTTCCGGCGACAGCACGCTGGTATCGACCCGCGGCGTGGCGGGATTCTCGGTTTCCCTGCACTATCCGATTCGCTACATCCGCAAGTACTTTGAAAACGACCCGACCGTCGGCGTCCATGCGGGTGACGGCTTCCTCATCAACGATTGCCGCTTCGGCGGCATACACAGTCCCGACCAGCATCTGTTCATGCCGGTGTTCAGCGGCGCGGAGCTCATCGCCTGGGTCTGCTGTGCCATGCATGAAGGCGAGATCGGCGCGAAAGTGCCCGGCGGCATGGGCCCCACGATCGAGTCGAAATGGGACGAGGGCTTCAAGGGCTCACCGATCAAGCTGGTCGAGAACTATCGGCTCAAAACCGACCTGGTGACGCTGGTGCAAAACAACTCGCGCGAGCCGCAAATCATCCTGGCCGACCTCAAGGCGCGCCTGGCGGCCTGCCGGCGCATCGAGCAGCGGATTTTCGACGCCCTGCAGCAATACGGCGACGACGCCGTGATCGGTTTTTTCCGCGCCAACATCGAATTCGTGCGCGAAGAAACCAGGCGGCGCATCCGGGAAATGCCCGATGGCACGGTGCGCGTGCGGCTGTTCTGTGACGACACCATGCGCGAGCCCGCCTTGATGAATTCGAGCATGGCCTTCACCAAGAAGAATGATCGCATCGTTCTCGACCTGCGCGGCGCCGCACCGCAATTCGCCAACCGCCCCATCAACAGCCTGCGCCAATCGCAGACCGTGACCCTGCTCATCAGCCTGATGCACTACGTCTGGCCGGATCTTCCCTCCTGCCAGGCGCTGCTGGAGCAATTCGACCTCGTCACCGACCCCGGCTCGTTTGTCGACTGCGACCAGGAAGTCCCCGTGGCGCTGTGCATGCAGCCGATGTTCAAGGTGATCACCGCTGCCGAACTGGCGTTCTCCAAGTTTTACTACGGCATGCCGAAGCGCTATGCCAAGATCAAGGCCGGCTGGTTCAACCAGCCGCAGACCATCATCTACGGCGGCCTCAATCAGCACATGGATTCGGTCGGCAACATGTGCGGCGACCTGAATGGCATGGCCGGCGGCGCCAAGTGCGATGCCGACGGCGAGCACAGCCTGGCCCCGAACTTCGGCGCCTACACCGACATCGGCGAAGCCGAACACGCCGAAGAAAACCTGCCCTTCATCTATGCCATCTCCAAGAAGATCTGGCCGGACAACTGCGGCTTCGGCAAATACCGCGGCGGCAGCGCCTACCAGTACGGCCTGATGCGCTTCGGCACGCAGCCTTTCGGCTTCCAGACCTTCACTGGAGGCTCCTACTTTCCCTCGACCCAGGGTCTGTTCGGTGGCTACGCCTGTCCGGTGTATGCGGTGGCACGCATTCGCGGCAAGAATCTGCTCGAAGAAATGAAAACCAAGCCCGACTTGTTTCAGGCATCGATGGAATACCTGATGAACGAGCGGCCCTTCGCGGGCGCGACCTACGAAGCGCTGCCGATGGCGGTGCCGTTCGAGTTCTATGCCGAAGGCGAGCTTTTCATGATGAGCCAGGGCGCCGGGGGTGGCTACGGCGACGTGCTGGAGCGCGATCCTGAACTGGTGATGAAGGACTTGCGCGAGGGTCTGATTTCTCCCGAGACAGCCCGAGATATCTACTGCGTCGCCTACGAAGAAGCGCTGATGGTCGTCGACGCAGCGGGCACGGCGGAGCGGCGCCAGGCGGAACGCCAGGCGCGCAAGGCGCGCGGCATGCGTTGGGACGAATTTCTCGCGAAGAAGGTCAAGCCGCAACCCCCGTCCGATATTCTCTATTTCGGCAGTTGGAACAGCTCGAAAGAAATTTTCGCCGGCCCCTACGGCAAGGGGCTGCCGGGACAATTGCCGCCGATCTACATGCCCGACCCCATAGTGGTGGAGAACCAGCGCCTGCAGGCGCGGATTGCCGAACTGGAAGCGCAGGCGAAAAGCCCTGTCTGATTCCCGGAGGAAAACGTCATGATGGAAATTGAAGCGCGCCTGCAACGAATGGAAGACATCGAGGCGCTGCGGCGCATGAAGCATGAAACCTATTGCGGGCTGATCGATCAGGGCGTCTGCACAGGCAAGCGCGAGTTGATCCGCCCTCTGCTCGATCGTTTCACTGAGGATATCGTCGCCGACTTCACCGGCGTCGGTGTTTTTCACGGCGCCAACGCGGCCAATTTTTTCATTGAAGCCGTGCCGAGCATGCTCAGCTGGTCGCAGCATCACGTCGGCAACGAAGTGATCGATGTCCAGGGCGACACGGCACACGCAACCTGGTCCCTATTTGTGCCGGCGGTTTCGACCGAACTCGGTCCCTTTGGCAAGAAAGGACCACTGATTCTGCTCGGCCGCTATCTCGAAGATTATGTCCGCCAGAACGGGATCTGGAAATGGCGCAAGATCCGCGCCGAATTTGATGTCTTCGCCACCGCGGACAGGTTGTGGTCGGAAGCTCTTTGGTCGGGGCAGTAATGCAATGACCGATGACCCCGGGGGTTCCCGGAGGTCGCCGGAAATATCAAAGCGTCATGCCGCCGCCGCAGACCAGGGTTTGCCCGCTGATGTAATCCGATTCCGGAGTGCACAGCAGATACACGGCCCCCGCGGCTTCGTCCGGTGTGCCGGCACGGCCGAGCGGGATCGAATGCTCGAAAACCTTGATCAGATCCGGGTTCAGGCCAACCTTGATGGCCCGATCTTCAATTTTGATCGTGGCGTCGCCCGCTGCCGAGGCTTCGGTGAGCCGGGTCATGATGAAGCCGAAGGCGACGCAGTTCACATTCACCTTGAGGCGACCCCATTCCTTCGCCAGAGTCATGGTCAGACCGACGATGCCGGCCTTGGCCGAAGCGTAATTGACCTGCCCGATATTGCCGCCAAGGCCGGCCACCGAGGAAACATTCACGACCTTGCGAAACACCGGGCGACCGGCCGCGGCTTCGGCTTTGTTGTATGCACGGATCACCGGATGGGCGGCGCGCAGGATGCGGAATGGCGCCGTCAGGTGCACGTCCATGATCGCCGCCCACTGGTCGTCGCTCATTTTCTGGATGACGTTGTCCCAGGTGTAGCCGGCATTGTTGATGATGATGTCGAGGCCATGGTAGGTATCCGTGGCGGCCTTGATGAAGCGCTCGGCGAAATCCGGCGCCGTCACGCTGCCGGCGCAAACAATCGCCTCGCCGCCCGCCTTGCGGATCAGTTCGGCCACTTCCTGCGCCGGATCGGCATCGAGATCGTTGACCACCACGCGCGCACCTTCGCTCGCCAACTTCAAGGCGATGGCGCAGCCTATGCCACGGCCGGAGCCGGATACCAGAGCAACCTTGCCTTCGAGTTTTGCCATGTGCTGCCCTTTCGTGAACCTATTAGAAAACGATTAGGGCTTCGCCCGTGATCTTCACTTCGCCGCTTTGATTGACGGCCTGAATTTCAAACTTGCCGAGGCGCTCGCCGTCGTGATCGATTTGCTCAACGATTTTTCCCGAGCAGGTAAGCACATCGCCCAGATGGGTGATGCCGGCAAAGCGGGCGCTGAAGCCGCGCAGGCGCTGCGGCGGCACCCAGGAAGTCAGCAGCCGTCCGAGATAGGCCATCGGCAGCATGCCCTGGGCAAAGACGTCGTCCATGCCCGCCTTGCGCGCGAAGTCGATGTCGATATGGATCGGATTGTGATCGCCGGAAGCGCCTGCAAACAGCGCCAGGGTCGTGCGGTCGATCGGTGGCAGTTTGATCTCGGGCAATGGCTGGCCCGCTTTGATGGATTCAAGATCGATGCCCATTGCCTTGCGCTTCAGCGATTGCGCTGCACAATCACGCTGCGCAGATCGGCCACATGATTGCCGGCTTGATCGATGACGCGCGTCTCCTTGACGATGAAGTCGAGCGCGCCATTCTTCTTGTCATAAACATCGACAATGCGCGACTCGAACGTCAGGATATCGCCGGCGCAGGCCTGCCGATGATAGGTGAAGGATTGTTCACCGTGCAGCACCTTGGGCAGTTCCATTCCCACTTCAGCGAACCATGCCAGAGGATCCGGTCGGTCTATTTCCATGGCGAACAGAAAGGTCGGCGGCAGCGGCAGCGACCGGTAACCGGCCGCCTGTGCCGCGCCTTCATCCACGAAGATCGGGTCGGTTTCGCCGATGGCCTTGGCAAAGAAGCGCAAGCGGCCCTTCTCGACTTCCACCGCATACGGTGGGAAGGTTTTGCCGATCAGGGTCTTGGCTATCATTGCGGCGCCGGTCTCACCTTGCTTACATCTTGCGGTAGAGCGTCACCACGCAAGCACCGCCCAGACCCAGGTTGTGCTGCAGGGCGATTTTGGCGTTGGCCACTTGCCGCTGCTCGGCTGTGCCGCGCAACTGGTGGGTCAGCTCGTAGCATTGGGCGAGACCGGTGGCACCGAGCGGGTGCCCTTTGGAAAGCAGACCGCCGGACGGGTTGGTGACGACCTTGCCGCCGTAGGTATTGTCGCCATCATTGACGAATTTCTCAGCACCGCCTTCGGGGCAAAGACCCAGGGCTTCGTAGGTGATGAGTTCATTCTGGGCGAAGCAGTCGTGCAGTTCGACCACATCCAAATCCTTGGGCCCGATTCCGGCCTGACGATAGACTTGCTGGGCGGCCTCCTTGGCCATGTCGTAGCCGACGACGCGGATCATGTCGTGGGACTCGAAGGTGCTGGGATAATCGGTGGTCATGGATTGCGCATCAATGTAGACATCGTGGCGCAGGCCATGCTTCTTGGCAAAATCTTCCGACATCAGCACCGCGGCTGCGGCACCGCAAGTCGGCGGGCAGGCCATCAAACGCGTCATGACGCCGGGCCACAAGGTCGGTGCATCCATGACTTCCTGGGTCGTGACGACTTTCTTGAACAGCGCCAGGGGATTTTTCTCTGCATGGCGGCTCGCCTTGGCGCGAATCTTCGCGAAGGTTTCCAGCTTGGTGCCGTATTTCTTCATGTGAGCGATTCCGGCACCGCCAAAATAGCGCAATGCCAAAGGTATCTCGGTCATGCCAACCAGCGCGTCGGTTTCGCGGTCAAAATCATCAAAAGGTGTCGGCCTGTCCTTGAACATCGCACCGAGCGCACCAGGATTCATCTGCTCGAAGCCCAGCGCCAGCACACAGTCCGCGGCGCCGCTAGCGATGGCCTGGCGCGCGAGAAACAGCGCCGTCGAACCGGTCGAACAATTGTTATTGACATTCACCACGGGAATGCCGGTCATGCCGATCTGGTAGAGCGCCTTCTGCCCCGATGTCGAATCGCCATAAACATAGCCGACGAAGGCCTGTTGGACCTCCTCGTACTTGATCCCGGCGTCGGCCAGGGCCAGGCGGCCAGCGGCGGCGCCCATCTCGTGATAAGGGGCGCTGGCGCCCGGCTTGGCGAACGGGATCATCCCGACACCGGATACAAATGCTTTACGCATCATTGGCTCGCTCCATTCGATGG
>JBAYVV010000088.1:0-16268 GCA_041674465.1 Sterolibacterium sp.
GAACTGCTTTGCCAAGCCTTGGCTGACGACTCGGACTGGTCCGGTCTGGTTGATCGCCTCGACTCGGCGCTACGTCAGCAGCCGCTTGTTAGCCGTCTTGTTTCTTCGACTCGGTGACGCTACTCCGTGATTGGGCGAAACTCGATTCCTATATTTCTTTGAGCTGGCGTGTCCAGCGGCACAAGTGCCCGAGGAGTTGACGGATCAACTCCAGGCTGTCCTCATCGAGGAGCCTTCCATTCCCGTCAAACGCCTTGTCGGCATTTCCAATCATGACTTCGGGCTGGTTCAGCGGATACATGTCGAGCGTCACGAACATCTGCCTGAGGTGGTACTGTGCCCTGGCGCTGCCGAAGGCCCCGACTGATGCGCCCATCACAGCCACGGGCTTTCCTGTCCAGGCGCTTTCACCGAATGGCCTTGATGCGGAATCAATGGCGTTCTTCAATACACCGGGAACCGAATAATTGTATTCGGGCGTGGAAAACACGATCGCATCGGCTGCGCGGATCATCTTCCTGAACTCGGTGAGTCTTGCCACGGGGCAGTCCTCGTGGTCCTGATTGAACAGCGGGATCCCTTCAAGGTCGAAAATGTCGAGTGTCGTGTTGTTCGGCAGAATGGCCTGTGCAGCCACCAATGCTGCGCGGTTGTAAGAAGACCGACGAAGGCTGCCAGGAATGCCGAGGAGTTTGAGCGGGATGTTCATGGGGTATGCACCTTTGGATGACTATCGGACACGGCTGACGAATCACACGGGATATCGCACGGGATATCGCTCAAGCGCCCGGTCCGCAGTCCAGGCAATGCGGTATCGCCTCGGAACCCTTGTGCAGATTGCGATTGAGATCCCGCAGCGCGGTCCGCAAGCCTTCTTCGATGACCGGGTGATAGAACGGCATTTCCAGCATCGCGCCCACCGTCATGCGCTGCTGCGCCGCCCAGGCCAGCAGATGGCCGATATGCTCGGCAGCCGGACCGAACATTTCCGCCCCCAGAAACAGGTCGCTGCCTTGTTCGGCATAGACTTTGAGGAGCCCCTTGTTGCGCAATATGACGCGGCTGCGCCCCTGGTCCTTGAAGGAAACGACGCCGACCGCGAAGCGATGATTGAAGTTCTGGTTCAACTGTTCCAGCGTCAAACCGACCGATGCCACTTGAGGATCGGTGAATACGACCGCCAGCGGTGTCCGGCGCAAACCCTTTTGCACAGCGGGATAGCGGCCGGCGTTGTCACCGGCAATGCGTCCCTGATCGGCGGCTTCGTGCAGCAGCGGCATGTCGTTGCTGGCATCGCCGGCGATGAAGATGGCGCTATTGCCACACTGCAGCGTAAAGCGGTCGAACACCGGCACGCCATGGTCGTTCAGCATCAGTCCGGTGTTCTTCAGCGTCAGACCGGCAACATCCGGAGCGCGCCCTGTCGCCGCCAGGACATAGTCAAATTGTTCGGTCTTCCAGGCGCCGTCCCGGTGCAGATAGTCGATATCGACTCCCGCGGCGGTTTCCTTGACGGATTTCACCTCTGAGGCTGCGTCCAGATAAAACTCTTCGTTGAAAACATGGTTGGCGAGGGCACGAATTTCCGGATCATGAATGCCCGCAATGCCACCCCCCACGCCGAACATTTTGACGCCGACGCCGAGGCGGCTCAGCGCCTGCCCCAGTTCCATTCCCAGCACGCCGGGACCGAATACCGCCAGACGCTTCGGCAGTGTCGGCAATTCGAAAATGTTTTCATTCGTCAGCAGGCGTTTGGCCAGCCCCTTCAGCAGCGGTGGCAACATCGGCGTACTGCCGGTGGCGATCACGCTGCGCCGGGCATGAATCGTCTGACCTTGCGCCGTCACCAGGGTCGTCGCATCCTGAAAACGGACCCTGGCTTTCAGGCGGTCCGTGATCGGTATGGCCTCTACACTTTCCAGGACGAAACCGACAAAACGGTCGCGCTCCTGGCGCACTCTTGCCAGCACCGCTGCGCCGTCCACAGCCACGCCGTCCACATGCACTCCAAACGGATCGGCATGACGCGCTTGATGGGCGACATCAGCGGCGGCAATCAGCAATTTGCTCGGCATGCAACCGACCCGTGCACAGGTTGTCCCGTAAGCATCAGCCTCGATCAGCAATACCGATTCGGTATGGGTCCGGGCGGCCCGGTAGGCGCCCATGCCGGCGGTACCGGCACCAATGATGGCGACATCGACATTGAGCGGAGTCATGAGGGATTCTTCCAAAGTGAATGAGGGAATACCAGATGTGTGAGGCCGAAACATACGCAACCATACGCTGCGCATCTGTTCGATAACGAACGTTGGCGCCATCGATCTCTCGGCGTGCCACTCATTGGTCAGGATATCCGATGGCCATCATTGCAAGTTCTGGCAATGGTATCTTGGCAGCGGCACGGTGCGTTATGGTGAATTCCCCGAGTTCCAGTCTATTGTCCCGCTGCACGAGCAGGTGCACCTCCAGGTTGAGAAAATTCTTGCCATGACCAGTAATGGCCGGGGGCAAGCGGCCCTGGAATGTTTGCCTGGGTTGCATGAAACACGGGACGCCGTGCTGAAGTTGCTCGAAGCATTGATTGAAAGAGTGACACGTTCCCCGATCCAGCCGCTGCAAGTCGTCTGACTGACCGTTGAATTTACGGGAGCGGGACATCCGGTTTCTTGCGCCGCAGCGATGACCGCGATGAATCGATCGGAATATTACAGACTCTTACACTCGGCTCACAAATGCTCACAGTGGTATCGAATAGCATGTCTCCACTTGTCAGATCTGAATTTACCAGATTGTTGGCAGAGCACATCTGCGCAAATGAAACGGGATAAAAATGCAATTGATGAGACTGCTGTGGATATTGCTTGCCTTCGCTACCGCGGTGCAGGCTTCGACTGTCGACTCAGGGAGCATCCATTCCCCCGAGTTAAAGCCAGCGCAGCAGCAAATGCAGGCAGCTCACCTGTCGGCTGAACTGCTCACTCGATATCACTATAAAGCCATACCGTTAGACAACGCCCTGTCGGAGAAAATATTTGATCAATACCTGAAGCTGCTTGATTCCGAGAAAATCTTTTTCACTCAATCCGACATCGATAAACTGGCCGCTATGCGTGACAGACTCGACGATGCCATCCTCAAGGAGGATCTGTCTATTCCGTTTGAAATCTACAACCTCTTCATCAAGCGCGTATCCGACCGCTTAGCCTTTGCCAGAGGGTTGCTCAATGAAGGCTTCGACTTTTCTCAGAAGGACACTTATCAGTACACGCGTGAGAAAGAACCCTGGTTAAAGTCTGAAATTGAAGCGCGCGAGCTGTGGCGCAAACGAGTCAAGAATGACTGGTTGCTGCTCAAACTGAATGGGAAAGAAGACAAGGATATTGCCGCATCTCTTCAAAAACGTTATGAGGGCCTGATCAAACGCGTAAGTCGCGCGAAGGGCGAAGATGCATTCCAGGCATTCATGAATGCATACACCATGGCCATTGAGCCGCATACCAACTATATGGGGCCAAGAGCAGCGAAGGAATTCGACATTTCGATGAAACTATCTCTGGTCGGGATCGGCGGGGAACTGTCAGAGAAAGATGACTACATCACGATCATGAAGATCATGCCTGGCGGTCCAGCCAGCTTATCGGGCCAACTGAATGTCGGTGACCGGATAATTGGAGTTGCCCAGGGCAGTACTGGCATCATGACAGAGATCATTGGCTGGAGATTGGACGATGCAATTGCCCTGATTCGCGGAGTTGAAGGCACGGTCGTCCAACTTGATGTGCTCCCCGCTGCCGAAGGACCGGATGGCATGCATAGACTAGTTTCACTCGTTCGGCAAAAAATCACTCTGGATGATGAGGGTGCCAAGAAATCAGTATTGTCAGTAAAGGACGGAAAGTTAACTCGGCGCATCGGTGTGATAACCCTGCCCAGTTTTTATCAGGATTTTGAAGCTCGTCAACAAGGTGATCTGAACTTCAAGAGTGCAACCCATGACGTGGCGCGTCTTTTGGATGAGTTGAAAAAAGATAAGGTTGATAGCGTCTTGATCGATTTGCGCAATAACGGTGGCGGTTCATTGTCGGAAGCGGTCGAGCTGACCGGCCTTTTTATCGGCAGCGGACCCGTTGTGCAACAACGCGACGCCATGGGCAAGGTCACAGTGCAGAGCAGTTCCGATATCAACCCGGCATGGGATGGCCCAATTGGCGTCCTGATCAACAGAGGCTCGGCATCCGCGTCAGAGATATTTGCCGCGGCCATTCAGGATTACGGTCGTGGATTAGTAATAGGAGAATCAAGTTTTGGCAAAGGTACCGTACAAACCATGGTCGATCTGGATCAGATTGCCAATAACGGCGAACAAAAGTACGGCGAACTGAAGATGACCATTGCCCAGTTCTTCCGCATCAACGGGGGCACCACGCAACTACTCGGAGTTAAACCGGACATCGCCTTTCCGATGGGACCCGATTCCGAGAAATTTGGAGAGTCAAACTTCGATAACGCACTCCCCTGGACACAGATCAAGTCCGTGACGTATTCCCCATCAGGTCATTTGATACGTTTGATCCCCAGCCTGGTGGCTAGCCATCAAGATCGCGTGAGTCACAACAAGGAATTTAAATACTTGCAGGAAAACATTGCCCAGTTCAGCATGCAGCACAAAAATAACTTGATCTCCCTGAACGAAACAGAGCGCCGCATGGAGCGTGAGGCAAAGGTCGCCAGATCTGCATCCCATGAGAAGTCGAGAGATCTGGAAAAGAATGTCTTGGAGCGGTTACTCGGCAGAAAATCCACGCCAAGTGTAAAGCTCGCCATCCAAGATGACCAGGTAATGACTGATGAATCTAATCCAGCCAATGACTTGTCGGCAACGAAAATGGGCAAGAATGAAAAGGACGTACTACTGGACGAAGCCGTCCATATCCTTAGTGACGAAGTCAGTCTGATACAGTCAGGTCCAAAGGTTGCATCCCATGGCAAGTCGGCTATTCAATCCCAATACAACTAGCCCACTGAACTCATAGCGCTTGGCCAAGCCGCTCGCAAAAGCCTTTTACGACCTCGGACTCAGCTCGCACGCGCAAGAAAGCACCCTCACCGTCTGCACGTTCCTCCAGCACTTCACAACTCGCGAAGATTTCGCCGCGCAGTTGCTGTTTCGCCCATGGAAGGAATAGCTCGGCTTCGATGAGATTCTGTCGAAAAAATGCAACGATTGTTTCGCGCAGCAACGCAATGTCGCCGGCACGACGTGCGCTCATCACGATACAATCAGGGTACCGCGCGCGCAGTGCAATTTCTCTTTCCGCTTGCTCTGTTGCGTCACCGACCTGGTCAATCTTGTTGAAGACGCGGATGCGCGGCACGCCCTTCGCGCCGATCTCGTTGATGACTGCGTCGGTGACTTCGAGCTGCCGCTCGAAACCGGGATCGCCCGCGTCGATGACATGAAGCAGCAACGACGCATCAAGCGCCTCCTCGAGCGTTGACTTGAACGACGCGACGAGTCCGTGTGGCAGATTCTTGATGAAGCCCACCGTGTCGCTGATAAGCACCCGCGGCCGGCTTTCCGGCTGGAGCGCACGCACTGTGGTGTCGAGTGTGGCAAAAAGTTTGTCTTCGACCAGCACCTCGCTTCCCGTAAGTGCTCGCATCAGGGTGGACTTGCCGGCGTTGGTGTAGCCGACGAGTGCCACGCTGGCGAGTCCCTGGCGTTCCTGCCGCCTTGAGCGCTGGGTCTTGCGCTCGACGTCCATTGCAGTGATTTCGAGCTGCAGTTCGGCGATTCGGTCGCGGATCTTGCGCCGGTCCATCTCGGTGTGCGACTCGCCGGCGCCACGACCACCGGTGCCGCTGCGCTGTCGCCCCTGGGGCCCGGCGAGCTTTGCCGCTTCGCGCAGGCGCGGCGCCATGTAGCCGAGACGCGCAATCTCTACCTGCGCGCGCGCTGCGCGAGAGCATGCGTGGCGGTGAAATATCTCGAGGATGACCATGGTGCGGTCCATGACCTCGCAGCCGACCTCCTTCTCGAGGTTGCGCGCCTGCGATGGCGAGATCTCATGATCGACGAAGATGACGTCAATCTTGCCGGCGTCGGGGTCGGCAGCCGCCGGTGGTGTTTTTTCCAGCTCGACCGGCTCTGGCTCGTTGTCTACAAAGCGGCGTATCTCCTGCCGCTTTCCTTCCCCCAGGTAGGCCGTCGAATCAAAGCTGGAGCGCTTTTGCGTGAAGGTGGCAGCGATCACGAACCCCAGTGTCTTTGCCAGTTCGCGCAGTTCGGTCAGCGATGCCTCAAACTCGACGTCGCTCACATTCGGCAGCTGCACAGCCGCCACGACGGCGTACTTGGGCTTCTCTTTGATTTCTCTTCGCATCAGGAATTTTTTCGGTTGAGTGGATGAAGCTGGATGATATTCCCAAACCATTGTGCGATTTGATGCACTTCGTCAATGCACATGGTCGCGCCCATCAAGCTCCACCCAGCATTGCTCTGAACTGTGCCAGCTTCGCTCGACCCTCGGCCTTGTCGATCGGCACTTCTGCCTTGCCTCCGGATATTTTCAGATCTTCACCCATCTCGACGACAAACCGCGATGGCTCACAGTTGCGCCATTCCTTGCCCAGCTTGCGCCGCTCACACCAGCTCAGGTGCAGGCTGCGCTCGGCGCGGGTGATGCCGACATACATCAGCCGCCTTTCTTCCTCGATGCGACCCTCCTCTTCCGCATCGCGATGCGGCAGGATGCCCTCCTCCACCCCGACCAGGAATACGTGTTTGAACTCCAGTCCCTTGGCCGCATGCAAGGTGGCAAGCTGAACTGTATCGCCAGTCTGCTCGCTCTTGTCCAGCATCGAAATCAGCGCCACGGTCTGGGTGAGTTCAATCAGGTTCATGCCTTCCTCTTCACCTTTGCGGCTCAGCCAGTCGATGCAGTCACGCACGTTGTTCCATTTGGTCTCGGCCTCACGTGGCTCGCAAGATTCAAACAGCCAGCGTTCATAGCCTATGTCCTTGACCAGGTCTTCCAGGACCTGCCCGGCCGGCTCGCGTGAGGCCCGGTATTCCATGCGATTGATGAGCTGACCGAACTCCTGCACGGCCTGGAGTTGCCTGGGATTCACCAGACCTGCTGCACCCGACTCGAAACTTGCCGCGAACAAGCTGGCATGGCGCTGTCCGGCGTAGTTGCCGAGCGCCTCCAGGGTCGCGCTGCCGATGCCACGCTTGGGTGTCGTCACGGCGCGGATGAAGGCGGGGTCGTCGTCTCCGTTGCTGATCAGGCGGAGGTAGGCGATCAGATCCTTGATCTCGGCGCGATCGAAATAGGACTGGCCGCCCGACAGCACATAAGGAATATTGTGGGTGCGCAATTGCTGCTCAAAGGCCCTTGCCTGGTGGTTGCCCCGGTACAGGATGGCGTAGTCGCCAAACTGGCCGCGATGGTCGAACTTGTGAGCCAACAGCTTGTTCGCCACCAGTTCCGCCTCATGTTCGCCGTCGCGGCAGACGCTGGCCTGGATCGCATCGCCATGGCCGCGTTCAGACCACAGGCGTTTCTCGAAGACCTTCGGGTTGTGGCTGATGAGGCTGTTGGCGGCCTTGAGAATGCGGGTGGTGGAACGGTAGTTTTGCTCCAGCTTGATGACTTTCAGCTGCGGGAAGTCCTGCTTCAGCGTATTCAGATTCTCGACATCGGCGCCGCGCCAGGCATAGATCGACTGGTCGTCGTCACCGACTGCGGTGAATGCGGCGCGTGGCCCGGCCAGCAACTGGAGGAGGCTGTACTGGCAACGGTTGGTATCCTGGTATTCATCCACCAGCAGGTAATGCAAGCGTCCCCGCCAACGGGTCAAGACTTCCGGCTTGGCCGCCAGGAGTTGAGCCGGCAAACGGATCAGGTCGTCAAAATCGACAGCCTGGTAGGCGCGCAAGGTACGGTCGTAGTCGACATAGAGGCGAGCTGCGGCCAGTTCCAATGGATCCTGTGCCAGGGCAAGGGCTTCTTCCGGTCCGGCCAGGCTGTTCTTCCACATCGAGATGCGGCTTTGCATGGCGCGGATTTGCGCCTTGTCTGGGTTGCCCAGCAGTTCGGCGATGATGGCGGCGCTGTCACTGGCATCGAAAATCGAGAAACTGGGCTTGAGGTCACAGAGCCTGGCTTCCTGGCGCAGGATGCGCGCTCCCAATGCGTGGAAGGTGCTCACGGTCATGCCTTGCAATGGCCGCCCCGGCAGCAACTTGGCGACCCGCTCCTTCATCTCGCGCGCAGCCTTGTTGGTAAAGGTGATGGCGGCGATGTGAGCGGGTTGATACCCGCATTCCTCCACCAGATAAGCGATCTTCTGGGTAATCACACGGGTCTTGCCGCTGCCCGCGCCCGCCAGTACCAGCAAGGGGCCATCGAGATAGCGGATAGCTTCACGCTGTGGTGGGTTGAGTTTATGCATGCTTGAACGTGGAATGAAAGCGATAACAGGGTCGGCGAAGATTGCCAGAAAACCCACAGCCGTGAGTATGGGCGATAAATTGAACGGAGGGAGTGACAGGGGTCAACCTGGATTCGTTAAAGCGATCATTTACTTGGGCAGGAAGTAGAATCCATTCATGACACCGCACACAGAAAACGAAGACGTCGAAGGAGACGTCCCCGCCTTGGTAAAAGAGGCGAGACTTTGGTGCAACAACGGATGGACCGCTCGTGTTATCAAGAACGAAGACGATGAGGGCTGGGCCGTCGAGATGATCAAAGACGGCGAACCCGAACCTGCTTTGGTGGGTCCCTGGACGATGGGGCGTGACAAAAAGAATCCGAAGCCGCTTGATGCATCTGCGTTCAATACTTTGGTCAAAACCGCCTCTGAATTTCTCCAGCGCCAAGTTCAGCAACTGCATGCGACGCACCATCAGAGCATCACCGTTAATGCTCAGGCCGGACGGATCAGCGTTATGCTAGACCTCGTAGCTGACGAAGACGATCCGCATGCCCTGTTGAGCGCGTACGATGCCAATGGTGACCAACTGGCACAGGTTAGAGTAATACCGGGGTTTAAACTCAGCAAGGCCAGCGCTAATGCATGGATAAATGATGGTTTCAGAAACCCATGTTGATAGATCGGATGCTGATCTACATCCAGGACCACCTTTAGAGAGTTGCTTATTGCAGTTGTTTCCCGAGGTAAGTGCCGCTTTTTACATCGCTGCAAATCTGTTTGTCGGATTTTGCAGTGTCCGGTTTACGGCTTCGAATCAATAGACCTCAATGGTCGGTTTCGCCGTCACAAAGAAGACAAGATTCAGCGACCAACGTACTGTCGAATCTTGACATCATGCTCCAACAAATGATCAACGATCCATCCCTTGATCATCATGGCATAGTCTTCGGTACTCTGATCACATGGTCTGGCTGAATCACCAGACAGCCGCGCATATTCATCCGGTGTTCGTATCCCTTCACTGGGTTCATCGGCTGTCAGTCATTCTGACAGCAACAATGCAGTGTATTGCCGATTGCTGGCACTTAGTGTCCCTCGATGCAGATTTCGCGTCGCACCACTGCAATTCCGGTTCGTACCAGTAGCATCGCGATGACTGCCGTAAGGATGGTCATCAGTCCACCGCCCATCCATAAGTAAAACACCAGCCCTGTCTCCTTGGCCATGATGAGTGTCGAGATGCTGATCGCTGCCAAAGGAAATGAATAAGCCCACCAGGACAGGAAAAACTTGAGACGGACAAAGTAGCGGATCTGCACGAACAGCAACAGGGTAAAGAAGAGTGCGACGCCATAGAGTATTCGCGCAAATGAGTCCAACCCGCCGACCAAATTGGTGTAGGAAATGAAACCCACGGCGGGCGGTGCGATGAAGATGAACAAGGTCGGCATGAAACGCTCAGGCAGGCTGCCATGAAAAATCAGCCGGTAGAAAATGATGGCGGTCAGCACCGGCCAGAAGAACAGGCCCAGGCTGAAAAAGAACCAGGAGATTTCCGGCGAGGCGTGGTGTATTCCTGCGATGGGTACCAGGATATTGCCAACCACCGGAATGAACCAGGCCGGATTGAGGTGGGCAATCTCGTACTTGGTGTGGTGAATCCAGGATGACAGCACATAAAGTGTCAGGATCAGATGCAGTGCGGTGCCGCTGGCCCACAACCAGAAGGAAACCTCGGGACTTAAGTGCAGAAACGCGATGGAGAGCAGGATCAGGCCAATCGATATTGTTGGCACGAAGACCAGTTTCACTGGATGGCGTATCTCCCCGAGCACTTCCTGCGGATATTTGATCACTTTGGCTACCAGCAGCACTGCCAGAACGAGCGCCAAACCGGTCGTCAAAGGCAACAGGATCGGGGTCGTCGTAAAACTCAGCCCCAGCACTTGTTCGGCACGGCGCCACGCGATCGTGAAGCCAGCCATCCCCATGATCATGGCGAACCAGGCGATGGGAAAGAATTTGAGGCGAGGACCGGACGTTTGACTCATGTTGTACTCATCCTCGGCTGTGTGGGGGAAGAAGGTGAAGTTTCGGACATCAGCATGGCGAATGTGTCACGACTGTGGCCTTTGAATCGAGGATTGATCGCTTTTTCCTCGGCAATGGTTGATACGGTACGTCCCACGGCATCATGGCCCGGAAAAACCAAGGTCTCCGGTGGCAACACGAATAAACGATTCGTTACGCTGTCGAACAGCGCGCTCGCATCTGCCTTCGGCTGCTCGACATCACCGCAGTCACCGGCAAGCAGCGTGTCTCCCGTGAATAAACGGTCACGCCAGCGATAGCAGACGCTGCAAGGCGTATGGCCAGGCGTGGCAATCACATGAATGACGTCTTCACCGAAGGCAAGATGATCGTCGTGGTCTACATGCCAATCTACAGCGGTCATCTTGCAGGCGCTACTGGTCACTATGGAACCACCGGCGCGGCTGCGTAAAGCGGTAGCGCTTGACTCGGCGTCAGGATAGGCATGCGTCAGCAAAATGAAACTCAGATCGAGAGTCTGGTCCCCGATCAGTGCCAAGAGGACATCCAGATTGTCAGTGATCGGGTCGATGACCAGAGCGGTCTTGTGGTCACGATTACCCAGGAGATAACTGTAAGCCCCGGTTGAGATACTTCTGATCTGCTGGAACAGCATTGATGACTCCTCGCCGACACGTATGAATGGCTGGAGCATTGCAGGATTCAAGCCACCGGATAGAGAACGTTAAATATCATGGACTTGCGATTTGCATCCGGTCATGCGCTATTGCGTGACGGGGGGAATACTGCCATGATGGCAGTATTCCCCTGCATGTTGTCATAATCCCTACCTATGAAATCTCCCTTGCTCCCCGAACTGATTTCCTTCATCGAATCCATGCCGGAACCGCATATCCTTTGCGATCGCCAATACCGCGTTCTGGCGGCCAACAAGGCCTATCGACAAAGCTTTGGGGAAAAACAACTTTTGGCTGGGCGAACCTGTTACGACATTTCGCATCGCTTTACCGAACCCTGCGACAAAGCCGGTGAAACCTGCCCGCTCAAGCAAAGCCTCCAATCTGGACAGCGGGAGCGCGTACTTCACCTGCATCAGACACCCCAGGGAGAAGCCTACGTTAACATCGAGTTGTCTCCGCTGCGCGACGGCGAAGGGAACATCGCTTACTTCATTGAGAAAATGGAACCGGTTGTTGTTGCCCGTGGCCTTTCCAACGCGCAAGGATTGGTCGGGCGCGCTCCCACCTTTCAACGCATGCTTGAAATGGTCGCGAGAGTTGCGCCTTCCGAAGCCACTGTGTTGCTTCTCGGAGAATCCGGCACCGGCAAGGAACTTGTGGCCAGGGCGATCCACGATGGCAGCGCCAGAGCCAATAAGCCTTTCGTGGCGGTGGATTGCTCGGGACTCGCCGAGACGCTCTTCGAGAGTGAGCTATTCGGTCACGAGCGCGGCTCCTTTACCGGTGCGGTGAACCACCACGTGGGGCTGGTTGAGGCTGCCAGCGGAGGCACATTGTTCCTCGACGAGCTGGGCGACATTCCTCTCGCCATACAAGTCAAGTTGCTGCGTTTGCTGGAGACTGGCACTTATCGGCGCGTCGGAGCCACCGGGCTATGCAAGGCCGATATCCGGTTGATTTCCGCGACTCACCGTGACCTTCGCACTTTGGTCGAAAGCGAACGCTTTCGTCAGGACCTTTACTTCCGGCTCAACACGTTCCCCATCAAACTGCCGGCATTAAGAGAGCGAACAATCGATATTCCTCTATTGGCGGATTCCCTGCTGTCGCGTGTTGCTGCGGCAAAGAATCTCAAGATCGCGGCGAGCGCCATCAAACTGCTATGTCAGTACGACTATCCCGGCAATGTGCGCGAACTGCGTAACATTCTGGAGCGAGCGAGCCTGCTCTGTGATGGAGAGACGATCCAGCCCCACCATCTTCCCGAGGAGGTCCTTGTCGGGCCCCCGATGCGCAATATCGGCCCGGACAAACCCAACCCAGACAAGCCGCTTAAGCTGAAGGAGTTGGAGCAGCAGACGCTTGAGACAAGGCTCGCCTATCATCGTGGCAGTCGTCGGGCACTGGCGGAAGAACTGGGCATCAGCGAGAGAACACTTTATCGACGATTAAGGAAGCTTGAATCATAGGGTGCCTGTCAGTGTGACAGTAATGCAATTTGAACACATCCTTTTAATCTGCCAGCATGGCAGTCGGAATGTCATGGTGGCATTATTGCGAGTCTGATTTTTTGCCCAGCCAGTCTCATCGGCACCGCCGCATCCACTGTTAATTATTTAATATCAGTGAGTTATCCATCTCACCTCCGGGCTGGCGTGGCAATTGCGTAGTCCCCCTACGGAAGTGGCTCTTCTCTTGTTGCCAGATTCGTGCTGGACCTGCCCTGTCTCCTTCGAATTTGGCTCCAGGATTGAATGGATGCCACTTCCCCTTTCATCCGGAGAGTCCTATGCGCATCGCTGTCACCAGCCAGAATTTTAAAAGTGTCACCGGTCATGCAGGACGGGCGCACCGTTTCATTGTATTTGAGGCTCAAGGCGTCGAACCGGCTCGGGAAGTCGACCGCTTGGATCTTGATGAAACGATAACAATTCATGGCTTCGATCCACGTGCTGCCCACCCGCTAGATCGCATGGATGTGCTGATCACGGCGGGCGCTGGTGCTGGACTTATTCGGCGGCTGGCAGCCCGTGGTGTTCTGGTTGTGGCAACTGACGAGAGCGATCCCGTCCGTGCTGTGGAAGCCTACCTCTCTGGCCATATGAAGTTGGCGACCGGGGGCTGCAGCTACGGCGAAGCGGAGCATTCATGCACTTGCCAAGACTGACCAAAGAAGCCAGCCGCAACACCACCTGCAAGGCCAATAATGACAAAGGGGATTAAAGTTGGCATGGTTTTTCCTTTCGATGCAACATTCGCCATGAATTCACGATGGGAGTAATTGCTACATGTGGCTAATTTTATTCACCAAGGTCGCAGCATCCATAGAGCTTAGATACCTCCAGGGCAAAGGGATCAGTCCAGGCACTGCCGCAATGTATCTGCGGTACGAGTCTCCGAAACAATCAATGAGTTTTTTTTCTTCCAACCTCGAGCCGATCACGAAATAGACCGTTATCGCAATTCCCGAAATCAGGAGTGGCTCATTCATATCTCGTGTCCAGATCAGAACGAGTCCGAAACAATACCAAGGATGCCGGACAAAGCGATGAAATGGGGAAATTGTGAAGTTTTCCTGGGTGTCTTTGCCACGATCCGCCAACTGGCGAAACCCAAAGAACTCATTCAAGTCATAGAACTTTGCCGACACGAAAAAGCACAGCACCGAGGTCAGCGCAGCGCCGTCGGATACCCATGCCCATTTTCCGCGCCATTGCCAGACCCAGTGACTTTCTGTGCTGTAAATCAGCCAGACTATGGGGACTAACGAAATAACGGCAAAAACATTGTAGGCCAATCGATAGCTGGGTATTAATTGGGGGTAGAGCTGCCCAATGCGAGCCTTTGCCGAAGTTGTAGCAAGCAGCGAATGAATTGAAAAATATCCGAGCCAGGCAAATGCTAGGGTAGTTAGTTTCACGTGGATGAAATGCTGCTCATCAATCGTATGCTAAAACAAATTTTGGCTCTGGCAGGAACATCTATTCGATGAGGTCTCAACAGGGTCGTGGCATTCATTGTCTCGATCGGAATGATCGTCTCCGCAACCTTCGCTGGCGCGTTTCATGCGACCGCTAAGGAAGGCTTCCACGACACGGAGAGGCTCAGTTTCTTCTATCGCCACCACTAATCGCATCGAGAGGGATCCCTGTAAGATTTAAACGGACATCTTGACCAAGCGGCCTGTCAATTTGCGCGCCATCGGTGCAAGGAAAAAGCTTCGCCTCAACAACAGGTTCTCCCTACACTATTTCAACCAACTGTCGATCTTGTCACGGCTGGGTATTCCCCCGGCGTGTACCACTTTGCCGTCGATGACGACGCCAGGGGTACTCATGACCCCGTAGTTCATGATGTCCTTGATATCCTCGACTTTGGTGAGTTCTATCGTCACCCCCTTGCCCCGGGCTGCTTCCTCGATCAGGGCGATGGTGTTGCGGCAATTGGCACAACCTGTACCGAGAACCTTGATTTGCATGTCAACTCCCCGACTCAAAGCAGTGCATTGAATACATAACCCACCAGCAGGATGCCCGCGGCAACCACGCCCACAAAAGTTGCAATGAGTCTGGGCTTCAACACTTTGCGCAGGATGATCATTTCCGGTAGGGAAAGCGCGATGACGCTCATCATGAAGGCCAACACGGTACCCAGGGCGGCGCCTTTGCCGAGCAATGCCTCGACGATGGGGATGATCCCGGCGGCGTTGCTATACATGGGCACGCCAATGACTACGGCTGCAGGCAATGACCACCAGGGCGCATCCTTGCCCATGATCGAAGCCATGAAATCCTCCGGCACATAACCGTGGATGGCGGCACCGACTGCTATGCCGAGCAGGATGTAAGGCCAGACCTTGCCCACAATGTTTTTCACATGCGCCAGTCCAGCATCCAAACGCTCGGCCCAGCTCTGATTGGTCGCATCGAATTCGGCCGATTGGGTGCCCTGCATGACACGCACCCAGTCTTCCAGATGGTCTTCCATGTTGAGTCTGCCGATCACCAATCCGGCGACAATGGCAACCGACAGCCCGAGACCGAGATAAATTGCAGCCACCTTCCAGCCGAAGAGACCGAACAGCAGCGCGAGCGCAATCTCATTGACCATCGGCGCGGAGATCAGGAACGAGAAGGTGACACCCAGGGGGACTCCGGCTGAAAGAAACCCGATGAACAACGGAACGGCCGAGCAGGAACAGAAAGGTGTGACGATGCCCAGTGTGGCCGCCATAACATTGCCGACACCAAGCCTACGGCCGGAAAGCAGTGCCCGCGTTCTTTCGGGAGCGATGAAGGTATGGATCACGCCCATCACAAACACGATCCCCGTGAGCAGCAGGAGCACCTTGGGCGTGTCATAGAAAAAGAAATGGACGGACTCACCAAGGTGAGTCTGTTTCGTCAGTCCGACAGAGGCGATGACTGCATCGGCGAATGGCGCCAAGGCTGCGTAGGCAGCAACCCAGGCAATTACACCCAGGGCGAGCCAGAACCACGGTGCTTGACGATGGGGTGCGGGCGTTTCTGTCAGGGTACTCATCGTGTTCTCAGGCGGCAAAACGATCAGAACGCGTGCCCATGGCTCTCAGGCGCTTCAGGTCAGCCTTGAGCTCTGGTTCGGCGCCGCGAGATAAAGATGCGAGTAGATCTTTTATCCATGAGGGAAGCGGTGCAATCCGGTAATGCATCCAGGTACCCTCGCGGCGGGCGACTACAAGTCCTGCATCCTTCATCACGCCCAAATGACGCGACACTTTCGGCTGGATTTCGTCAAGCGCGGCCATGAGTTCGCAAACACAGAGCTCCCCCTTTTTTATCAGCAAAGCAATGATTCGGCGACGTGTCGCGTCTGCCAATATATCGAAGAGAGCTTGCGCTTTCATAGATAAAATATAAGCTATTGCGAATATACGTGTCAACAAATATAATAATCGCCTTATTTAGCTTCCGCTCGACAGTCAGATGACTTTCAATAATCACAAGGAGTAAGTTCATGAGCAAGTCTTTCGCTGAAATTACAAGTGACGTATCCAAGGGTCTCGAATCATTTCGCACCGCCGCACCGGATACGATGCAGGGTTTCAAC
>JBAYVV010000089.1:0-15762 GCA_041674465.1 Sterolibacterium sp.
ACAACGTCTCGATCACGGTGAAGCTGATTGCACCGATTGCGATGGAAGAGGGCTTGCGCTTCGCGATACGCGAGGGCGGTCGTACCGTCGGCGCCGGTGTCGTCGCCAAGGTGATCGAGTAATAAAACGATAGCGCCCCGGTTGGGTCGGGGCGCTTTTTGGTCTCTGCTGCAGGGGCGTAGCTCAATTGGCAGAGTGTCGGTCTCCAAAACCGAAGGTTGGGGGTTCGATGCCCTCCGCCCCTGCCAACTAACTTAACGATACTGATGGCTGACAAGCTCAAGTTCGCACTGGCGTTGATTCTTCTGGCTGCCGGCGTGGCTGGTTTTTACTTCCTCGGCGAACAGCCGATGATTCTGCGTGTGCTATCGGTACTCGCCGGCGTCGCCGCCGGTTCTGCGGTGGCATGGTTCACCTCGCCGGGTCAGCGGTTCTTCGTGTTCGGTGGAGAAGCCTGGCTCGAGACCAAAAAGGTCGCCTGGCCGACGCGCAAGGAAACCGTCCAGACCACCGGCATCGTCTTCCTCTTTGTGCTGCTCATGGCGATCATGCTGTGGGTTACGGACAAAGGGCTGGAGTGGGTGCTCTATGACCTGATTCTGGGCTGGAAGAAATCATGACAAAACGTTGGTATGTGGTCCACGCCTATTCCGGCTTCGAGAAATCGGTGCAGCGCGCATTGCTGGAGCGCATCAATCGCGCCGGGATGCAGGAGTTTTTCGGTCAGATCCTGGTTCCGGTCGAAGAAGTGGTCGAAATGAAAAGCGGCCAGAAAAGTATTTCCGAGCGCAAATTTTTCCCCGGCTATGTGCTGGTGGAAATGGACATGAACGACGAGAGTTGGCATCTGGTCAAAAGTACGCCCAAGGTGACCGGCTTCATTGGTGGTACGGCAACCAAGCCGACCCCGATTTCCGAGAAGGAAGTCGCCAAGATCATGCAGCAGATTCAGGAAGGCGTTGAGAAGCCGCGGCCCAAAGTACTATTTGAGACGGGTGAAATGGTACGCATCAAGGAAGGCCCGTTTACGGATTTCAATGGCAATGTCGAAGAAGTCAATTACGAGAAAAGTCGCATGCGCGTGGCGGTGACCATTTTTGGTCGTTCCACACCGGTCGAATTGCAGTTCGACCAAGTGGAGAAAGCTTGAAGAAGGATTGAAGAGTTTAAGGGTTGAATAGGCGGCGCCGCAGCGCCTGGTTTTTGCGGCAAGAGGAGCGTGAGTAAACGGTTGTTGAAAGCGCGTTACCACTCACCAAGGAGCAATATTTATGGCAAAGAAAATCGTCGGCTACGTCAAGCTGCAAGTGCCGGCCGGCAAGGCGAATCCCTCGCCTCCGATCGGTCCCGCGTTAGGCCAACGCGGCCTCAACATCATGGAATTCTGCAAGGCATTCAATGCCCAGACCCAGAGTCTGGAGCCGGGACTGCCGATCCCCGTGGTGATTACTGCTTTTGCCGACAAGAGCTTCACCTTCATCATGAAGACGCCGCCGGCGACTGTGTTGCTCAAGAAAGCCGCGGGCATCCAGAAGGGCAGTCCGAAGCCGCATACCGACAAGGTCGGCAAGGTGACCCGTGCGCAGGTCGAGGAAATTGCCAAGACCAAAATGAAAGATCTGACTGCGGCGGATTTGAATGCCGCTGTCCGGACTATCGCCGGCAGTGCCCGGAGCATGGGCATCACCGTGGAGGGACTCTGACATGGCGAAGATCTCGAAACGCACCAAGGCCTTGCGCACCAAGGTGGATCACAATAAGTTTTACCCGGTCAAGGATGCATTGGCTTTGGTCAAGGAATGCGCCAACGCCAAGTTTGATGAATCGATCGACGTGGCGGTGAACCTCGGAGTGGATGCCAAAAAATCCGACCAGACCGTGCGCGGTTCGGTTGTCCTGCCCGCAGGTACCGGCAAAACCGTCCGTGTTGCGGTGTTCGCCCAGGGCGAAAAAGCCGAAGCCGCCAAGGCTGCAGGCGCGGACATCGTCGGGTTTGAAGACCTCGCGGCCACGATCAAGGCGGGTACCATCGAATTCGATATTTGTATTGCCACGCCGGACTCGATGCGTGTTGTCGGTGCTCTGGGCCAGATTCTCGGGCCGCGCGGCCTCATGCCGAATCCGAAGGTGGGTACGGTGACCCAAGACGTTGCGAACGCCGTGAAGAACGCCAAAGCCGGCCAGGTGCAATACCGGACTGACAAGGGTGGCATCGTGCAGTGCACGATCGGTCGCGCCTCGTTTCCGGTTGACTCGCTGCAGCAGAATCTGGCGGCCTTGATCGAGGCCTTGCAGAAGGCCAAGCCGGCCAACTC
The DNA here is from genome assembly GCA_041674465.1 of Sterolibacterium sp. Taxonomy (GTDB): domain Bacteria; phylum Pseudomonadota; class Gammaproteobacteria; order Burkholderiales; family Rhodocyclaceae; genus JACRAR01. Next base: position 2,316 of record JBAYVV010000089.1, read on the forward strand.
GAAAGGGCAGTATCTAAAGAAGATCTCGCTCACCAGCACCATGGGAATTGGTGTGCGGATCGATCAGGCCAGCCTGGTCGCATAGGAATGGATCCCCGCTGTTGCGGGGAAAAGAACTTTGGGCCGCACTGCCGCCGTTTTGGGTGGTGCGGGTTATCAAAGACCGTAGGTGCCCGTAGGGGATTTCCCCGGGGTTTAATCGAAAGGCAGTCATCACGATGTCCGGCCTACGCAGATGGCGTTACCCGAGCACAGAAGCCAGGTCATTGACCAGACTTCTGAATGAAGGTCGCCGTACCGGTTCCGTGTCGTGACTTTTGTTGCGGCTGGAACAGCAACATTTATAAGGAGCTGACCTTGGGTCTCAATCTTGATGACAAGAAGGCGGTAGTCGCAGAAGTATCCGCGCAAGTCGCGAATGCCCAATCGATCATCGTTGCTGAGTACCGCGGTCTGGAAGTGGGACACATCACGGTGCTGCGTGCCAATGCGCGCAAAGCCGGAGTGTACCTGCGTGTGCTGAAGAACACCTTGGTGCGGCGTGCCGTGGCTGGTACACCGTTCGAAGGACTCACGGATAGCATGAAAGGTCCCCTGATTTACGGGATCTCCAATGATCCGGTGGCGGCTGCCAAGCTGCTCAACGAGTTCGCCAAGGGGAACGAAAAACTCATCATCAAAGCGGGCGCCCTGCCGAACTACGTCATGGACGTAGCCGGCGTCAAGGCGCTCGCCACGATGCCGAGTCGCGAGGAGTTGTTGTCCAAACTGCTCGGCACAATGCAAGCACCCATTGCCACGTTTGTGCGCACTCTCAACGAAATCCCGACCAAGTTCGTGCGGGGTCTCGCTGCGGTTCGCGACAGCAAACAGACTGCATAAATCAGGAACGTACTGCCAACAAACTGCAATCAACCAATTCATTCAGGAGTATTTATCATGGCTATTAGCAAACAAGAAATCCTTGACGCGATCGCGAACATGAGCGTTCTTGATCTTTCCCAGCTCATCAAGGAAATGGAAGAAAAATTTGGCGTTTCTGCCGCCGCTGCGGCTGTTGCAGTGGCTGCCCCGGTTGCTGCTGCCGCACCGGCGGAAGAGCAGACCGAATTCACCGTCATTCTGGTCGCGGCCGGCGAAAAGAAGGTCGAAGCCATCAAGGTGGTGCGCGCTGCTACCGGGCTGGGCCTCAAGGAAGCCAAGGATCTGGTCGATGGCGCACCGAAGCCGGTCAAGGAAGGCATCTCGAAGGCCGATGCCGCAGCTCTCAAAAAGCAACTCGAGGATGTCGGCGCAAAAGTCGAGGTCAAGTAATCAAACGTGCATGTTCCGGGCTGGTGACCGCGGTCATCAGCCCTTTCGTACTTTGCAATATTGCCCAGGGCGTAGTGGTCACAAGAGAACGTTCACCAAGCCGCAAGAATGAATTTTTCCCCCGGCAGCGTTGTCTTTTGACTTTTACCGTCTGACTGCAGATCGGAGCCACCATGTCGTATTCCTATACCGAGAGAAAGCGTATCCGCAAGAGCTTCGCCAAGCGCGCCTCCGTGCTTGACGTGCCCTTTTTGCTGGCAACGCAGCTCGAGTCCTACACCCAGTTTCTGCAGGCGGAGTTGCAACATGCGCATAGGCAAAACCAGGGTTTGCAAGCAGCTTTCAGTTCGATCTTTCCGATCGTTGCGCATTCCGGTAATGCCCGGCTGGAGTTTGTTCATTACAACCTGGGCGAGCCCGTTTTTGATGTCAAGGAATGTCAGCAGCGCGGCTTGACCTTTGCGTCGCCGCTGCGCGCCAGGGTGCGGCTAATCATTCTGGATCGCGAATCGGCCAGCGAAAAAATCAAGGAGGTCAAGGAGCAGGAAGTCTATATGGGCGAAATCCCGCTCATGACGACGACCGGCTCTTTCGTCATCAACGGCACCGAGCGTGTGATCGTTTCCCAGCTGCACCGTTCGCCGGGCGTGTTCTTCGAGCATGATCGCGGCAAGACGCACAGTTCGGGCAAGCTGCTGTTCTCGGCGCGGATCATTCCCTATCGCGGTTCCTGGCTGGATTTTGAATTCGATCCGAAGGACTTGATGTATTTTCGTGTCGACCGCCGTCGCAAGATGCCGGTGACGATATTGCTCAAAGCGATTGGCCTGACCCCGGAGCAGATCCTCTCCAACTTCTACGAGTTTGACACCTTCAACCTGACCAAGAAGGGCATCCAATTTACCGTCGTGCCGGAGCGTCTGCGAGGCGAAACCGCCAAGTTCGACATTTTGGACAAGGCTGGCAAGGTCATCGTTGCCAAGGAAAAGCGCATTACCGTCAAGCATATTCGCGACCTTGCCGAAGCTGGCATCAAGAAGATCGCTGTGCCCGATGATTTTGTGGTCGGCCGAATTGTCGCGCACAACATCATCGACCCCGAGACCGGTGAAATTCTGGCCAATGCCAACGATGAATTGACAGAAGACCTGCTGGCCAAGCTGTCTGCGGCCAGTGTGGATACCCTTAAAACGCTCTACGTCAACGATCTGGACCGTGGTCCTTACATCTCCTCGACGCTGCGTATCGATGAAACCGCTGACCAACTCGGCGCGCGCGTTGCCATTTACCGCATGATGCGCCCGGGCGAACCGCCTACAGAGGACGCCGTCGAAAACCTCTTCAAAGGTTTGTTCTATTCCGAGGAACGCTATGATCTGTCCGTAGTGGGCCGCATGAAATTCAATCGCCGCGTCGGTCGTGAAGGGCTCGAAGGCGCTGGTACCTTGTCGAACGAGGACATCATCAAAGTGGTCGGCATCCTGGCCGAGCTGCGCAATGGTCGGGGCGAAATCGACGATATCGACCACCTTGGCAACCGGCGCGTGCGCTCGGTTGGCGAACTCGCAGAGAACCAGTTCCGCGCAGGCTTGGTGCGTGTCGAGCGCGCCGTCAAGGAGCGCCTCAATCAGGCCGAGACAGACAACCTGATGCCCCACGATCTCATCAATGCCAAACCGATTTCGGCGGCGATCAAGGAGTTTTTTGGTTCCAGCCAGTTGTCGCAGTTCATGGATCAGACCAATCCGCTTTCCGAAATCACCCACAAGCGGCGTGTTTCGGCACTCGGGCCGGGCGGCTTGACCCGCGAAAGAGCCGGTTTCGAAGTCCGCGACGTGCATCCGACCCACTATGGCCGGGTTTGTCCGATCGAGACGCCGGAAGGTCCGAACATCGGCCTGATCAATTCCCTTGCACTTTTCGCCCGCACCAACAATTACGGTTTCATGGAAACGCCTTATCGCAAGGTCGATGCTGGCGTGGTCAGTGACCAGATTGATTATCTGTCGGCCATCGAAGAAGGCAATTTCGTCATTGCCCAGGCGAACGCCGAACTCGACAAGAAGGGCAAACTCACCGACGAGTTGGTGTCTTGCCGCTTCAAGGGCGAATTCGAACTGAAGGGGCCTGGCGAGGTGCAGTACATGGACGTGGCGCCGGGGCAGATTGTCTCGGTGGCGGCTTCCCTGATTCCGTTCCTCGAGCACGACGACGCCAACCGCGCCTTGATGGGCGCCAACATGCAACGCCAGGCGGTGCCTTGCCTGCGTGCCGAGAAGGCCTTGGTGGGTACCGGCATTGAACGCACAGTCGCGGTCGACTCCGGCACGGCTGTGCAGGCCTTGCGTGGTGGCGTGGTGGACTACATCGATGCCAACCGCATTGTGGTGCGCGTCAATGACGAAGAGACAGTGGCTGGAGAGGTCGGCGTCGACATCTACAACCTGATCAAGTACACCCGCTCCAATCAGAACACCAACATCAACCAGCGCCCGCTGGTCAAGGTGGGTGATGGCATCGCCAAAGGCGACGTGATTGCCGACGGTGCCTCGACCGACATGGGCGAACTGGCCCTGGGCCAGAACATGCTGGTGGCGTTCATGCCCTGGAACGGCTACAACTTCGAGGATTCGATTCTGATTTCCGAGCGGGTGGTTGCCGATGACCGGTTTACTTCAATCCACATCGAAGAACTGACCTGCGTCGCCCGCGATACCAAGCTGGGTTCGGAAGAGATCACGCGCGACATCGCCACTCTGGGTGAGGGACAACTCGCGCGACTCGATGAATCCGGCATTGTCTATATCGGCGCCGAGGTGGAAGCCGGCGATGTGCTGGTCGGTAAGGTCACCCCCAAGGGGGAAACACAGTTGACGCCGGAGGAAAAGCTGCTGCGCGCCATCTTCGGCGAGAAGGCTTCCGACGTCAAGGATACCGGCCTGCGCGTGCCTTCAGGAATGGTCGGCACGGTGATCGATGTGCATGTATTTACCCGCGAAGGCATCGAGCGCGACAAGCGCGCCCAACAGATCATCGATGATGAGTTGCGTCGTTACAAGACGGACTTGGCCGACCAGATGCGCATTGTTGAGCGCGATACTTTTGCGCGTATTGAAAAACTGCTGATCAACAAGATCGCCAACAAAGGTCCGAAAAAACTGGCCAAGGGCACCAAGCTCACCAAGGCCTACCTGGAGTCGATTGATCCACACCACTGGTTCGATATCGGTCTGGCCAGCGACGAGACGGCACAATTGCTCGAAAACTTGCGCGAGAGCCTGGAGCAGACCCGCAAGGATTTCGATGTCGCATTCGAGGAAAAGAAAAAGAAACTGACCCAGGGTGACGAATTGCCACCTGGCGTGCAGAAAATGGTGAAGGTCTATCTGGCGGTCAAGCGGCGTCTTCAGCCTGGCGACAAAATGGCAGGTCGCCATGGCAACAAGGGTGTGGTCTCGCGCATCGTGCCGATCGAGGACATGCCCTACATGGCTGACGGTACGCCGGTGGATATCGTATTGAATCCTCTGGGTGTGCCATCACGGATGAACATCGGCCAGATTCTCGAAATTCACCTTGGTTGGGCTGCCAAAGGACTCGGCCAGAAGCTTGATGAAATGCTCAGAAAGCAGGCAGCCACAAACGATGTCCGCAAGTACCTGCACAAGATCTATAACGGCAGTGGCAAGCACGAGGACATTGCAGGTTTGACCGATGCCGAGATTGTCGAATTGGCGGAGAACCTCACCGATGGCGTTCCTTTTGCCACACCCGTGTTCGATGGCGCCAACGAGTCCGAGATCAAGGACATGCTTGAGCTTGCGGGCTTGCCGCGCAGCGGCCAAGTGAATCTTTATGATGGACGCACTGGCGATCCCTTTGAACGCCAGGTGACGGTGGGGTACATGCACGTGCTCAAACTGCACCACCTGGTTGACGACAAGATGCACGCCCGTTCGACTGGTCCATACAGCCTGGTAACTCAGCAGCCGCTGGGCGGCAAAGCCCAGTTCGGTGGCCAGCGTTTCGGCGAAATGGAAGTCTGGGCGCTCGAAGCCTATGGCGCGTCCTATGTATTGCAGGAAATGTTGACCGTCAAGTCGGACGATGTGGCAGGTCGCACCAAGGTTTACGAAAGCATCGTCAAGGGCGAGCACAAGATCGAGGCCGGCATGCCCGAGTCCTTCAATGTGCTGGTCAAGGAAATTCGCTCGCTGTGCATCGACATCGACCTTGAGCGTTATTGATTTGTTGTTTCACCCCTCACAGGAGTGAAGGCATGAAAGCATTACTTGATTTATTCAAGCAGGTTACGCAAGAAGAAGAGTTTGACGCGATCACCATCGGTCTCGCGTCGCCGGACAAAATCCGCTCCTGGTCCTATGGTGAGGTGAAGAAGCCGGAAACCATCAATTACCGAACCTTCAAGCCGGAGCGCGATGGTCTGTTCTGTGCCAAGATCTTCGGACCGGTCAAGGATTACGAGTGCCTGTGCGGCAAGTACAAGCGCCTCAAGCACCGTGGTGTCATCTGCGAAAAATGCGGCGTCGAAGTGACCCAGTCGAAAGTGCGTCGTGAGCGCATGGGACACATTGAACTGGCTTCCGTGGTGGCGCATATCTGGTTCCTCAAGAGCCTGCCAAGCCGTCTGGGCATGGTGCTTGACATGACTCTTCGCGACATTGAGCGCGTGCTTTACTTTGAAGCCTTTGTGGTGGTCGACCCCGGCATGACTGCGCTGAACCGTGGCCAACTATTAACGGAAGACGACTATCTGGCGAAGGTCGAAGAGTACGGTGACGACTTTACCGCCGTGATGGGCGCCGAAGGCGTGCGCGAACTCCTCCGCACCCTGGATATTCGGCAAGAAATTGATACGATGCGTTCCGAGCTTGAGACCACAGGCTCGGAAGCCAAGATCAAGAAGCTTTCGAAGCGCCTCAAACTGCTGGAAGGCTTCCGTCATTCGGGTATCAAGCCGGAATGGATGATTCTGGAAGTGCTGCCGGTATTGCCGCCCGATCTGCGCCCCCTGGTACCGCTCGATGGTGGACGTTTCGCTACCTCGGACCTCAACGATTTGTATCGCCGCGTCATTAACCGCAACAACCGCCTGAAGCGTTTGCTTGAGCTCAAGGCGCCCGACATCATCGTCCGCAATGAAAAGCGCATGCTGCAGGAAGCGGTGGACTCGTTGCTCGATAACGGCCGTCGAGGCAAAGCAATGACCGGAGCGAACAAGCGCGCGCTGAAGTCCCTGGCCGACATGATCAAGGGCAAGGGCGGTCGTTTCCGCCAGAATTTGCTCGGCAAGCGCGTCGATTATTCAGGCCGTTCGGTGATCGTGGTCGGTCCTCAGCTCAAACTGCATCAATGCGGCTTGCCCAAGAAAATGGCTCTTGAATTGTTCAAGCCATTTATTTTCGAGCGTCTCGAAAAAATGGGCATCGCCAGCACCATCAAGGCGGCTAAAAAAGAAGTCGAAGCCGAAACAGCGGTGGTCTGGGACATTCTCGAGGAAGTCATACGCGAGCATCCGGTGATGCTCAACCGCGCACCGACGTTGCACCGTTTGGGCATCCAGGCGTTCGAGCCGATGTTGATCGAGGGCAAGGCAATCCAGTTGCACCCGCTGGTCTGCGTGGCATTCAATGCCGACTTCGACGGCGATCAGATGGCGGTGCATGTGCCCTTGTCGCTCGAAGCGCAAATGGAAGCGCGCACCTTGATGCTCTCTTCCAACAATATTCTGTCCCCAGCCAACGGCGAGCCGATCATTGTTCCGTCGCAGGACGTGGTGCTGGGCCTGTATTACGCCACGCGCGACCGCATCAATGCGCGCGGCGAGGGCATGTATTTCAAGGACGTCTCGGAAGTCAAGCGCGCCTACGAATCCAACAAGATCGATCTCCATGCGCGTGTCATGGCGAGAATCAGGGAAGTGGAAGTCGCGGTTGACGGTCAGCGCACCGAGAAACTGACGCGTTATGAGACCACGGCGGGGCGTGCCATCCTGTCGGAGATTCTGCCGGCTGGCCTGCCTTTTTCGGTGCTCAACAAGCCGCTCAAGAAAAAGGAAATCTCCAAGCTGATCAATGCCTGTTTCCGCCGTTGTGGCTTGAAGGAAACGGTCATTTTCGCAGACAAGTTGCTGCAGGCCGGGTTCAGCCATGCCACACGCTCCGGCATTTCGATTTGCGTGGATGACATGCTGGTACCCACACAAAAACCGGCCATCATGGAAGCCGCCGAAGTCGAAGTCAGGGAAATCGAGAAACAATACACTTCGGGTTTGGTGACAGTGGGCGAGCGCTACAACAAGGTGGTGGACATCTGGGGGCGCGCTGGCGACCAGGTAGCCAAGGCGATGATGGATCAGCTCGCTGTGCAGCAAACGACCGATCGCCATGGCAAAGAGGTCGCCCAGGAATCGTTTAACTCCATCTACATGATGGCCGACTCGGGCGCGCGCGGTTCTGCCGCCCAAATCCGCCAGTTGGCCGGTATGCGCGGATTGATGGCCAAGCCGGACGGCTCGATCATTGAAACGCCGATTACCTCGAATTTCCGCGAGGGACTGAACGTTCTGCAGTACTTTATTTCGACCCACGGCGCACGCAAAGGTCTTGCCGATACCGCATTGAAGACGGCCAATTCAGGCTACCTGACGCGCCGTCTGGTTGATGTGACCCAGGACTTGGTGATCATCGAAGATGACTGCGGGACCGATCTCGGCTTCAACATGAAGGCACTGGTTGAGGGCGGTGAAGTGGTTGAGCCTCTGCGCGAGCGCATTCTCGGCCGCGTGCTGGTGTCTGATGTGATCAATCCTGATACGCAGGACGCACTGATCAAGGCTGGCACCATGCTGGACGAGGATGCCGTGGATTTGATCGATTCGCTTGGCATAGACGAAGTGCGCGTGCGCACACCGCTGAATTGTGAAACTCGCTTCGGCTTGTGTTCCAAATGTTATGGCCGAGATTTGGGTCGCGGTTCCCTCGCAAACATCGGCGAGGCTGTCGGTGTGATCGCCGCCCAGTCGATCGGCGAGCCGGGTACCCAGCTGACCATGCGCACCTTCCACGTGGGCGGTGCAGCGTCGCGGGCAGCGGCACAGAACCAGATCGAAGCCAAGAGCGCGGGTACCCTGCGGTTCAACCAAGCGATTCGTTATGTGACCAACCCGAAGGATGAAAAGATCGTCATTTCGCGTTCCGGCGAGGTCTTGATCACGGACGACAATGGCCGCGAGCGCGAGCGGCATAAAGTCCCCTACGGTGCCACCTTGCTGGGGGATGATGGCAAGCACGTCAAGGCCGGTGCCGTTCTGGCGACCTGGGATCCGCATACGCGTCCGATTGTTACCGAATATGCCGGTACCGTGAAATTCGAGAATGTCGTGGAAGGCGCTACCGTTGCCAAGCAGATCGACGAAGTGACCGGCTTGTCCACTCTGGTCGTGATCGACCCGAAACGCGGCACCAAGTCGCAGGTCAAGGGGGTCCGTCCACAGGTCAAATTGCTCGACGTAACGGGCCAGGAAGTCAAAATTCACGGCACGGACCACTCGGTAACGATTACTTTCCAGGTGGGTTCGCTGATTACCGTGAAGGACGGCCAGATCGCCAACGTCGGGGATATCCTGGCGCGCATTCCGCAGGAATCTTCAAAGACCCGCGACATTACCGGCGGTCTGCCGCGTGTTGCAGAACTCTTTGAAGCCCGTTCGCCCAAGGATGCCGGCATGCTGGCGGAAGTGACCGGCACGGTTTCCTTCGGCAAGGACACCAAGGGCAAGCAGCGTTTGGTGATTACCGAGCCGGATGGCACGGCCCATGAATACCTGATCACCAAGGAAAAACATGTTATGGCCCACGACGGCCAGGTGGTGAACAAAGGTGAGTTCATCGTCGATGGCCCGGCTGAGCCACATGACATCCTGCGGCTCAAGGGCGTCGAGGAACTGGCGCGCTACATCATCGATGAAGTGCAGGATGTGTATCGTCTCCAAGGCGTCAAGATCAATGACAAGCATATTGAGGTGATCGTGCGCCAGATGCTGCGTCGTGTGGTCATCACTGATCCGGGTGATTCGCATTTCATTCGCGAAGAGCAGGTGGAACGCGCCGAAGTGCTTGAGACCAACGACAAGCTGATTGCCGAAGGCAAGCGTGGTGCCCAGTACGAATACATGTTGCTGGGTATTACCAAGGCTTCGTTGTCTACGGACTCCTTCATTTCGGCGGCCTCTTTTCAGGAAACCACGCGCGTATTGACCGAAGCTGCGATCATGGGCAAGCGCGACGAACTGCGCGGACTCAAGGAAAATGTCATCGTCGGTCGCCTGATCCCGGCTGGAACCGGTCTTGCGTACCATCGTGCCCGCCGCATGCAGTCCCTCGGCGAGGATATCGCGGCACCTGCGGTACTTGGGGAAACCCCTGAGGCTGTAGGAGAAAACGTTGAAGTCGGTTGACGGGATAGCCTCTACTTAATATAATCATCGATCTTTGCCCTTCGCAAAGAATATCGGAATGTTCTGGGAATACAACGATGCCAACCATTAATCAGCTTGTGCGCAAAGGGCGCCAGGCACCGAAAACGAAGAGTAAGGTCCCCGCGCTGGCCAATTGTCCGGCCAAGCGTGGTGTTTGCACGCGCGTCTATACGACGACGCCAAAGAAGCCAAACTCAGCGTTGCGTAAGGTCGCCAAGGTGCGTCTGACCAACGGTTTTGAGGTCATTTCCTACATCGGTGGCGAAGGCCATAATTTGCAGGAGCACTCGGTCGTACTGATTCGCGGCGGTCGCGTCAAGGATTTGCCGGGTGTGCGTTATCACATTGTGCGCGGCAGCCTGGACACGCAGGGCGTCAAGGATCGCAAACAAAGTCGTTCGAAGTATGGCGCGAAGCGGCCCAAAGCCGCTTGATGGCCTGAATCTCAGGCTGCATGCCGCCTTAAGTAGAGGAATTATTCATGCCACGTCGCAGAGAAGTACCCAAGCGTGACATCCTGCCGGACCCCAAGTTCGGTAGTGTCGATGTCTCGAAGTTTGTCAATGTATTGATGACCGCCGGCAAGAAGTCAGTCGCCGAGCGCATCATCTACGGCGCTTTCAGCAACATTTCCAGCAAAAGCGGCAAAGATCCGCTGGAAGTGTTCATGCTGGCGCTGAATAACGTCAAGCCTATCGTCGAGGTCAAAAGTCGTCGCGTCGGTGGCGCCAATTACCAGGTGCCGGTTGAAGTTCGTCCGTCGCGTCGTATGGCGCTCTCAATGCGCTGGTTGCGTGAGGCGGCGAGAAAGCGTAGCGAGAAATCCATGGGCCTGCGTCTGGCCAACGAATTGCTTGAAGCCGCGGAAGGCCGCGGCTCGGCGATGAAGAAGCGCGACGAAGTGCATCGTATGGCAGAGGCCAACAAAGCCTTTTCGCATTATCGTTTTTGATTGAGTGCCACATCCGCTCTTGGGCGGGCGTGGCTTCCAGGGATGTATTCGCCGCCGCCTCGGCACCTCGGTTTACCGGGTGCCCGGGCGGTTTGGCTTAGAAAAGACAGGAAATTCAAGTGGCCCGTAAGACTCCCATCGAGCGCTATCGCAATATAGGCATTAGTGCGCACATCGACGCCGGCAAGACGACAACGACCGAGCGCATCCTTTTCTACACCGGTGTCAATCACAAGATCGGTGAAGTGCATGACGGTGCTGCCACCATGGACTGGATGGAGCAAGAGCAGGAGCGCGGTATCACTATTACCTCTGCGGCCACTACCTGTTTCTGGAAAGGCATGTCTGGCACTTTCCCCGAGCATCGTGTGAATATCATCGATACGCCGGGGCACGTCGATTTCACCATTGAGGTTGAGCGTTCGATGCGCGTCCTGGATGGCGCTTGCATGGTGTATTGCGCTGTCGGCGGTGTGCAGCCGCAATCCGAGACAGTGTGGCGGCAGGCCACCAAGTACAAGGTGCCGCGCCTGGCTTTCGTAAACAAGATGGACCGGCAGGGAGCCGACTTCTTCAAGGTGCACGACCAAATGCGCAGCCGGCTCAAGGCCAATCCGATACCGATCCAGATTCCCATCGGTGCCGAAGAGAAATTTGCCGGAGTGGTTGACCTGGTCAAGATGAAAGCCATCATCTGGGACGAAGCGTCTCAGGGCACCAAGTTTACCTACGGCGAGATTCCTGCTGAATTAGTGGATAGCGCCAACGAGTGGCACGAGAAGATGGTCGAGGCGGCCGCTGAGGCTTCCGAGACCCTGATGAACAAATACCTTGAAGAAGGCAGTTTGTCCGAGGACGAAATCAAGCTGGGTTTGCGCACTCGCACCCTCAATGCCGAGATCGTGCCGATGCTGTGCGGCTCCGCCTTCAAGAACAAGGGCGTGCAAGCCATGCTTGACGCCGTGATCGAACTCATGCCGGCGCCGACGGATGTTCTGCCGGTTACCGGGATTCTTGAGAATGAAACCGAAGGTCAGCGCAAGCCCTCCGATACCGAGCCGTTTGCTGCGCTGGCGTTCAAGATCATGACCGACCCCTTCGTCGGCCAGTTGACCTTCTTCCGTGTCTACTCGGGCATGGTCAAGACTGGCGACACGGTGTACAACCCGATCAAGGGACGCAAGGAACGGCTTGGCCGCATCCTGCAGATGCATGCCAACCAGCGCGAGGAAATCAAGGAAGTTTATGCTGGCGACATCGCCGCGGCGGTGGGTCTGAAAGAGGCCACCACCGGCGAGACCTTGTGCGACCCCACCAAGGTGATCACCTTGGAGCGCATGATATTTCCGGAGCCGGTGATTCACGTCGCGGTCGAACCGAAGACCAAGGCGGACCAGGAAAAAATGGGTATCGCCCTGAATCGGTTGGCGCAGGAAGATCCGTCCTTCCGTGTACGTACGGATGAAGAGTCGGGCCAGACCATTATCTCCGGCATGGGCGAACTGCACCTGGAAATTCTGGTCGATCGCATGAAGCGCGAATTCGGTGTCGATGCCAATGTCGGTGCGCCGCAGGTAGCCTACCGTGAGGCAATTCGCAAGGCTGTCGAGCAGGAAGGCAAGTTCGTCAAGCAATCCGGCGGTCGCGGCCAGTATGGCCACGTCTGGATCAAGTTGGAGCCGAACGAGACCGGCAAGGGCTTTGAATTTGTCGATGCCGTCAAAGGTGGATCGGTGCCACGCGAGTTTATCCCCGCCGTGGAAAAGGGCTTGCGCGAAACGCTGCCAAACGGCGTGCTGGCGGGATTCCCGGTGGTCGATGTCAAAGTCACGTTGTTTGACGGATCGTCCCACGACGTCGACTCCAATGAGAACGCCTTCAAGATGGCGGCCTCGATGGCTTTCAAGGATGCCATGCGCAAAGCCAGCCCGCTGCTGCTGGAGCCGATGATGGCAGTCGAAGTGGAAACACCCGAGGACTACATGGGCAACGTCATGGGCGATTTGTCCAGCCGCCGCGGCATCGTGCATGGCATGGAGGACCAGGTCGGCGGCATCAAATTGGTCAAGGCCGAGGTACCGCTGTCCGAGATGTTCGGTTACTCGACCACATTACGCTCCCTTTCACAGGGCCGTGCCACCTATTCGATGGAATTCAAGCATTACACCGAGGCGCCCAAAAATGTCGCCGAAGCCATTATCAACAAGAAGTAATTTTATTAAACTAGCGCCTCCACAGAATTCGTAGGGAGAAGGAAACCATCATGGCAAAAGCCAAATTTGAGCGGACGAAGCCCCATGTGAACGTGGGGACGATAGGGCACGTGGATCACGGGAAGACGACACTGACGGCGGCGATCACGATGGTGCTGTCGGCGAAGTACGGTGGGGAAGCGAAGGCCTACGACCAGATTGACGCGGCGCCGGAAGAAAAGGCACGCGGCATCACGATTAATACGGCGCACGTCGAGTATGAGACAGCCAACCGGCACTATGCGCATGTGGATTGCCCAGGCCACGCTGACTACATCAAGAACATGATCACCGGCGCCGCCCAGATGGACGGCGCGATCCTGGTGGTGAGCGCTGCGGACGGCCCGATGCCGCAGACGCGCGAACACATCCTGCTGGCGCGCCAGGTGGGCGTGCCCTACATCGTCGTGTACATGAACAAATGCGACA
>JBAYVV010000090.1:0-15663 GCA_041674465.1 Sterolibacterium sp.
ACCCGTGCCAGCGTCGGTTTCTTCATCTGCGCCAGGCAGCGCAGCATCTCGGCCAGGGTGCGCGAATCACGCAGGCTGTCTTCCGGGGAGAAACTCGCGGCGCGCTTCATCCAGTTGAGGTCGGCGCCGGCGCAGAAGCTCTTGCCGGTGCTCGACATGACCAGCACGCGCACTGCTGCGTCGTCAGACATCAAGCCTATGGCATCAATGAGTTCGGCAATCAATGCATCGTCGAAGGCGTTGTGCCGTTCGGGGCGGTTCAGGGTGATGATGCCAACGCCCTTGTCGACTTCGGTGAGTATGTTCTGGTACATATGGTCTCCCGTTACATTCTGAATATGCCGAAAGTGGTCTTGTTAATCGGTGCGTTGAGCGCCGCCGACAGCCCGAGGCCGAGTGCCCGCCGGGTTTGTGCCGGATCCAGCACGCCGTCGTCCCAGATCCGCGCCGTCGCATAGTAGGGGTGCCCCTGGGTTTCGTATTGGTTGCGGATCGGCGCCTTGAAGGCTTCTTCCTCTTCCTTGCTCCATTGCTTGCCGGCAGCTTCCATGCCGTCGCGGCGGATGGTGGAGAGCACGCTGGCGGCCTGTTCGCCGCCCATCACCGAAATTCGCGCGTTGGGCCACATCCACAACATACGCGGGCTGTAGGCGCGCCCGCACATGCCGTAGTTGCCGGCGCCGAAACTGCCGCCGATGATCACGGTGAATTTCGGTACCTGCGCGGTCGCCACTGCCGTCACCATTTTGGCGCCATCCTTGGCGATGCCGCCGTTTTCGTACTTCCTGCCGACCATGAAGCCGGTGATGTTCTGCAGGAACAGCAGGGGGATACCTCGCTGGGCGCAGAGTTCTATGAAATGCGCGCCCTTCTGCGCCGACTCGGAAAACAGGATGCCGTTGTTGGCCACGATGCCAATCGGATAGCCGTAGAGGCGCGCGAAACCGGTGACCAGAGTGGTGCCATAGCGCGCCTTGAACTCGTCGAATTCGCTGCCGTCCACCAGCCGTGCGATGACTTCCCTCACGTCATAGGATTTTTTGCTGTCGCAGGGGATCACGCCGTACAGTTCTTCCGGGTCGTAGAGCGGTTCGTTGGGGTTGTGCAGATCGAGTACGACGGGTTTTTTCCAGTTGAGATTGCCGATGATGCGCCGGCAGATCGACAGGGCGTGGTGGTCGTTCTCGGCCAGATGGTCGGCCACGCCGGAGACGCGCGTATGCATGTCGCCGCCGCCGAGATCCTCGGCCGAGACTTCCTCGCCGGTGGCGGCTTTCACCAGTGGCGGGCCGCCGAGAAAGATGGTGCCCTGATTCTTGACGATAATGGCTTCGTCCGACATCGCCGGCACATAGGCGCCGCCAGCGGTGCAGGAACCCATCACCACGGCGATCTGCGGAATGCCCTGCGCCGAGAGATTGGCCTGGTTGAAAAAAATCCGCCCGAAATGCTCGCGGTCGGGAAACACCTCGTCCTGCGTCGGCAGATTGCCGCCGCCCGAGTCGACCAGGTAGATGCAGGGCAGGCGGTTCTGCTGGGCGATCTCCTGGGCGCGCAAATGCTTTTTCACGGTCAGCGGAAAATAACTGCCGCCCTTGACCGTGGCGTCGTTGGCGACAATCACGCACTCGACGCCATTGACCCGGCCGACTCCGGTGATGACGCCGGCCGAAGGCACCTCGCCGCCATACATGCCGTGTGCCGCGAGTGCCGAGAGTTCGAGGAAGGGCGCGCCTGGATCGAGCAGCGCATTGACGCGGTCGCGTGGCAGCAGCTTGCCGCGTGCCAGATGCTTGCTGCGCGTTTCGGCGGAAACGCCGCGGGCGACCGCTTCGGTCTTCTCGCGCAGATCGTCCACCAGCAGGCGCATCGCGGCGGCGTTGGCCTGGAACTCCTCGGAGCGCAGCAGCAGTTTGGATTTGAGTATGGTCATGGGTGAGCGCTCAGAAGCCGCCGGTTTGCAGCCATTTTTCGATTTGCGGCAGGCGGTCGGCGCCCCAGAAGGGTTCGTTGTCTACGATGAAGTAGGGCGCGCCGAACATGCCTTTGGCGATGGCGCCTTCGGTCTCGGTCTTGAGACGTTCCTTTATCGCGTTGTTGGCAACCGCCTCGGCCAGGGCCTTCTGGTCTATTCCCAGGCCGGCGGCAATTTCCTGCACCACGGCGAGATCGGCAATGTCACGGCCGTCCACCCAGTAAGCGCGGAACACGGCATGGGCGAACTCGCGCGCCTTGGTGCAATCATCTCCATGCAGCCAGTAATAGGCGCGTGCCGCGGTCTGGGTGGCCAGGGGAAACTTGGCCGGAAAATTGAAGGGGACGTCGTAATAGCGGCTGGAGCGAATCATGTCGTGCTTCGAGTAGTCGCCCTTGAGCGGAATCGACAGCAGCAGCGGCAGGCCGGTCTTCTGGAAAGTCGCGCCGAGCATGATGGGCCGCCACTGTACTTTGCGCTCGTATTTCGCTGCGAGGTCGTCAATCAGCTCGCTGGCGAGATAGGCGTAAGGCGAAGAGAAGTCGAAGTAGAAGGTGATCGGTTCGGCCATGGTTGTCTCCTAGGCCGCGAGCGCGCGTCCAATCACCATGCGCTGGATGTCGGAAGCGCCTTCGTAAATCTGGCAGACACGCACGTCGCGGTAGATGCGCTCGACCGGGAAGTCGCTGACATAGCCGTAGCCGCCGTGGATCTGGATCGCATCGGAACAGATCTTCTCGGCCATCTCGGATGCGAACAGCTTGGCCATCGATGCTTCTTTCAGGCAGGGTTTGCCGGCATCGCGCAGGCTTGCCGCATGCAGCACCAACTGGCGCGCCGCTTCGATCTGGGTGGCCATGTCGGCCAGGCGGAAATTCACCGCCTGATGCTCGAAGATCGGTTTGCCGAAACTTTCGCGCTCATGGGAATACTTGAGCGCGGCTTCGAAGGCGGCACGCCCCATGCCCAGCGCCTGGGCGGCAATGCCGATGCGGCCGGCTTCGAGGTTGGCCAGCGCGATGCGGTAGCCGTTGCCTTCACTGCCAAGCAGGTTCTCCGCCGGGATGCGGCAGTCCTCGAACAGAATCTGGGCCGTATCGGAAGCATGCTGGCCCATCTTCTCTTCGATGCGCGCGACCTGGTAGCCCGGCGTATCGGTGGGCACGATGAAGGCCGAGATGCCTTTCTTGCCAGCCGCGGCGTCGGTCACGGCGAAGACGATGGCGACCTTGGCGTTCTTGCCGGTAGTGATGAACTGCTTGACGCCGTTCAGCACCCACTGGCCGTTTTGCAGGACAGCCTTGGTACGGATCGCCGAGGCATCCGAGCCGACATGCGGTTCGGTCAGGCAAAAGCAGCCGAGCCATTCTCCCGATGCGAGTGGCTTGAGGTACTTCTCCTTTTGCGCCTCGCTGCCGAAAGCCAGGATCGGCCCACAGACCACGGAATTCTGCACGGAGATGATGGTCGCGGTGGCGCCGTCACCAGCGGAGATCTCCTCCAACGCCAGCGCCAGCGAAACATAATCCAGACCAGCGCCGCCCCATTCCTCGGGCACCACCATGCCGCAGGCACCGAGACCTGCGAGTTCCTGCAGGGCGGCGCGCGGAAAGGTGCTGTTGCGATCCCATTCCGCGGCGAATGGCGCCAGCCGCTCACGCGCGAAATCGCGCATGGCATCGCGGATCATTTCCTGTTCCTGAGTCAGCAGCATCGGCGTCGTTCCGCGTCAGACCAGTTCGATGCCGACGGCGGTGGCTTCGCCGCCGCCGATGCACAGGCTGGCGACGCCGCGCTTTTTGCCGTATTTCTTGAGTGCACCGATCAGTGTGACGATGATGCGGGCGCCGGAAGCGCCGATCGGGTGGCCCAGCGCACAGGCGCCGCCATGCACATTTACCCTGTCGTGCGGCAGCTTGAGGTCGTGCATCGCCGCCATGGTCACCACGGCGAAGGCTTCGTTGATTTCCCAGAGATCGACGCTGTCGGTGGTCCAGCCGGTTTTTTCCAGAAGTTTTTTCATGGCGCCGACCGGTGCGGTGGTGAACAGCCCCGGTTCCTGGGCGTGCGTGCTGTGCGCGATGATGGTGGCGAGCGGCTTCAGCCCAAGCTTGTCGGCAGTGGAGCGGCGCATCAAGACCAAGGCCGCGGCGCCGTCGGAGATCGAGGAGGAGTTCGCCGCAGTCACCGTGCCGTCCTTGCGGAAGGCGGGCTTGAGGCCGGGAATCTTGTCGATCTGCGCCTTGAACGGCTGCTCGTCCTTGTCAAAGACAGTGTCGCCTTTCTTGCCGGCAACCGTGACGGGTGCGATTTCCCAAGTGAATGAACCGTCCGTATTGGCCTGCTTGGCACGTGCGGTCGAGGTGATCGAAAACTTGTCCTGAGCCTCGCGGGTGAATTTGTACTGGTCGGCACACTCCTCGGCAAAGGTGCCCATCAGGCGCCCCTTGGCATAGGCATCCTCGAGCCCATCGTAGAACATGTGGTCGAACACCTGGCCATGGCCCATGCGGAAACCGCTGCGCGCCTTGGTCATCAAATAGGGCGCATTGGTCATCGACTCCATGCCGCCGGCGACCATGATCGTGTTGGTGCCGGCCAGCAGCATGTCGTTGGCGAACATCAGCGAGCGCATGCCCGAGCCGCACATCTTGTTCACGGTGGTACAGCCCGCGGAGAGCGGCAGGCCGGCGCCCAGGCTGGCCTGGCGTGCCGGGGCCTGGCCCTGGCCGGCGGGCAGCACGCAGCCCATGATGACTTCGTCGATCTGCTCGGGTTTCAGGCCAGCGCGTTCGACGGCAGCCTTGATCGCCACAGAACCCAGCTGGGAGCAAGCGAGAGAAGCAAAATCGCCTTGAAAACCGCCCATCGGGGTGCGGGCGGCGGATACGATGACGACAGGATCATTGCTCATGTTCAACTCCAGAAGTATTGAAGAAAATTGTTGCGGTCGTGTTCGACGCGGTTACCAGTAAAGGTCTTTGGCTTTTTCCGCGACATAGGCAGGGAAGGGGCAGGAGCGCCGCGCCACGGGATCGAGGCAGACCACCGTGAATTCGCAAGTGGCACAGACTTCGCCAGTTTCGGTATTGAACAGTTCATGCTGAAAGCGCAGCACTTTCTCGCGCAGTTCCAGCACGCCGCTGCGCACCGCAATGGTGTCGCCCGGGTAGAGTTCCTTTTCGTAGCTGATGTTCTGCTGTACCGCGGCCATGTTCACCGCGCCGCTGCGCAGCTGGGTCGCAGTGAGGCCGAGCATGGCATAGAACTGCCAGCAGGCTTCCTCGAAAAATTCCATGTAGGCGCGCACGTTGATGTGGCCCATGTGATCCTTCTGCCACTCGTGCACGGTGCCCCGTGCGGTTTCGACCAGTGCCATGGTTTCGCCTCCGCTTACATCGTCTCGTTGAACAACTCGCGCCCGATCAGCATGCGCCGAATTTCCGAGGTGCCCGCGCCGATTTCATAGAGCTTGGCATCGCGCCACAGGCGGCCGGTCGGATAATCGTTGATGTAACCGTTGCCGCCCAATGTCTGGATCGCCTCTCCCGCCATCCAGGTGGCTTTCTCGGCGGAATAGAGGATGGCGCCGGCGGCATCCTTGCGCAGGGTGCGCGCGTGATCACCGCGATCGCAGGCTTTGCCCACCGCATAGACATAGGCGCGGGTGGCTTGCCAGGTCGAATACATATCGGCGACCTTGCCCTGCATCAGCTGGAATTCGCCGATGCTCTGGCCGAACTGCTTGCGCTCATGGATGTAGGGCACGACCACGTCCATGCAGGCCGCCATGATGCCCAGCGGTCCGCCGGAGAGTACGGCGCGTTCGTAATCGAGACCGCTCATGAGCACTTTGATGCCCTTGCCGGGCTCGCCGAGCACGTTCTCGACCGGTACCTCGCAGTCGTCGAAGAACAGCGGAAAGGTGTTCGAGCCACGCATGCCGAGCTTGTCGAGATGGCTGCCGTGGGAAAAGCCCTTCATGCCCTTCTCGATGAGGAAAGCGGTGTGACCCGGGTCGCTGCGCGCATAGACGACCAGCGTATCGGCATCGCCGCCGTTGGTGATCCACATCTTGGAACCGTTCAGGATGTATCTGTCACCCTTGAGTTCGGCACGCAGTTTCATGCTGACGACGTCGGAACCGGCATTGGGTTCGGACATGGCGAGCGCTCCGACATGCTCGCCCGAGATCAGCTTGGGCAGGTATTTCTTCTTTTGCGCCGTGCTGCCGTTGCGGCGGATCTGGTTGACGCACAGGTTGGAGTGGGCGCCGTAGGAAAGACCGATGCTGGCCGAGGCACGCGAAATCTCTTCCAGGGCGACGATGTGGGCGAGATAACCCATCTGGGTGCCGCCGTACTCCTCCTCCGCGGTCATGCCGAGAATGCCGAGATCGCCGAACTTGCGCCACAAATCGGCGGGGAACTCGTTGTCGCGGTCGACCTGCGCGGCGCGCGGTGCGACCTCCTTGGCGGCGAACTGGGCGATGCTATGCCGCAGCATGTCGATGTCTTCGCCGAGATCGAAGTTCAGTCCTATCATTTTTTCATCTCCAGGGTGTCAGGTTTGCCATGCATGGTCATGAGGGTTTGTTGCATTGTCGCGCAGTGGCTGCTGCGTCCATTTTTTACCACAATCACATCGCCGCGCGTGATGACGAGATTCTTGCCGGGCTTGATGATTTCGCCGGTGGCGATGAGCAACTCGCCATCGCCGGGCGCCAGCAGATTGAGCTTGTATTCGACCGTGAGCACGGTGGTGCCGGGCGGCATCAGGCTATAGCCGGCATAACCGCCGGCATTGTCCACGATTGCGCCGATGATGCCAGCCTGGAAGAAGCCGTGCTGCTGGGTCAGTTCTTCCTTGTAGGGCAGGCGAATCTCGCACCAGCCTGGCCTGATGCCCGTGAGTTGGGCACCGAGAAAGGCCATGACTTTCTGACGGGCGAAGCTGCCGCGTATTTTCGCCTCCCAATCGGGATCGCGCGGCTCGAAAGATGGAACCGGTGGTATATGCTGCAGAGCTTGATTCATGCGTTCTTTCTGCCTCGTTTCGCGGATTGTATGTTGACGTTGACGTTAACGTCAACGCTCCGATCTTCCATTTTCAGGCGGATTGGCGCACCCGTTTGGATTTGGTGCGGGTGGTGGCTGCCGCTTCGCTGGCCAGGATGTCCTGGCACTGCTGCTCAAAGCCGTTGATTTCGGCCAGCAGGGCCTCGATGTCTTCGCGCTGCTGCTGGAGTGCGGCGCGGCGCTGCTGGAGCGCAGCAAGAAACTTGACCAGTTGGCCTTCCTCGTCGCGCGCCGTGTCGTACATGTCGATCACGTCCTTGATCTCGGCCAGGCTCAGCCCCAGCCGCTTGCCGCGCAGGGCCAGCTTGAGCCGGGTGCGATCGCGTTTCGCATAAACGCGCTGCAAGCCCTCGCGGCGTGGAAACAACAGGCCCTGATCCTCGTAGTAGCGGATCGTGCGTGGCGTGACGTCGAATTCGCGGGATAGCTCGGTGATGGTAAAAGTGGCTTGGCTCATTCGCTGCAATTCGACTTCAAGGGATGCGCAGGCAAGTGCTGCACTGCGGCATGACAAGGTAGAATATCAAGTTCTGCCGCACCGGCCCGCAAGGGAAGTTCTGCAGATTCCGAAATTCTAGGCCAATTCTTCCCGCCATTCACAGTGCAGATCAACTATCCATTCGATTTTCTTCCTGAACCGGGCAGCGCTCGCGAAGTCGCTCCCGGGGTTCTGTGGGTACGCATGCCGCTACCGTTCGCGCTCGACCACATCAACCTCTGGTTGCTGCAGGATGGATCGGAGTGGACCGTGGTGGATACCGGTGTCGCCCTGGACGGCCTGAAAGACTGCTGGCGCAAATTGTTATCGGCCTATCCCTTGCGGCGCCAGATTGTTACCCACTGGCATCCGGATCACATTGGTCTGTCCGGCTGGCTGAAACAGGAAACGGGTGCGCCGCTGTGGATTACCGAAAGCGAATATCTCACTTCGCAGATGGTCTACGCGCAAATCGGCAGCTTCGGCATGCCGCCCATGGTCGAGATGTTCCGGCAACACGGCCTTGATGCGCAACGCGCGGAGGCCATGGAGAAGGTTAACGGCACCTACCAGCGCAACTGCTCGCCGGCACCGCTCAGCTATCGCCGCATGTTCGATGGTGAGCGCATCGACGTGGGCGGACGTACCTGGCGCGTGATCGTCGGCCATGGCCATTCGCCCGAGCACGCGGCGCTGTATTGCGCGGAACTCAAGGTGCTGATCTCGGGTGACATGCTGTTGCCGCGCATCACCACCAACGTCAGCGCGCGACCTTCAAATCTGGATGGCAATCCGCTTGGCCTGTTTCTCGACTCGATCGCCCGCTTCGAGCCCCTGCCGCAAGACACGCTGGTGCTGCCCTCGCATGGTGCACCTTTCATGGGACTGCATGATCGCGTTGCCGCCTTGCGGCAGCATCACCAGGATCGCTTCGCCGCGTTGCTCGCAACCATCGATCATCCCATGACTGCAGCTGAACTGGTGCCGGTATTATTCTCCCGACCGCTCGACGATGCGTTTCAGGTCATGTTCGCCATGGGCGAGACCATGGCACACCTTAAGTATCTTGAGTATTCCCGACAAATCGCTCGTGTGACGAGCAAGGATTGCATCCGCTTCGACAAGTTGCCCTAACAGGAGATCGCCATGCCCAGCAAGGACACCCCGGTAAGCCAGCAAGAGATTCCCAACCCCAAGGAAATCGCCAAGACTTATGCCGAAGTGGCACAGCGCGCCTCCAAGATGATCGTCGATCACATGCAGCGCCAGATGAAACAGGGCGTGAGTGCCCCGTCGGACGAGTTGGGCATCGCCCAGGCCTTCATGGACATGATGGCCAAGATGCTCGCCAACCCTTACAAGATGGCGCAGGCGCAGATGAATCTGGTGTGGGATTATTTCTCCCTCTGGCAGCATTCGATGATGCGCTTCACCGGCGTTCATGGTGCCCCGATCGCCAGCCCGGTCAAGGGCGACAACCGTTTCAAGGATGCCGAATGGGAAGAGCACTTCCTGTTCGATTTCATGAAGCAGTCCTATCTCATTACCGCCCGTCACATTCACGAGGCGGTCAGCAAGGTCGAAGGCCTGGAGGACAATTCAAAGAAAAAAGTTAACTTCTTTACGCGCCAGTTCATCGATGCCCTGTCGCCGTCCAACTTCGCCATCACCAATCCGGAAGTGCTGCGCGAAACGCTCAAGAGTCACGGCCAGAACCTGCTCAATGGCTTCAACAACCTGCTGCGCGACATCGAGGATGGCGAGGGCCAGCTGCGCGTCAAGATGAGCGATCCGAATGCTTTCGAGATCGGCCGCAACGTGGGCACCACGCCCGGCAAAGTGGTTTTCCAGAACGACCTGATCCAGCTGCTGCAGTTCACCCCGACCACCAAGGACGTGCTCAAGCGCCCCCTGCTGATCATCCCGCCCTGGATCAACAAGTACTACATCCTCGACTTGCGCCAGTCGAATTCGTTCATCAAATGGGCGACCGATCAGGGCCACACTGTCTTCGTCATTTCCTGGGTCAACCCGGATGCGAAGCTGGCGCTGAAGGGTTTCGACGCCTATATGACGGAAGGTTCCCTGGCGGCGCTCGACGCTGTCTGCAAACAAACCGGCGTGCAGGAGGTCAACCTGATCGGCTATTGTCTCGGCGGCACCTTGCTTGGCACGACGCTGGGCTACCAGGCTGCCAAGAAGGACAAGCGCATCGCCTCCGCCACCTTCTTCGTCGCGCTACTCGACTTTTCGATTCCCGGCGAACTGGGCGTGTTCATCGACGAGCAGCAAGTTGCCAGCCTGGAAAAGAAAATGGAAGAGCGCGGCTTCCTGGAAGGTTCGGAAATGGCCGGCACCTTCAACATGCTGCGTTCCAACGACCTGATCTGGTCGTTCGTGGTGAACAACTACCTGATGGGCAAGCAGCCGTTTCCCTTCGACCTGCTCTACTGGAACTCCGACTCGACCCGCATGCCCTACAAGATGCACAGCTTCTATCTGCGCAACATGTACATGAAGAACCTGCTCAAGGAGCCCGGCGGTATCGAAGTCAACGGCGTACCGATCGACATCAGCAAGGTCAAGGTACCGAGTTATTTCATCTCCACCATCGAAGATCACATTGCGCCCTGGAAAAGCACTTATCTCGGCGCCACCCGCCTGGGCGGGCCGGTGCGCTTCGTGCTCGGCGGCTCCGGCCATATCGCCGGCATCGTCAATCCGCCTGCCGCAAACAAATACGGCTACTGGACCAATGATGCCAAGAGCATGCCGGAAACACCCGAAGCCTGGTTTGAGGGCACCAAGCAAAGCGAAGGTTCCTGGTGGACCGACTGGCAGAAGTGGGTCACGGGGCTGGACAACACCAAGGTGCCGGCACGAGATCCAGCCAAGGGCAAACTCAAGGTGATCGAAGATGCGCCGGGTTCCTTCGTCAAGTTCCGTCTCGACACGCAGAAGAAGAAAGACTGATCCGACAAACCTGGTGTCGTCCAATGGGGCTGCAACTCCGCTGCGACATCAGGGTTTACTTCGAAGGGGATTGGGACTAAATTCCCAAAGGAATGAGTACCTTGCTTGAGCCGACCAAGGATATTTATCTGGGCAAGCAGCCGCTGATCGACCGGGATCAGGCGGTGATCGGCTACGAGTTGCTGTTCCGCGACACGACCGATAACTTCTCGGTTATCACCAGCGCCAAGGCGGCGACTGCCGACGTGGTCTGCAAGGCTTTCGCGGAACTTGGCCTGGCCAACGCACTCGGCAACCAGAAGGCCTTCATCAACGTCGATGAGGATTTCTTGTGCGAGGACGGCATCGCGGAGTTTCTGCCGAAAGAAACGGTCTTGCTCGAGATCGATGCCAGCCAAGGCGTTACACCCCGATTGCTTGACCGTTGTAGTGAGTTGCGGGGACTTGGCTATGAGTTCTCGGTTGCCGGCATCAACATGATTTCCGAGCCGGAAAGCCGGCTGCTGCAATTGGCCTCTTACTCGAAGCTGGACGTCAGCGCAGTTGCGGCGGATCGCGATACATCGATAGTCTCGCGCTTGCGTTCCATGTCAACCAAGGTGATCGCCAACCGGGTCGAGTCGCTGGAGGAAAAAAAGCTTTGCAGCGATCTGGGCTTCGATATTTTCCAGGGATACTATTTTGCCCACCCCGTCATCGTCGAAGGCCGCAAGCTGGATTCGTCGTACCGGGGGTTGATGCGCATCATCAACCTGATCAATGAAAATGCCGACGTGGCGCAGATCGAAGCCGTTTTCAAGAGCGAACCCGGACTGGCGATCAACCTGCTACGCCTGACCAACGCGGTGGGCATGGGCGCGCACGCACGGATCACGTCGATTCGTCATGCGATCACCGTCGTCGGCATGCGCCAGATCCAGCGCTGGCTGACGCTGTTGCTCTTCAGTCATTCCGGAGGCAACGCCAATGTCAGCAGCAATCCCCTGATGCAAACGGCGGCACTGCGTGGCTGTTTCATGGAACTGCTTGCGTCACGCTGCTTCCCGGCCAAGCGCGACTTGCGCGATCCGGCCTTCATCACCGGCCTGATGTCCTACATGCCGGCGGCGCTGGGGATGACCATGACCGACATACTTTCCCAGATCGCCGTCACCAGCGAAGTCAAGCTGGCCCTGGGCCCGCATGAGGGAGAACTGGGACTGTTGCTGAACCTGACCGAGAATTACGACAACGAGAACATCGATGCGACCGCGGCACTGCTCAAGCGCTTTGGCAACAAGATCACCTTTCAGACGCTGGGTTTGTGCCTGAGCGAGACGATCGCCTGGGTACAGCAACTCGGCCGCGAAGCGGAGTAGAGCTACTTCTTCTGACCCTGCTCCGCCCGCACCTTCCTGATCAATTCATCGATGATCGCTGGCAGCGCCTCGTTGCTGTCGGCCATATTGTTTGAAGTGAAATATTTCCCGCCGACCACGACCGCCGGCACGCCACGGATGGCATGGGCCTGGGTCAGTTCCTGGGCACGATTGATTTTGGCCTGCACGGCGGCTGAATTGTAGGCAGTGGCGAACTTGCCCCGCTCGACGCCCTGCTTTGCCAGCCACTCGCCAACCTCAACCTCGCTGGTGTGGTTCAGGCGCCCGACATGGATCGCATCGAAGAGTGCGGTGCGCAGACGGTTCTCTTCACCAAGCGCGTCGAGCGTGTAATAGAGCCTGGCCGCGGGCACCCAGCGCGCATCGAGGAAGATCGCCGGAACGCGGCGGAAGGCGACATCTTTGGGAAGAGTCTTCAGCCACTGGTTAAGGACCGGCTCCAGTTCGTGGCAATGGGGACAGCCATACCAGAAGAATTCCGTGACTTCGATCTTGCCGACAGCCTCGGTCGGCTGCGGCGCGATCAGCTTGAATTCTTCGCCTTCCTTCAGTTCGGCCCGGGCGGCACCTGCGAGCCAGGACAGCAACAGGGTCGCGAGGACTAAGGCGATACGGCCAGGACGCATGGGCAGAGCCGCTTATTTCCTGCCTTGTTCGGCGCGTGCTTTGGCGATCAGTTCGTCCACCAGTTTCATCATCTCGTCGAAACTGCCCGGGTAATTGTCGGGAGTGCGGTATTTGCCGGCGACGACGAAGGCGGGTACGCCGGGTATGGCGTATGCCCCCTGCTTCTGCTTGCTGCCCTGTGCCTTGCTTTGCACCGTGAAGGAATTGTAGGCGTCGCTGAATTTCTTGCGATCGAGCCCTTTCTTGACAACCCAGTTGGTCACGTTGGCTTCGTTGCCGAGATCGGTGTTCTCGCGGTGGATCGCGGTGAAGGCGGCGCCATGGAGCTTATCCAGTTCGCCCAGCGCATCCAGCGCGTAATAAAGCCGGGCTGGCGCTTCCCACTGCGGCCGGAAAATGACCGGGACGCGCACGAACACCACATCCTTGGCCAGGGTTTTCTGCCACTTGGCGACGACGGGATCGATGTGATCGCAGTGGGGACACATGTAGGAAAAAAACTCGAGCACTTCGACCTTGCCTTTTTCAGTCGCTTGCGGCGGACTGACCAATTCGTAGTCGCGACCCTGCTTGAGCTCGGCCTGGACGGTTACGCTGGCGAACATCAGCATCAAACCGGCAAGAAAACTGGTGAATTTCTGCATGAACTTCTCCTTTATGGATGAGCCGCTGGGGTTTCCTTGGCTTTGACCACGCTCGCCTGGATTCCGTTCTGCGATAGCTGGGTGCGCACGCGGTTCATCTCTTCCGGCTTGACGAACGGACCGACCCTGACCCGGTGCAAGAGCCCCTTGTCAGGAATATTCACTTCCTGCACGCTGGCCTCCAGTCCCATCAGGGCCAGCTTCGCCTTGAGGTTGTCGGCATCGGCGGGTTTCTGGAAAGCGCCCGCTTGCAGGTACAAGGTTTCAATGGGGGGCAGCGGGGCATCGGCCGCCGCCGGCACAGGATTCGGCTGTGCCTTGGCATCGGCCGCCGCTGGCGCGGCTTCCTGACCGCTGGGCAGAATTTTGTAGAACTCAAAACGCGGCTTCTCACTGACCTTGTCACCTGGTTTGCCGGGTAACGATTGCGGTGTTTGAGTTGCTGCACCCGGCTTGGCTTCCGGTTTTTCCGGGCGGGACAGCTTGTCGAGGAAAGGCAGGGGCGTTTTGTTGAGATACCAGACCACGCCGAAGGCGATCAGCACCCCGATCACCAGGCCCAGGAACACCCCGAGCAGCGTGCCGCCGCGTTGTCGCTGTTGTCGCTTGGAATTTCTTGAGTTCATCTTACATGCTCTCTGGCGCAGTAACGCCCAGGATTCTGAAACCGTTGCGCAGCACTTGGCGCAGCGCTGCGATCAACGCCAGGCGCGCCGAACGCTGAGCCGCATCCTCGACCAGGATGCGCTCGGCATTGTAATAGCTGTGAAAATCGGCGGCGAGATCCTTGAGGTAGAAGGCTATGCTGTGGGGGGCATAGTCGCGGGCGGCGTCCTCGATCACCGCGGGGAACTCCGCCAGTCGCGAGCACAGTGCCAGTTCCCGCGGACTGGCCAGCAGCGCCAGGTTGGCGGCAGCGTAGTTGGCAGAGTTGGACAAAGCGTCACCGGTGGTCTGCGCCAGTACCGAACAGACCCGGGCATGGGCGTACTGCAGGTAATACACGGGGTTGTCGCTGTTCTGCGATTTGGCCAGGTCAAGATCGAAATCAAGCGCCTGGTCGGCCTTCCTGAGCAGATAGAAAAAGCGGCAGGCGTCGTCTCCGACTTCGGCACGCAGTTCGCGCAAGGTCACGAACTGTCCCGAGCGCGTAGACATCGAGACCTTCTCCTTGCCATGCCAGAGCGAGACGAATTGCACCAGGATCACATCCAGCTTGCCGTCGTCGCAACCCAGCGCACGCAGAGCACCGCGCACGCGCGGGATGTAGCCGTGATGGTCGGCGCCCCAGATGTCGATGATCTTGTCGAAGCCGCGTTCCAGCTTGTTGAGATGGTAGGCGATGTCCGAGGCGAAATAGGTGAACAAGCCGTTGTCGCGCTGGACCACGCGATCCTTCTCGTCGCCGAAGGCCGTGGAGCGGAACCACTTGGCGCCATCCTGCAGGTAGATGTGACCGTTCTTCTCCAGGCGTTCCATCGCTTGCGCCACCATGCCGGTGTCGTAGAGCGAGCGTTCGGAAAACCACTGGTCGTAATGCACACCGAACGCTTCGAGGTCGGTGCGGCAATCGGCCAATTGTTCGGTGAGGGCATGCTGGTGGATATAGGCCCAGTCCTCGCCGAGCAGATCCTTGGCGGCCAGGATCAGGCTGTCGAGTTGTGCCTCAATGTCGTCGGATTGCGCAACGCAGGCACGCAGCGCCTCGGCCGAATGGCGGTAGCGCTGCCCGTGTGCGGCCTGCATCTGCCGCGCCATGTCGATGACATAGTCGCCCTGGTAGGCGTTGGGAGGGAAAGGCAGTTCTTCGCCGCACAGGTCCAGATAGCGCAGCCAGGTCGATAGCGCCAGGATGTCCATCTGTCGGCCGGCATCATTGACATAGTATTCGCACTTGACTGCATAGCCGGCCCAGCTCAGCAGGTTGGCCAGGCTGGCGCCAAAGCTCGCGCTGCGCCCATGGCCGACGTGCAGCGGGCCGGTCGGATTGGCTGACACGAATTCGACCTGAATGCGCTGGCCTTTGCCCAACGTGCCGCGGCCGTATGCCTCCCCCTGTTCCATGATGTCCCTGACCACCTGGGTCTTGGCGGCGGGAGCAAGATGGAAATTGATGAAGCCCGCGCCGGCAACCTCAACCTGGTTGACCCAGGGCGACACCGCGATTTCGCGCACCAGTCGTTGCGCAATTTCACGCGGATTGGCTTTGAGGGTTTTCGCCAGTTGCAGCGCCAGGTTGCTTGCAAAATCACCATGACTCGCCTGCTTGGGGCGTTCCAGCAGGATCGCAATGTCATGCTGACCCGGCGCGACGCTTGCCAGCGCATCGGTCAGCAGTTGGCGCAAATGGGTTTGGGGATTGAAGGACATGGGTGTGATTATACCTGTAGCCCTGGAGCTTCCTGCTGCCTCCGCCTTCCGCTCGGCGGCGCAGAGGGAATAGCGAGTCAAGTTCTCCGCTGCGATCTCTATTGCTGCATCCAGCACGAACCGGTGGCGGGAATTTCCG
>JBAYVV010000091.1:0-15584 GCA_041674465.1 Sterolibacterium sp.
ATGGCCGTGTATTCCACCGCCTCGATGACCGACGTGCAGTCCAACCACTGCACCAACCTCCGTTTGCACGCTATCATCGACGCAAAACTCGTCCCCAAGGAAACCTTTAACGTCCAAAACCTCAGAGGCGATTGACCTCAATTTGGCTTGCTCGCCAGGCCTTGCGCTGACCCCCTGATCCTCTTGCATCATCAGGACCAGGGGATTCATCTCTCCCCAGGTATACTTTGGCTCAGCATCGATGCCCGTGTCTGAGCCATGACGTTCCGTGGTCCCTTCCAGCGTTTATCATAGCCGTCCAGTTTCCGTGAGACCGGACGGCGCGCCTGTCATTTCCGCGCAGATCTTGTGAAACAGCAGCACTATCCCCTGGAGATCGCATGAAAGCGCTGGTATGCAGTAACTTCGGACCACTCGAGCAGCTCAGCGTGCAAGAGATTGCGGAACCAAAGCCAAAAGCAAAGCAGGTACTGATCGATGTCGAGGCGGCTGCGCTAAATTTCCCCGACGCGCTGATGGTTCAGGGCATCTATCAATTCAAGCCTCCGCTGCCGTTCACTCCGGGAGCTGAATTTTCCGGTGTCGTCAGCGCGGTGGGTTCCGAGGTCACCAACTACAAGATTGGTGACCGGGTCATCGCCTATGGCTTGGGTGGTTTTGCTGAAAAGGCCGTTGCCGATGCCGAGCGCATCATGACTTTGCCCACGGGGATGGATTTCGACACCGGTGCCGCCTTCGTTCTGACCTACGCCACATCGCTGCATGCCTTGCGTGATTGCGGCCGACTTCAGCTAGGCGAATCCCTGCTGGTGCTTGGTGCCGCAGGAGGCGTCGGTGTGTCCGCGATAGAAATTGGCAAGGCCATGGGCGCCCGCGTGATGGCGGCTGCTTCAAGCGATTCAAAATTAGCGCTTTGCAGGAAACTCGGCGCGGATGAAACGATCAATTACGAAACGGAAAATTTGCGTGATCGCATCAATCAACTGACCGAATCAAGAGGCGTTGATGTGGTTTATGATCCGGTTGGCGGTCAATACACTGAACTTGCTTTACGCGCCACAGCTTGGGGTGGCCGATTGTTGGTGATCGGCTTTGCCAGCGGTGAAATCCCGAAAATTCCGATCAATCTCGCCCTACTCAAGGAGCGGTCGATTGTCGGCGTGTATTGGGGAGACTCGGTCAAGCATAATCCCCAAGGGCATTTGAATAACATGCAGCAACTCTTGGAATGGTTCGCAAGCGGAAAAATCAAGCCGGTTATCAGCGACAGGGTGCCGCTGAACGGTGCTGCAGGAGCCATGATGCGCATGGCCAACCGCCAGATTTTGGGAAAAGTTGTCGTGCTGCCAGAGGCCTGAGCCGGCCATTCACCCTTACGATTATGCCGATTGACTGAAAAGGATGCCTTCGTCCCTCGTGCGCAGATTTTGCTGCTTGAGGTAAATCCATCAAGCCGATATAATCCGCTCTGTATTTGCGCCCGTAGCTCAGATGGATAGAGTACTTGGCTACGAACCAAGGGGTCGGGCGTTCGAATCGCTCCGGGCGCGCCAATACATCAGGGGGTTAGCGAAAGCTAGCCCCTTATCATTTATGCCTCACCAAATCAAACCGGCGAGGATATTCAAGGAAAACGCCAAGTGCCAGAGTTCGAGAACTACCGCCGCGAAGCTGAGGAAATTGAGCGCGAAATCATGCGCAAGGGCATCGTGCTTGGTATTGATTGGAAGAACGAAGTTCAGGTTCGCGCTTTGGCCCGAGAGGCGCTTGACTTTGACGCTCTGACTGGCATGCATCAAAGGCACCCTGGCGATTTCGCGGCTTTGGCAAAATTCGAACTATTCGGTTTAGCTCAGCTGATGCTGACCATCATGCGTCAGAGTGCGGAGGAAGGCATGCTCACCCACGGCGGGCCAGCATGGAAAGCATTGGCTCGTGCACTGTGGCAAGAGTCCGGAAGTCAAACGGTATAAGCGCGCCGCATGCTTGTTTTACAGTTGCTCAGCAACAAGCTGACGTAGCGACCTCTCGAAAACCTCTACAGGCTGTCCCCCTGAGATTAAAAACTTTTCGTTGATGATGACAGCGGGTACGGAGTGGATGCCGGCCTTCGTGTAAGAGTGCTCCTGTTCTCTAACCGCCGCAGCGTATTCATTGCTGCCCAGAATTTTCTGGGCTCGCGCAACGTTCAGACCAACTTCACCGACCAGGCGGAGCAGCACATCATGAGATTCTGGGCTTTCCCCCTCGGTGAAATAGGCATGAAGCATGGCTTTCTTTAGAGCGGGCTGCAGATCAGCGGGTTGCGACTCAGGCAAACCGGCCCAGTGCAGCAGACGATGGGCATCGAAAGTATTGTAGATGCGATCGCGTCCTTCCTTGCGAAATATGAAGCCCAGTTCGGCGCCACGCAGACGGATGGTTTCGCGGATTTCAGCCTGTTGCTCTGGGGTTGAACCATATTTTTGAGTCAGGTGCTCGGTGATATCCTGGCCGCCCTGTGGCATGCCAGGATTCAATTCAAAAGGCTGAAAATGGATCTCGGCTTTAATTTCGCTTCCCAGATGCTTCAGAGCTGCCTCCAGTGCGTAAAGACCGATGGCACACCATGGGCAGGAGATATCGGAAACGAAGTCGATTTTTACGTATGCCGTCATTTTAAATTCCACTCTCAAAAGTAATCGCGATGTCAAACAACCGGAATCACTTGAACCTGTCCTTGCTGCCAGATATCGAATGTTTCGATTACTGCGATTCCATTTGGCGAATTTCGCCATTGCGTTGGTACAGGGTTTTCCCGATTTGCAAAGGCGGCTCGCTCAAGTCCTGTGGCAACTTTGGGCTGGTTTGATTGAACTGCTTTGGCTTGGGCTGGACTGTTTGCGGTGTCTCTTGCTTGGATGATTCAATATTTCTTGACAGTTTGAGCGAACTTGACCGGGACTTTGAAGCGGATTTCTTTCCTGCACCGGTTTTTGTCGCGGTCCTACTGGTATGGATCGCAGTTTTCTTGAGCTTCGTGGCTTTGGCAACCCGCTGAGGGCCTTTCTTCACTGCAGCCTTGTGACGATTAGTCTGCACGGCCAACTTTTCCGTAGCGTGAACCATGGGCAGCGTCGCCAGCGTGATACAAACCGCGGCCATAACATTTAAGACGGATCGACTGACTAGTGCCCGCATTTGGTTCTGGGGTACTGGATTGGATATGGACATCAGCATGGGGGAATACCCTTCTATTGCGCAGTCTTGATGATCTTCCCGATACTCCTCTGATGAGCGAATGAAAAGATGCCATTTTCAGCATTTCCTTTTAGTTATCAAGCGCTGCGCAGGTACCACCAATGCCCCGAATCGGTTCCAAAACGGGCAGGAACTAAAGGGCGGGGCATGATAAAATCACAGCGATTTACTAGGTGCCCATGCCGGCTGTGCCGCGGAACTCCCCAAGATGACGAACCAGTTTGCCAAAGAAACTCTCCCTATCAGCTTAGAAGAGGAGATGCGCCACTCCTATCTCGATTACGCCATGAGCGTTATCGTAGGACGCGCCTTGCCGGATGTGCGCGATGGGCTCAAGCCTGTGCATCGTCGCGTGCTTTACGCGATGCACGAACTCAGCAATGACTGGAACAAGGCCTACAAGAAATCGGCACGCATCGTCGGCGACGTCATCGGTAAATACCATCCGCATGGCGATACGGCGGTGTATGACACGATAGTGCGTATGGCGCAGGATTTTTCGCTGCGCTACATGCTGGTCGATGGACAGGGCAATTTCGGTTCAGTTGACGGCGACAACGCGGCGGCAATGCGCTATACCGAGATACGCATGGCGCGTATCGGCCATGAACTGCTGGCGGACCTAGATAAGGAAACAGTTGATTACGGGCCGAACTACGATGGTTCGGAACATGAGCCGCTCGTCTTGCCGGCCAAGATCCCGAATCTGCTCATCAACGGCAGTTCCGGAATTGCCGTTGGCATGGCGACCAATATCCCGCCGCACAATCTTGGCGAAGTGATAGACGCCTGCCTGGCGTTGCTCGGCGATCCGGAAATCAGCATCGAAAAATTGATTGAAATCATTCCGGCACCAGACTTTCCCACGGCCGGATTGATTTATGGCACTTCGGGTGTGCGTGAAGGCTATCTGACCGGTCGCGGCAGAGTCATCATGCGCGGTCGAACGCATATCGAGGAATTGGAAAAAGGCGGAAAGCAGGCGATCATCATCGATGAATTGCCCTACCAGGTTAACAAGAAGACGCTCCTGGAAAAAATCGCTGAACTGGTCAACGAGAAGCGCATCGAAGGCATCACGCATCTTCAGGACGAATCCGATAAATCGGGCATGCGCGTGGTCATCGAACTCAAGCGCGGCGAAGTGCCCGATGTAATCCTCAACAACCTCTACAAGCATACGCAACTGCAGGATTCTTTCGGCATGAACATGGTGGCGCTGTGCGAGGGCCGTCCGCGTTTGCTGAATCTGAAGGAAATGCTGGTTGCGTTCCTGGCGCACCGACGCGAAGTGGTAACCCGACGCACCGTGTTTGAATTGAGAAAGGCAAGAGACCGCGGCCACATTCTGGAAGGCTTGGCCGTGGCGCTGTCGAATGTCGATGAGATCATCGCCTTGATCAAGGCGGCACCCACCCCTGCCGAAGCCAAACAGGGCTTGATGGGGCGCACCTGGCCTTCGTCTCTGGTCGAGGACATGCTGATGCGGGCAGCCGCCGAAGCTTCTCGTCCCGAAGGTCTTGCTCCTGAATTCGGCATGTCGAAACGCGGCTACCTGCTTTCTGATGTTCAGGCTCAGGCCATACTGGAATTGCGCCTGCAGCGCCTGACCGGTCTGGAACAGGAAAAGATTTTCAACGAATACAAGGACGTAATGGAAATCATCGCCGACCTGCTCGATATCCTGGCGCGGCCTGAACGCATCACTCAAATCATCAGCGACGAACTGACTGCCGTTCAAACGCAGTTCGGTGACAAGCGCCGCACCGAGATCGTGTTGAACACCCAGGATTTCGGTATCGAGGACTTGATTACACCGCAGGACATGGTCGTCATGCTCTCACACGGCGGCTACATCAAGGCGCAACCACTCACCGAGTACAAGTCGCAAAAGCGCGGCGGGCGCGGCAGACAAGCGGCGGCCATCAAGGAAGACGACTTTGTCGACCGCTTGTTCGTCGCCAATACGCACGACTTCATTCTGTGTTTTTCCAACCGCGGCCGCGTCTACTGGCACAAGGTCTATGAAGTGCCGCAAGGCAGCCGTGCGAGCCTCGGCAAACCGATCGTGAACCTGTTCCCGCTCGAGGAGGGCGAGAAAATCACGGCGGTTCTGCCTGTCAAGGAATTCGACGAGAATCATTATGTTTTCATGGCAACCGCCATGGGCACTGTCAAGAAAACACCTTTGTCGGATTTTTCCAACCCGCGCAAGGCCGGCATTATCGCGGTCGGTCTCGACGAGGGGGATTTCCTGATCGGTGTCGCAATCACCGACGGCAGCTACGATGTGATGCTGTTCTCCAACGCTGGCAAGACCGTGCGCTTTGCCGAAGAGGACGTGCGTGCCATGGGACGCAACGCGCGCGGTGTGCGCGGGATGCAACTCGATGTCGGACAGAGGGTGATTTCCATGCTGGTTGCGGCGAACGAGAATTTCTCGGTCCTTACCGCCACTGAAAACGGTTTCGGAAAACGCACGCCCATCGCCGAGTATACACGGCATGGCCGTGGCACCAAAGGCATGATCGCGATCCACACCAGCGAACGCAACGGTGTGGTAGTCGGCGCCTTGCTGGTGCAGCCTGACGATGAATTGATGCTGATCTCGACGGGCGGTGTGCTGATTCGCACACTGGTTAAAGAGATACGCGAAATGGGACGCTCGACACAGGGCGTTACATTGATAAATCTTGACGATGGCACCAAACTAGCAGGAATAGAGAAGATTATTGAAACCGAAGACCTAGACCAAGGAGAGTAAATATGGCACGTGCAATTAACTTTAGCGCAGGTCCCGCTGCCCTGCCCGAAGATGTCCTGAAGGAAGCTGCTTCTGAAATGCTCGATTGGCATGGCAGTGGCCAGTCGGTCATGGAAATGAGCCATCGTGGCAAGGAGTTCATGTCAATCGCGGCTGCCGCTGAAGCCGACTTGCGTGAACTGCTGGCAATCCCCGCAAATTACAAGGTGCTGTTCCTGCAAGGTGGCGCCACGCTGCAGTTCGAGATGATCCCGATGAACTTGCTGGCCGGCAAAACTTCTGCCGATTATGTGCATACCGGCGAGTGGGCCAAGAAAGCCATCAAGGAAGCCAAAACGTTCTGCACGGTGAATACCGTCGCCTCGGCAGAAGACCAGAAATTTACCTATGCGCCGGCGCAATCCGAGTGGAAGCTCAACCCTGATGCGGCCTATGTGCATTACACTGCCAACGAGACCATCGGCGGTGTCGAATTCCAATGGATTCCAAATACCGGCAACGTGCCGCTGATTTGCGACATGTCCTCGAATATTCTGTCGCGCCCGGTCGATGTTTCCAAATACGGCATGATCTATGCCGGTGCGCAAAAGAATATCGGCCCCGCCGGACTCACCATTGTTGTCGTGCGCGATGATCTGATCGGCAAAGGAAGCCCGACGCCGCCGACCATGCTCGACTATAAAACCCATGCTGAAAATGAGTCGATGTACAACACGCCGCCGACCTACGGCATCTACATCGCAGGGCTGGTGTTCCAGTGGCTCAAGAAGCAGGGCGGCCTGGCCGCGATGGAAAAGAAGAACATCGAAAAGTCTGCATTGCTGTACGACTTCCTCGATCAGAGCAAATTCTTCCAGAACCCGGTGCGCAAGCAGGATCGCTCACGCATGAATATTCCTTTCACACTCAAGAATGCCGAACTGGACGAGGAATTCCTCAAGGGCGCGAAGGCACGCGGCATGGTGCAGCTGAAAGGCCATCGCTCGGTCGGCGGCATGCGTGCCTCGATCTATAACGCGATGTCGCTGGAAGGTGTCAAGACGCTGGTCGAATACATGAAGGAGTTCGAGAAAAATCATGGCTAATCAATTCAAGATTCTTATCCTCAACAAGATTTCGCAAAATGGCCTGAAACGCCTGCCCGCCGACAACTACGACTGTTCCAAGGATGTGACCGATCCGGACGCGGTGCTGGTGCGTTCCGCCGACATGCATAAACTCGACATTCCGGCCAGCGTCAAGGCGATTGGTCGCGCCGGTTCGGGGACCAACAACATCCCGGTGAAACCCATGTCCGCCCGTGGCGTGCCGGTGTTCAATGCGCCGGGCGCCAACGCCAATGCCGTCAAGGAACTGGTGCTCGCCGGTATGTTGATGGCGGCCAGAAACTTGCGCGGCGCCATTGATTTTGTCGGCGCTCTGGATCCGGCTGACCCGGAGATGGAAAAGAAAGTCGAGGACGGCAAGAAGACCTACGCCGGCTACGAACTGGCCGGGCATACGCTGGGCGTGATTGGTCTGGGCAAGATCGGCTGCCTGGTCGCCGACGCGGCAATCAAACTGGGCATGGAGGTATATGGCCATGATCCCGAGATTTCTGTGGATGCTGCCTGGAGCCTGCCGTCGCAGGTGAAGAAGGCCAACAGCGTGGCCGAGGTGCTGAAGAAATGCGACTTTGTCTCACTGCATGTCCCGCTGGTCGATGCCACGCGCAATCTGGTCAACGCCGAAAATATTGGGCAAATGAAGGCCGAGGCGGTGCTGCTCAACTTTTCGCGCGACCCGGTGGTCAATGTGGATGCCGTGCTGGCCGCCCTGGAAGCCAAGAAACTGGGCTGCTATGTTTCCGATTTCCCCGGTCCGAAAGTTGTTCGCAATCCCCGCGTGATTTCCTTGCCGCACCTTGGCGCTTCGACTGGAGAAGCGGAGGAGAATTGCGCGATCATGGTGGCCGATCAAGTGCGCGATTACCTTGAGCACGGCAACATCCAGAACGCAGTGAATTTCCCGAATGTGGTTTTGCCGCGCGAATCCTCTTATCGCCTGGCTATCGCCAACAGCAACGTCCCCAACATGGTCGGGCAGATTTCCACCGTGATGGCGCAAGCCAAGCTCAACATTCACGACATGATCAACAAGTCGAAGGGTGACTTGGCCTACACGCTGGTCGATACCGACAGCGCAGTGCCGAAGAAGGTGGTGACTTCAATCGCAGCCATACCCGGAGTACTGGCGGTTCGCTACCTGCCGCTGGAATCCTAGAACGTGGCGGGAGGACAGGATGAGCTAGCCAAGCTGCGCCAGGGCATCGACGGCATCGATGAGGAAGTGTTGCGCCTTATCAGCCAGCGTGCGCAGCTTGCTCATCGCATTGGCGAAATCAAGCAGGGCAATCTCTATCGGCCCGAACGCGAGGCGCAGGTACTGCGGCGAATTGCTGCAAACAATCCGGGGCCATTGCCCGAGGCATCGATACAGAAGATTTTTCGCGAAATCATGTCCGCCTGCCTTGCTCTGGAGCAGGCGTTGCGCGTCGCTTACCTTGGTCCTGAAGGCACGTTTTCGGAAACTGCCGCACATAAACATTTCGGTTCGATACCCAGACTGACCCCCTGCGCAACGATCGACGATGCTTTTCGCGCGGTGGAAGCGGGTAACGCTGATTATGCGGTGGTCCCGGTCGAAAATTCCAGTGAAGGCGCGATCGGACGGACGCTCGACTTGTTGCTGAGTTCGCCACTTAAAATCTGCGGCGAAGTCTCTATGCGCATACACCAAAATCTGCTTTCCAAGGCGGATTCGCTGACAGTCTTGAAGCGCCTGTATTCGCACGCCCAGTCGTTGGCGCAATGCCATGAATGGCTCAACCGCAGTCTCGGCCACCTGCCCAGAGTGCCTGTGGCAAGCAATGCCGAAGGCGCAAGAATGGCAGCGGAAGACCCGGAATCCTGTGCTATTGCGGGTGAAGCTGCAGCACAGCGGTATGGCTTGCCGGTTCTGGCGGCCAATATCGAAGATGACCCCAACAATACCACCCGTTTCCTGGTGCTTGCGGAACATGACGCCGGCCCTTCCGGAAAGGACAAGACTTCCTTCGTCTGCTCCGCACAAAACCGTCCCGGTGCCATGCTGGCATTGTTGTCGCCTTTAGCGGCGCAAGGTGTCTCCATGACCAAGTTCGAATCGCGCCCGGCGCGCGGCTTTGGCGGCGGACGCTGGGAATACGTATTTTTCGTGGATATCGAAGGCCATCAGCAGGATGCCGCTGTCGCTATTGCATTGAAGACTCTCGGCGAAAGTGCAGGCTTTGTCAAAATTCTCGGTAGCTATCCCGCAGCTACTCCATAACCCATCCGAAGGACTTCCGCATGAGCTTTTCTGATTTGGCCCCATCCTATATTCGCGCCATCTCGCCTTATCAACCGGGTCAGCCGATCACCCAGTTGTCGCGCGACATAGGCATACCCGTGGACAAGATTGTCAAGCTTGCTTCCAACGAAAATCCTCTGGGCATGAGCCCGAAGGCTCGTATTGCATTGGAACAGGCGATCAGCGGCATAGAGCGCTATCCCGATCAGTATGATTTGACCCTGGCAATTGCCGAACGCTATGGCGTCGATATGGGACAAGTCGTACTTGGCAATGGTTCCAATGATGTGCTGGATCTGGTGGCGCGAGTCTATATGGCGCCTGGCCGGTCCGCGGTGTTTTCCCAGCATGCTTTCGCGGTCTATCCCCTCGCAACGATGTCGGCAGGCGGGGAGTGCATCCAGGTCCCGGCCAAAAATTTTGGTCATGACCTGTCTGCCATGGCTTCCGCCGTGCGTTCCGACACCACGATCTTGTGGATCGCCAACCCGAACAACCCGACCGGAACTTTTCTGCCTTACCAGCAAATTCAGAATTTCCTGCAAGGTCTCAACAAAAATGTCGTGGTTGTGCTGGACGAGGCCTATAACGATTACCTGCTACCGGCACTTCGGGAAGACACTGTTCGATGGCTGTCCGATTTCCCCAACCTTGTCATCATCCGGACTTTCTCCAAAGTCTATGGGCTGGCAGGTCTGCGCGTGGGCTATGCCGTGGCATCAAAGGAAATCGCCGACCTGATGCATCGTGTGCGCCAACCCTTCAATGTCAACAACCTGGCGCTGGCCGCCGCTATAGCTGCCCTCGATGACCACGTTTTCGTTGCGGAGAGCTATGAACTGAACCGACGCGGACTTGAACAAATCGTGGCAGGACTGAAACGAATCGGTCTCGACCATATCCCCTCGCATGGCAATTTCATCACTTTCCGTGCGGGTGACGCAGGCAAAGTCAATCAGAGTCTGCTGAAGCAGGGCATCATTGTCAGACCGCTCGGAGGCTATGGCATGCCTGAATATTTAAGAGTGTCCATCGGTCTCGAAAAGGAGAACGTGCAGTTCCTCGAAGCGCTGGAAAAATCACTCGCACGCTCTTGAAGCAAAGGCGGGTACCGGTGGTTCAACTAAAGAAAATCGTTGTCTGTGGCGTTGGGCTGATTGGCGGCTCATTTGCGCTGGCACTCAAGGCTGCCAGCGCCGTCAGTGAGATAGTTGGCGTTGGGCGCAGTACAGCCACGCTCGATCAGGCACAAAAACTTGGCGTGATCGACCGCGGTACCAGTGACTGGCACGATGCCTTGGCCGGTGCTGACCTGGTCTTGCTGGCCATGCCGGTTGGACAGATGGAGAAGGTCATGCAAGCCATGGCTCCGCATCTCGGACCTTCCACGCTGGTTACCGATGGCGGCAGTACCAAGCAGGATGTGATCGCTGCTGCAAGGAATGCATTGGGCGACAACATCGGCCAGTTCATTCCCGCACACCCGATCGCCGGTGCAGAAAAAAGCGGCGTTGCGGCAGCCCAGGCGGATTTGTATCGGGACAAGCGGGTGATCATCACGCCGTTACCCGAAAACACCGCTACTAGTTTGGCGAAGGTGCAACAAATTTGGGAAATCTGCGGCGCCCAGGTCAGCACTTTGGCTCCGGACGAACATGACGGCACTTTTGCGGCAGTCAGTCACTTGCCGCATCTGCTGGCCTATGCCCTGGTTCACCAGTTTGCCGAACGTGAAAACTCAGAGCAGTTGTTCAGTTTTGCAGCCAGCGGATTCCGCGATTTCACCCGCATTGCCAGCAGCCATCCGGAGATGTGGCGTGACATCTGTGTTGCCAACCGGGCTGCACTGATCAAGGAAGTTGACGCTTTCCAAAATGAATTGCTGCGTGCCCGAGTTCTCCTGGCCAGGGCAGATGGGGACGGCCTGGAAGCGATGTTTGGCAGTGCACGCGCTCGGCGCGACGCCTGGCTCGAATCAATGCTGCCATCGGGCGAGTGAATAGCTTGGCATCAGCCAAACCGGATTACCTGGATTTGCCTGCAGCCAGCAAAGCTGCCGGCTGCGTGCGTTTGCCCGGATCAAAAAGCATCTCCAACCGCTGCCTGCTGCTTGCCGGACTGGCCAATGGTGTAACAGAGATTCTCGATCTGCTCGACTCCGATGACACTCGTGTCATGTTGGCGGCGCTGCATGTGCTGGGCGTGACGATCGAGACGTTCGGCAACTCAAGGGTCCGCGTTACCGGCTGCGCCGGGACATTTCCCGTGAAGCAGGCTGACCTGTTCCTTGGCAATGCCGGGACTGCTTTCCGTCCCTTGACTGCGGCATTGGCGCTGAGTCAAGGGTCTTATCGATTATCCGGTGTGCCACGCATGCACGAACGACCGATTGCAGATCTGGTCGATGCGCTGTGCAATCTCGGCGCAGAAATTCGATATCTCGAGAAGGTGGGCTTTCCGCCGCTGGCTATAAATCCAGGCACGCTGAGTCTGTCCGAACCGATACGCGTGCGCGGCGATGTTTCTTCCCAGTTTCTGACCGCCTTGCTGATGGCTTTGCCGGGGACGGGAAGAGAAACCAGAATCGAAGTCATCGGCGAACTGATCTCCAAACCCTACATCGACATCACGCTCAATTTGATGCGGCGTTTTGGGGTTGAAATTGAACACTCCGGTTGGCAGCACTTCACAATTGCCGGGAACCAGGCTTTTCAGAGCCCCGGCGAAATTCATGTCGAAGGTGATGCATCGGCGGCTTCCTACTTTCTGGCGGCAGGGGTCATCGGGGGCGGTCCGGTCCGAGTGGAGGGAGTCGGCCGCACCAGTATCCAGGGCGATGTTGCATTTGCCGACACCCTGCAAACGATAGGCGCGAGCATCGCGTCGGGTGACAACTGGATAGAGGCCGGCGCAGCAACAAATCGGAAGCTCAAGGCGTTTGACGGCGATTTCAATCACATTCCCGACGCGGCAATGACCCTGGCTGTGCTCGCCCTGTTCAGCGACGGACCCTGTGTTTTAAGAAACATCGCTTCGTGGCGGGTCAAGGAAACGGATCGAATCAGCGCCATGGCGACCGAACTGCGCAAGCTTGGTGCAACGGTTGAGGAGGGCGCCGATTTTCTGCGCATCATTCCACCCGTTCGTTTGAATAGTGGTGTGGCCATAGATACATACGATGATCACCGAATGGCGATGTGCTTTTCTCTGGTTTCACTGGGACAGGTGAATATCCGCATCAATCAGCCAGATTGCGTTGCCAAAACTTTTCCAAATTATTTCGGCGAATTCGCCAGACTCGTGAGATGACTACTTCCATACCCGTAATCGCCATTGACGGTCCATCTGCCTCGGGCAAAGGCACGGTTGCGGCACTGGTCGCGCAGCGGCTGGGCTTTCACTATCTCGACAGTGGCTCGCTTTATCGCCTGGTAGCGCTTGCCGCGCAACGCGCAGCAGTCGATTATTCCGATGAAACACAGGTTGCGACACTGGCCTCCAACTTGCCCGCCGAGTTCAAGGCTGGGCGGATATTTCTGGCCAGCGACGATGTCACCGATGCGATTCGCAGCGAAGCCTGCTCGACCGGCGCTTCAAAGATCGCAGCGCTACCTTCAGTTCGCACTGCACTGTTGCAACGTCAACGCAGCTATCGGCAAGCGCCTGGACT
This sequence comes from Sterolibacterium sp., assembly GCA_041674465.1. Classification (GTDB taxonomy): domain Bacteria; phylum Pseudomonadota; class Gammaproteobacteria; order Burkholderiales; family Rhodocyclaceae; genus JACRAR01. Next base: position 13,044 of record JBAYVV010000091.1, read on the forward strand.
GGTTGCGGAAGGGCGTGACATGAGTACAGTGGTGTTCCTCGACGCCATACTCAAGGTTTACCTGACGGCTTCTGCCGAAGCACGCGCCGAGCGACGTCATAAGCAGTTGATCGAAAAAGGGATATCTGCTAATATTGCGACCCTTTTGCAGGACCTGCTAGAGCGCGATGCACGCGATGCTGCGCGCCCTGTGGCTCCCCTGCAAAAAAGCGCGGATGCAGAACTGCTCGAAACCTCGCAAATGTCGATCGAGCAGGCAGTTCAGGCGGTGCTGGGCTGGTACCAGGATCGTTTACGCTGAGTTTCGCGTGCAGCACGGATCGCCTGGGCAGTTGAGGATCAGGCATCCAAAGGTGCCGTCGGACACGCTAGTGTCAGGCGGCGGTTTTCAACTGACTGTCGCAGGCGATGGAATGCTCCAACCGCAAGCGGCATATTGATCCTAATCCAACCATATCTATGTCCACTGCTACAACCCCAATCGAAGCACTGCCGGGCAACGAAAGCTTTGCCGACCTTTTTGCCGAAAGCCTGTCGCGCCAGGAAATGCGTGCTGGCGAAGTCATCACCGCGGAAGTCGTGCGCGTTGATCATAATCACGTCGTCGTCAATGCCGGCCTCAAGTCGGAAAGTTTCATCGCTGTCGAAGAATTCAAAAACGAACGCGGCGAAGTTGAAGCCAAACCAGGCGATTACGTCATGGTCGCCATCGAGATGCTCGAAGACGGTTACGGCGAAACCCGTTTGTCGCGCGAGAAAGCCAAGCGCATCGCTGCCTGGAACGATCTCGACAAGGCCATGACTGAAGGCACCTTGGTCAAGGGCATGATCACAGGCAAGGTCAAGGGCGGCCTGACCGTCATGATCAACGGAATACGTGCCTTCCTGCCGGGATCGCTGGTCGACATCCGTCCGGTCAAGGACACCACACCGTTTGAAGGCAAGGAATTCGAATTCAAGGTCATCAAACTGGATCGTAAACGCAATAATGTCGTCATGTCGCGCCGTGCCGTGCTTGAAGCCAACCAGGGCGAAGAGCGTCAGACGCTATTGGAAAACCTCAAGGAAGGCACGATCGTCAAGGGCATCGTCAAGAACATCACCGACTACGGCGCTTTTGTTGACCTTGGCGGCATTGACGGCCTGCTGCATATCACCGACCTGGCCTGGCGTCGCGTGCGTCATCCTTCGGAAGTCCTTACCGTGGGCGACGAGGTTGAGGCCAAAATTCTCAAGTTTGATCAGGAAAAGAACCGTGTTTCCCTTGGCATGAAGCAGCTCGGTGACGACCCATGGGTCGGAATCGCCCGTCGCTATCCCTCCGGTACCCGACTTTTCGGCAAAGTCACGAACCTCACCGATTACGGTGCATTCGTTGAAGTCGAGCAGGGCATCGAAGGTCTGGTCCATGTCTCGGAAATGGATTGGACCAACAAGAACATCCATCCTTCCAAGGTCGTCCAGTTGGGCGACGAGGTCGAGGTGATGATCCTGGAAATCGACGAGGAGCGCCGCCGCATATCGCTTGGCATGAAGCAGTGCCAATCCAACCCGTGGGATGATTTCGCAATCAACCACAAGAAGGGAGACAAGGTCAGCGGCCAGATCAAGTCAATCACTGACTTCGGCATATTCATCGGACTGCCAGGCGGTATCGATGGCCTGGTGCACCTGTCCGACCTGTCCTGGTCCTCCAGCGGCGAGGAAGCCAAGCAGAGATACAAGAAAGGTGATGAAGTCGAGGCGCTGGTTTTGTCGATCGACGTCGAGAAGGAACGCATTTCGCTCGGCATCAAGCAGATGGATGGCGACCCATTCACCAGTTTTGTGGCCACCCACGACAAAAACAGCATGGTCAAGGGAACCGTCAAAAGTATCGATGCTCGCGGTGCGGTCATCGATCTCGGCGGCGACGTCGAGGGCTATCTGCGTGCGTCCGAAGCCACCCGGGATCGGATCGACGACTTGCGCACCTTGTTCAAGGAAGGCGATGCAGTCGAGGCAATGATCATCAACGTTGATCGCAAGACGCGCAGCATCAATCTTTCGATCAAGGCCAAGGACCAAGCCGAACAAAGCGAAGCAATGCAGAAACTGGCAGCCGAAAGCGGTTCTGCTTCAACTGGCACGACCAGTCTCGGCGCTTTGCTCAAAGCCAAGTTGAACAACCCGCAGCAATAGCCGACGAGTTGGCCATGACCAAATCAGAGTTGATTGACAGATTGGCGGCGCGGTTTCCGCAGTTGGTGGCGAAAGATGCTGATTTTGCCGTGAAGATGATTCTCGATGCGATGGCCGCAGCGCTGGCGCGCGGCGAGCGTATCGAAATTCGCGGCTTCGGCAGCTTCGCGCTGAACTATCGGCCACCGCGCGTCGGACGCAATCCCAAGTCAGGCGAGAAAGTGCAGGTTGCCGAGAAGTATGTGCCGCATTTCAAGGCCGGCAAGGAATTGCGGGAACGTGTTGATTTGAGTCATTGATCGATGGTCGCTCCGTTGCTGCGGCGGGTTGGCAGCCGGCGAGTGTGAAACAGTGCGGGCG